>NZ_JBFEFG010000247.1 GCF_040718835.1 Bremerella sp. JC817 | reverse complement strand
GCCACCTTGGCCTTAAACGCCGCATCAAACCGCCGCCGCTTCCGCGCCATCTGAAACCTCCTGATGACGCCACGATACCCTCATCCACGAGCCAAAGAAATCCACCTTAACCCGTGGTCCGAAAATTGGGGTCCACTTCATAGAGGCCGCGAGGTGGCTTGGCAGCGGCCAGGGTACCGGGCTGCCAAGCGGAGGTCCCGGGGTTAGGTTCTTCCGGCGATCTATTCGCCATAAGCCCCGACGGGAACGGTCGAAAATCGGGACTTTGTTTCTTTCTGTGTCCGGCAAATTAAGCGTTTTGCATTGGAAACAGACCCATGAAATAAGGATTTGGATTGTAAACAACCCTCTAGAGTTGAGTTGCCGATCCAAATCTCTCAACACTAATAGCCGATATGCCCGGAATTAAAGAAAAACGCAACCGAATGAACCCTGGTCTGCGATTTAATGCACGCCTCGATTTCACAGCACCGAATATCGCCCCATCGACTCCTCGTCTTCGTGGTGGCTTTACTGATGGAGGCCAAGTTGTGCAGTTTAAATTGACACCACGCTTCTTAATTCGAGCAACGTCATTACCACTAGGCAATGGAGATCGCAATTTCGAATAAGGCGTTACGACTCCAGTTGCGTTCGGCAAGACCATGTTTTGCCAAACTTCATTGCTGTCAGCATTACTAGAACCATGATGGCCCACTTTGACAACGCTGCTCTGCTTCTTAGGTCGAACGGCTGACTTTAGGACTGCGTTCCAGCCCTGATGCGGGTGCTTGCAATTTTCCAGATCAGCTTTCAGCAAGAGGTCATGATTTGGCGTCGATAACTGAACAGCAACTGACAGGTCATTTGGTGAGAGCTTGGTGAATTTTTGAACTGATGAGTTCGGGCTTAACTTGCTTGCGATACTCTTAAACGCGTTTTGAATGGTTGCACCTGATGGACTCAGGGCTATTAGCTCGACTGCGTATGGATGCTCTTTCCTATAAAGCATGCTTCCGTCCGAAGCATAGGAAGGAGGGCTCTGCTTAGAATCTGCTACACGTTCCAGGATGTCAGCAAGTTCACTTGCCGTCGATGAGGCGGATGCCGCTACACATTTATTCTTCTCCTCAATCTCGAAAACGAGTTCATTAAATTCGTCGCTGGCGAGAGCTGCGGACATCGTAAAACGTGCATCTGGACAACGCCTAACGATTTGTGAAAGGCCTTTGACATGGTCATCGTGCCAGTGTGTAGCAAGAACTCCCTTTATCGCATCCCCTGGATTAATGTTCATTGCCTCCAGGTATGCAAGGGCAACTGGTGAATCTTCGCCCGGTAATCTACAAGAATCGATTACGTACCAATCACCATCGCCAAGGTGCATGACAAGGGACTCACCAACTCCCGGGCCGAAAATTGAGAGCTCAAATTCGTCGGCTGCAGGCGCGTTAGTGAAGTGTTTTTCCTCGAAGTTCACGGAGTTGCTCGACCTTCCTTGCAATGCCACGTTTTGCTGCGCCGCTCAGCTTTGGCATACGTCGTAAGCGGAACTCAGAGAACCGTCTGACTTGACCTGTCTCCCGCCGCAAATGACCGATGCTCCAGTAGAACACAGCTCCTTCTTGCAGTAGTGGCAAATCATACTCATTAAATTCACTCAAGTATATCTCTGCGAATTCAATGCAATTATTTTCATCAGTTAAGTCATGCAATTCGCATTGAACCGAATCAACGTCGGTCCCAATTACAACACACTCCCACTGCTGCTGAAGTACCTTTCTGTCTCCACCGAGGGGCACACCCACAGATTCTTTTGAAATTGGTTTCATCTTCTTCGCGGGAGAACTTACAAGTGTGGCAGTCGGTTGAACGTTCGGACCAGGGATCGCTGCCGAGTCAATTGTACGATCGTCACCTGCTTCAGCCGGAACTGGGAACCACCAGTCATCACGCTTAATCCGAGCCGTTTCAATGTCCTGAGCTATCCCGCGGACATTCAATTCAGTGGCCGTTTTTTCTTCAAGAGTGAGCATTGCTAAATGCCTCCGACGAATTATCTACTTCAAGGAGTTTCATCGCAGACTTTTCCGCATAATTGTAGAACGATGTCCAGTCGGCCCCCAAGATTCGCATTGCCTCACAGTTTCTTTCCGAGATAGATCTCCTGGATTCACTTTTCAGTGCATAGTGCTGATTTACGCCTACAAAGACTCCATTCTCAGGATCCATCACTGGATGAATTCGAATCGAAATTCGCTCTGACGAGGACTCAGGCCGCTTGCCCTGCATGCTGACACCGATCATGCCAGGCGAGTCCATCACATCATTCCACGGATCTTTTGGAGCCAGACGATGTCCAATTGCATGCCAGGCATCCTGAGAATCACAGGCCACTGTCATATCGAGATTTAATCCCAAGAAAGTGAGAGGCGTGTGTTCAAGCAGGGTGAAAGAGCCCACCACTAAATCTCTCACAGAAGGTGCCTTTGCTGCGTCCTTCGTTGTTATCCCAAACTTTTTTCGTTCAATTTGGAAATGGATATCGTCTAGTACGAACGTCGAGACTTCATCTGTACAGGTCAAATCGCTTGCATCACCAATTTCCTGGTGGGCAATTAAATCATTTTGAGCAAACCAACTTGGATGAAAGATAGCGGGATTAAAGTCACCGAGAATCACCACGGAGTAAAGCTTCTCGTGTATTTCCAACTTAGCCATCGTTACTCTCGTTAATATCGCTATTTTCCTTACTGACACACTTTTTCATCGGCAATTTGAACCAGCAAACTCAACGAGATCCAAGTTCCTCCACGCCACGACAGACCGAGGAAGTGATTCGACGCGATCTTTGATAACGTAGATTCGGTGAACCAGGGGCAGCTTCCTTCTTTGGAAATCATTGCAAATTCTAATGTTCAGGCTAGTCCAATTTACTCGTGAACTTGTGCCTAAAGAACGGTATTGGATATATCTGTGCCTCCCCCATTGCTGGTTATTGCCAGATTGCGAGGAGGGGGGTGAACTCAACAGAATACCGTCGCACGTTCTCGAACCAAATATCCTACTCTCCAATATCTGCACATTCAGCCCCCCAAGCTGGCAACTATCTCAGCCTCAACACCCACCCCTCGAAAGAGTGGAAATCACATAGTGAGCGGGATGAAATTACCATGTGCGGGAAAATCTTGAGGAGGATGAGTTTGCGCCATTTCCGGGAAATTAGAATCGAAATTCTTGTGCAAGCTACGCCTCTACTAAAGGCAGAGCAAGCGATTAATGACCACCGCTCCTTGTAGAATTTGCCTACTTCTAATCAGCAGGCATCGTCTGATATTGCGGATCGCTTGCAACACCGCCGAAAAGAAACTTGACGGCACTGTGCTGCGACTTCGATGACAGAAGATGATTTCAGACGTAAAAGGGCATGTCAGTCTCGCTGAATCTTTTCCAATTTCATGCCGCATAAGGAATGTGCAGAGCGTGAAATTGGGACCACCAAGGCCATCAGTGGAATTAGGGCTATCAGGACCTCGATAACAATAACGCTCTCGCCCAACCCAACTGCTGATGCACTCGGGCAGGCATGCACCATTTCCACGTGAGCTTCCGACTCAACTTTATACCGGACTGTCGATCCGGTGGTTGCGGGTTCGATCCCCGTCGGCCTCGCTTCTCTGATTTCGATCAGAAGCGAATTAAAAAAGACAGTTGCTAAGCATCTAGCGACTGTCTTTTTTTGTGCGCAGATTGAACGTCTTCGGCACTTTCAGGCCGGATAAAAACTGCGGGGGAACCATGAAGCCCCGCGACGCCGAATCGACGATGCGGCGAATGCTTACCGAGGCAGGCTTCGATTTTTCAAACCTTCAATTGGCGCTGGCCTGAGATATTTTCAAGTCGTTCGCCAGTCAGACGGTCGAATGTGTGTCGAATGGTTTGCTGTTCCAGTGCGGCACGGATGACTTCACTGGAGAGCCTTGTTTCCATTTCGATCTGTGCCGCCAACTTGAAGTCGATGTCGCTGGCGAGTACGACCATCTAGAGCAACTGCACTGCCGATTCAGCTGCGAGCCGACTGATTTACGGGAGCCACTTAGGAGCAATCTCGGGGCTTTCGGTTTCGCAACCCTGGCAGGCTACTTCGATGCGATTGAGAATCGTGACGAGTTTAAGAGGGCCGTTGCCCCCGACCTGGCAGTGCGATCTCAAGCGACACAAGTTCTCAACATAATCGCCATCGGTGAACTTCGTTTTATCCGCCAGTTCCCAGCCAACAGCGCAATCGGCTGCCCCAGCACAGCTAGGAATTGCCGATTCTTCCGGCTGGGATTCGCGCGATTCCTGGTTATCGCCTTGTGGTCGCAGCGGTTCCGTTGATTGCCGTTAATCCGTCGTAGACCAGTGGTTTGGCTTCGGGGGCAGTCCGATTCGCATGCCGGTAATTCCTGCTTGTTCTGCAGCCGTTTGCCTTGAAATTCGCTCTGGAGAAACTACTTTTTTCCATGGTTCATCAATGCTACGGGTTGCCGCCATAGATTTTTTCTATGGGTTGGTTCGAATTAATACCATCTATTCTGCCCGACCCTCGGAACGATAATGACTGGTGAGAATCCCGTATTCCGCAACCTTTAACCTGAGCAGAAAAGCAGCCGATGCCCCAGGGACAGCCAACTGACTGGGAAGATTCAGCCATCCGCGGAGCGACCGATGTCCTGGCGACCTTTGCGTCGACCGCCAGGGTGACGTTCGACCGAGGTCAGGCTCGTCGGCTATTGCATGAAGCGAAGCGAGCGATCCCAGGCACCGATCAAACGGCCTGGAGCAGCCGGCTGGTTGAGGTTGGCGAGAGCGTCAATCTGAAAGTTCGAACACTCGACGCTAGCATCGAGCGGATCATTGAGTTTGTCTACGATGGCACGCCGGTCGCTCATGGTTCAACCGACGACTCCGGCGACGTTCATTGGCGGGTCTTAATCCAGGCCAAACGCAACAAAGTCTTGGTTCTCGATCCGGTCACCGATACGAAACGCTGGGTCTCGATGTCGGGCCTGAAGAAGGAACTTTCGCTTACTGGCCCGGATGCGAAGTGCCGTTGGACCGTCGGCCAGCCAGCCCTCGGTTGTCAGGCCGCAAATCGCCCAACCGACATTCCATCATCCGATCACGATGTCAAACCGTTCGAACGATTAGTATCGCTGTTTATTCCGGAACGCCGCGACCTTTGGATCCTGTTGATATTCTCGGCCATCGTCGGACTGCTGGCCTTGGCAACGCCAGTCGCCGTCGAAGTGCTGGTGAACACGGTAGCGTTCGGTCGGTACCTGCAGCCAGTCGTCATCCTGGCGTTGATGCTTTTTGTATTCCTCGCGTTCGCTGCCGCCATGCGAGCCTTAATCATCTTCGTGGCGGAAGTGCTGCAGCGTCGAATTTTTATCCGTGTTGTCGAAGACCTCGCCTATCGCCTGCCTCGCGTTCAGCAAAATGAATTCGACCACCAACACGGGCCCGAATTGACTAATCGCTTCTTCGATGTCGTCACCGTTCAGAAGGCGACCTCCACCTTGCTGCTCGATGGCGTGGCGATTGTTCTTCAAACGATCATCGGGATGGCGGTTCTGGCGTTCTATCACCCGTTCCTGTTAGGGTTCGATATTGTCTTGCTCCTGCTGATCACCTTAGCCGTTTTTGGTTTGGGACGGGGTGCCGTTAAGACTTCGATCAAAGAATCCAAAGCCAAGTATGCGGTTGCGGCCTGGCTTCAGGAACTCGCACGGCATACCACCGCGTTCAAAATGAATGGTGGTCAGGCCTATGCCTTAGAGCGTGCCGACGATCTGGCGGTGCACTGGCTCGATGCTCGTAGAAATCACTTCCGCATCATCATCCGGCAGATCCTGTTTGTGCTAGGCCTGCAAGCCGTTGCGGCAACTTCTCTGCTGGGGCTGGGTGGCTGGCTGGTTATCTCTGGCGAAATGACGCTCGGCCAGTTGGTCGCCTCCGAACTGATCGTCATGATGATTTTGAGCTCGTTCGCCAAGCTGGGCAAACATCTCGAAAACTTCTATGACCTGCTGGCATCGATCGACAAATTGGGGCATTTGTTTGATCTGAGTGTCGAACAGCACGATCGATTGTTTCATCTGCGGGAAGGGGAACCGGCGAGCATGCGGTTCCGTAATATTTCCCTTTCGCATAATAATCGCTCGGTGTTCTCGGACTTAAATCTCGAGATCGGGCCAGGTAGTTCCACTGCAGTGTTGGGGGACTCAGGAGTCGGCAAGTCGACCTTCCTCAGCTTGCTTTGCGGACTACAACAGCCGAACAAAGGGGTCGTCGAGCTCGACGACATCGATATCCGCGAACTTCGCCCTGACTCGCTACGAGAGCACATATCGTTGGCGGGAGAGATTGGCATCTTCCATGGCACGATCCTCGAGAACATTCATTTGAATCGTTCCCACATCAATGCCAAAGATGTTCGCGATGCGTTAAATACGGTTGAACTTCTGGACGAGTTCCAGGATCTACAAGACGGACTGAACACCATGCTCCAGACGCATGGTCGGCGTCTTTCTCGCAGCCAGGCTTCACGATTGATGCTAGCGCGCGCGATCGTGGGGCGGCCTCGGATGCTGCTACTCGACGGTGTCCTCGACGGACTATCGGACGAAATGGCAAGCCGCATCTTCCAACGTTTGATCGAGCAGAAGAATTGGACCGTGATCGTGGGAACATCGCGAAAACGCCTGGCAGAGCAATGTGACCAAACGATCCCCCTGGGCGACGCCAACTTTTTAAAGAATACATCGCGAAGTCCCCAGTAACATGAATCGATTCTAAGGGTTAGGTCTAGGAGTTTCCGATGAATACAAGGGGAGTTAAAGCCAAATGTCGGCCGTAGCGGAATCACGCCACGATAACTTGCCAGCACTCAAGTTGGTGCAATCGTCACGATGGGTATGGCGATTGGCCAATGTCATGCTAGCCATGCTGTTGTTGAGCATCGCCGGTATGATCTTTGTGCCTTGGCAACAATCGGCGCGCGGTACCGGTCAGGTCATTGCCTACGCTCCGCAGGAACGCCAACAGGTGATCACGGCTCCGACAAAAGGAATCGTTGCGGTCATCGCTCCCGAACTTCGCGAAGGTTCGCAAGTGAAAAAGGGGGACTTGATCCTCGAGATGGAGCCCAGCGCTGCGAACTTGGTCGAGCAGTTGGAAGCTTCGCTCCGCGATTTGGATGCCAAGGTCGATACGGCCCAGGTGAAGGCGGAAGTGTACGGTCGAAACATCGTCGACTTTACCGAGGCGAAGGCGGCAGCCGTTTCGGCGGCCGATCAACTGGTCGAGGCCGCCAAAGCGAAGTGGGACTCCAAGCGAAAACAAGTGCCGGCTTACGAAGCGAAACGGCTTCAAGCCGAGCTGAACCTGGAACGCCAGACCAAGCTGTTTGAAAGCGGACTACAGTCCGAGAAAGAGCTTGAAAAGCTTCAGAAAGATCTGAACGTTGCCGAGGCGGAACTGCTGTCGGTGCAGTTAGACGTCGAAGCGGCCGAAGGGGAGTTGGAAGCAAAGAAGAACGAACGAATTCAGAAGGAACGCGAAGCGCAAACCAAAGTCGACTATGCCCATGCCATGCAACAGGAAGCCTTGGGCCAGGTCGCAACCGCAACGAAGGAACGCCGAGATATTGAAATCAAGCTTTCCGAGTTGCAGCGATTGAACATTCGCGCACCGCGTGACGGAACCTTGTATCGCGTGCAAGTTTTCGAGCAAGGACAGATGTTGAAGGAAGGAGATCCGCTGTTCACGATTGTCCCGGAGACATCACAACGGGCAGTCGAACTTTGGATCTCTGGCAACGATATTCCACTGGTGCAAACCGCCGATCATGTGCGCCTGCAGTTCGAGGGGTGGCCGGCGGTTCAATTCGCAGGCTGGCCTTCGGTGGCAGTCGGAACGTTTGGTGGTACGGTCGCCACGGTCGATGCCACCGACGATGGAATGGGTAATTTTCGAGTACTGGTCGTGCCTGACAAGGACAGTGCCTGGCCGTCCGACCTCTACCTGAGGCAAGGCGTCCAAGCAAACGGCTGGGTCATGCTAAACCAAGTTCCCTTAGGCTATGAAATATGGCGACAACTGAACGGATTCCCTCCGACGGCCTCAGGAGGCAAGAAGGCCGACACCAAGAAGCCTCCCAAGCCCAAGGTGAAGCTGCCCAAGTAGCCCGGACCGCTCGCATCGCTGGTGTCGTCACCCTGTCGCTGGCCATGCTTGCCACCGGTTGCCGCTCGACAACTCCAAGCTTACCGACCTACACCGAATCGAGCCCCCAGTCCGCTTCGACGAAGGCTGCGGCGGCTCCTTCGTCTCCATCTGCCACCTCGATCGATTCGTCAGAACTGCGTAAAGTTTCCTTCGATGAAGAACTGAAGCCGCCAGCGCAGGGCCCTTCGCACCTCGAAGCGGCCCCACTGGAAGAGATCGAACCCGCCCCACTGAGCATGGAAGATGTCGTGTTGGCGGTCGAAGCATCGTACCCACTGCTTACCAGTGCCTATCTCAGTCGAAACGTCGCCGAGGGGGAGAACATCGCGGCGTGGGGCGATTTCGATCTGCTGCTGAAGGCCTCATCGGAATCGCGGCCGGAAGGTTACTATCAAACCTATCGCCAGAAGGTCTCGATGGAGAAGCCGCTGTTTTCGGGTGGTTACTTGTATGGTGGCTATCGCTTGGGGGAAGGTTACTTTCCGGCCTGGTATGGCGATCGAGAGACGAACGGCGGTGGCGAGTTCGCCGCGGGCATCGGCATTCCCCTGCTCAAAGGTCGAGCGATCGATCAACGACGTGCTCAACTTTTTCAAGCCGAGATGGAGCGGCAACGGGTCGAACCTGAGATACGCGCTCAGTTGATCGAGTTTACACGTGTCGCCAGTCTCTATTACTGGGATTGGGTCGCCGCGGGGATGGCTCGCGACGCCCAGCGTGGGCTGTTGGAACTCGCGCAAGAGCGTGTGCAGAACATTCAAAGGCGAATCGAACTGGGCGACCTGAAATCGATTACCCGCATCACCAACGAGCAGTTGATTGCGGCTCGCGAAACGAAGCTGATCGAATCGGAACGTAAGCTGCAGAGTTCTGCGATCAAGCTTTCACTTTTCTTCCGCGATCCTGCCGGTCAACCACTCTTACCGCACGAATCACTGCTGCCAAATCACTTTCCGGAAGAGGCACTGCCTACGACTCAAGAACTGGCCGAAGCAGCGGACACCGCCGTTGCCGCGTCGCCCCTCTTGGCCGACCTCGATTGGAAGATCCGCCAGGTTCGCGTCGATCTACAGCAAGCCGAAAACTCGCTGCTGCCGAAGCTCGATGCGCAGCTTTATGCCTCGAAGGATATTGGCGAACCAACCAGTCCTCAGGGCGAGAAAACACCGTTCGAGTTAGAAGCCGGCATCTTCGGCGAAGTCCCTTTGCAACGACGCGCTGCGATCGGCAAGGTCACGGCGACGGAAGCCAAGCTTCAACAGTTGTCTGCCAAACGCCAATACACGGCCGAAAAGACCGTGGCGACCGTGCAAGATGCGATCTCCGCCCTGTTGAACGCGGAGGAGAGAACCAAGCGAGCGGAACAAAACGTGCAACTTGCCGAAGAAGCCCTTCGCCTGGCACGCATTCAGTTCAACGCCGGCGATATCGATGTGGTCGAGTTGAATATCTACGAGCAATCCGCCACCGATGCCCAACTGATCGACATCTCTGCTCAAGCGGACTTCTTCAAAGCAATCGCCGACTATCGAGCCGCCTTGAATATCATCCCCTAGCAGCAAACGGCTTCACTTGGATGTGTCGTTTCTTCCACATCCATGTTGAATTGCATTCAGCGATTCTTGTAATCAGGATCGCTTGATTAGCGTTCCTGAAATCGCAGAAGCTTCTGTTTAAATTCTATTTGCTTCGCTGGTTTCGCTTCGGCATACCAACGATCGCAGCAGCGATGATCTGCTCATTCCTCTCCTTCGAAACAGGAAAATCGCCTGTTCTATTTCTTCCGGTTCGCCATGCTCGAAGTCGACGATATCGGTGCTCGCCTGTTGGCCGGGGACAATTGCCCCTGGCCAGGTTAGCGAAGATTTGTTCGACCTGTGCGACATGTTCACTACGCCACTAGGTATTGCTCGCATCGCCGACAAGATTCCGAGGGAACGCTTCATCGATGGGATTGCCCAGACCTCGTTCTTAATTTCCGATGGCAGTCCATCGAAACGGGATGCGGTATTCATCTATGCCGCAACCTCGACCAGAGCACCTTCCATGAACCAGGCATGAGCCCGTGGGGCTTCAATCTTTACATGGAACCGAAAGAGCAAGGCAGCAGCGGCCACTCTCGGTTTGAATGGGGCCTGCCTCAGGCTCTGCAGAAAGCAGGTCGCCACAACGCCACGTTTGAGAAATATCCGCGCACAGATTCCGTCCTGCAAAAGCCAGGTCAGGAACGCCTAGGGATCTTCAACCGACTCGTCGACGGCTTCCTTCTTGAAGGCATCGACCGCCGTATAAATCTGATTGATCAATTGCTTCCGTTGCAGCGGCTTCGTCGCAAAGTCGCTGCAACCGGCCGATAAACACGACTCGCGATCGCCTGCCATAGCGTGCGCCGTCAGGGCGATGATGGGATAGGCAAATCCAAGTTTTCGCAGGTGCTGCGTGGCAGCATAACCATCCATCACCGGCATCTGCATATCCATCAGCACTACGTCGTAAGGCCGATCCTCTTGCAAAGCGGCCATTGCCTCGTCGATTGCCTTCTGGCCGTTTTCGACCAGGCTCACCTGACCGCCCGCCTTCTCCAGAAAATGCCGGATCAGTTTTTGGTTGTCCGCACCATCTTCCGCGACCAGGATGTGGATTCCGGCAAGTGGATTCTCTTGGTCCGCAACGTCGATCAACTCCTTGGGACGCGCAACTTGAATCCCTGCTTCCAGGCTCTTCCAAGGTCCCTTCGGCAGTCGATCCGCTTTGCCAACCGGCAAGCGAACCGTAAAGGCGCTGCCCACGCCAAACTCAGAGGTTACATCCAGTGTGCCACCCAGCAAGTTGGCCAGGGCATGCGAGATGCTAAGTCCCAGACCGGTGCCACCGAACTTGCGCGTCATCCCGGCACTGGCCTGTGTGAACGAATTGAATTCTGCGATCAGTTGAAGTTGATCCTTGTCCATGCCAATACCAGTATCGACAACGACGAACTCGATAACCTGGGCCAGGGCATCGTACGAGACATCGAGCGCGACACTGCCTGCCTCGGTAAACTTGATCGCATTGCCTACCAGGTTAATCAAGATCTGCCGCAGTCGAGTGGGGTCGGTCAGAATGGTCGGCGGCAGCACCGAATTGAAATGAAGTTTGAACTCGAGTCCCTTGCTGCTGGCACGTTCTTCCAGCGCGGTCACGACATCGTTAACGAGTTGACGCGGTTCGGCTTGAATACGTTCAAGGACCATCTTGCCCGCTTCGATCTTCGACATATCGAGGATGTCGTTAATAATCGAAAGCAAGTGGTTGCCATTGCGTCGGATCGACTCGAAAGCCATTCGCCGCTGTGATGGTGCTTTATCGAGTCCATCTTCGCCGAGTAGTAAATCGGTGTACCCGAGGATTGCCGTCATTGGCGTGCGGATCTCGTGGCTCATGTTGGCCAGAAATTCGCTCTTCTGGCGATTCGCCATGTTGGCTTCTTCCGCCAACTTCTCAGCCTTCGCACGTTCGATCTTCAATTCCGCGACGGTCTTGCGAAGCTCTTCTTCCGCTCGCTTTTGATCGTCGATTTCTGTCAGCGATCCGGCCATCCGAATCGGTCGCCCCTGCTTATCACGAGTCGCCAGACCTCGCGTGCGGAACCAACCATACTCGCCAGATTCCTTCTTCACGCGGACCTGGATATCAAATCGTTCCCCCATTTTCAGATGCCGCTCCAATGCGGCCATGCCTTCGTCGACATCATCGGGGTGCACACGTTGGACAAAGCCCTGCAAGTTGGGCTCCAGACAATCGAACTTTTCAGGCTTCAATCCCAGTAAACGTTTGAACTGATCGGAATACCAGACCACCTTGGTTTCAGGATAGAGATCCCACAATCCGTCCGAGGTTCCCCGGATCGCCCGTTCGAAACGGTCTTGTTGTTCGACCAGTTGTTTACGGGCTTTGTCGACTTCGGCCTGGGCTTTGACTCGCTCGGTGATGTCAAACCGTAACGACACAAAGCCGGTGATCTTTCCGGCGGGATTGGTCAGCGGCAGCATCATCGCATCGACCCAGTACAACGATCCATCTTTGGCTCGATTGCATACCTCGCCCCGCCAGGTCTTCCCGGAAGCGATCGTCCGCCACATGTCGATCCAGAACTCTTTCGGGTGATGACCGGAGTTGATGATACGATGATTTTTCCCCAGCAATTCGGCACGCGTATATTGGCTTAGCGCGCAGAAACCTTCGTTCACATCAACAATCTTCCCAGACCGGTCAGTAACCGAGATTAACATGTAAAGATCGACGATCTTCCGCCACGACTGCTTCTCATCAATTGCCTCGAAGGCGCGTCGCTGGGCATCGATGACCGCTTGTTGAAGCTCCAGGCGATGCCGCATCACTTCGTTTTGCAAAGAGAGCATGGAATCGACCGCGAAGCCCATCGCGACCCCATAGGCCGCCAGACGCAGAACATGGCAACACCACCAAGACGATTCCCACAGCGTGGTTTGTTCCATCAACAAGTTTGCCGCACCCAGCAGCAGACAGTGCACCATGAATAACAAATCGTCACGTTGGCGATACCTGCGGAACGCGCCCCACAGCCGAAACGCTGCCAGCAGAATCAAAACGCCGCCAGCAATATTCAGCCAGATCGCGATCGGCGAGAGCATTCCTTGGTTCAGCATCCGAGGAACGGCGTTAGGCAGCAGGAAGCCAAGCACCCCCATGGCAACCACGATGGCCGCCATGGAAAAACAGATTGTCTTCAGGTGGCGACTCTCTTGCGGCTTGTACCAGACCATCGCATAGAGCGCACCTCCGGCGAATGCACCAATCGAGTGCAGCCATACGAACGCATCACCCGACGGCAAAATGCTGTGGAGGCCATCCAGGACGGACATTGCCATCAAGCCATAAGCCAACGGCAAGCTAAACGTCGTCCCACGCCCCAGGCGGCGATTGATCAAGATCAACCCACCCACCACGACTCCGATGCTGGAGCCCACGGTTTCCATGACGGCATGGAGTACCGGGTTATAGTAAACCCAGCTTGCCATCGAAGAACTAAGCGAAATGACCAGCAAGTGAAGCAAAATGCTCGCGCCCAGGCACAGAAATATCCACCCACCCGTTCGCCAGCGACTGGGAGGCATGCGCACGGGCAGACCGGTAGGAACTCCGGTTTGCTCGGCGTCGGGCCTCGGCGAGCCTACGGGCTCGGGTTGGCTGGGAAGGATCGACATCTCTACAGGCCTACTGGTGATTCAAGTCGGCGCGCTTTAGCGGTCAGAAAATGGCTCCTGGTAAGCGTCAGCCACCCGTTATGCCATGCGCGAAGAGGTGCCTGAATTTGATGTTAACCGCAGTTCGATCTACCCTGCCCCATCGGAATGATTGTTACAAAGTGGATCGAAAGTCCGAAATTTCCGAATCATCTCCGAGTTAATTGCCATCGCATTACTGTCATTTAATCTGCACGGCTGTCCGAACCCCTGAACCCACCACTTCCAGGTACATCCACTCCACCTACACAGGCCTGTCGAGCCGATGAGCAGACGCCTGACACAACCGCCGCCCGCCTTCATATGAGACGGAAGTTATCAAATACACAACAACCTTCTCTACTTTCCCTCGCCCGCACAATCACTGCAAGCATTTGCAGCATAAAGACTTAAGCACTTTTTCGTCCATTTTGGCATGGACCATGCTTTTCTATTGAAGTGCGTTACTGAAGGAGACGCAGCCAGGAGAACAGGGGGTTTTCCTCTGCGAACTCATACACGAAGAGGAGAAGAATGATGAAGTCCTACATGATTGCAGCCATCGTCGCCGTCGGTTTGATTTTCGGTGTGAGCTCGTCTGCCTACGCAGGCGGACCGCATGGCGGTCACGGCGGGCACCATGGCCACCACGGCGGCTATTACCAGCATGGGAACCATGTCCATCATCGTGGACATATCCATTATGCCCCCCGTCAGTCCTACTACCGATCGTATTACGCCCCACGGTACGGCTATGGCTATGGGAATCCTTACTACTACCGCGGTAGTGGCTTCTATTACGGAAGCCCAGGTTTCTCGGTTGGTGTTCGCTTCTAATCAATAGAGACGACACCCGAACTCCAACTGGTTCAGGCCCCTGGCAGCAAGCCGCCAGGGGCTTGTTGCTGCGCGGTCCGTACCAGCTCACCCCTCGTTTTTCCGAGCTTCGGGCACTAAATTGGGATGCTTACTCGAATACGGAAGCCTGACAGATGCTGCATCTCCAATCCGAGTCGGGCCAGCGTTGGCTCGACCAGGTCGAGAAGAACACCGACGTGGTGTTGATCGACCATGCTCATTGCGAAAAGAAAGCGGCCGGCACCGCACTGAATCTCATCTTTGCGTATGTTGAAGATGAAGAGCTTTGCCGCGAGATGACCTTAATCGTGAACGAAGAACTCGAGCACTTTAACATGGTGCGCGATCTCCTGAAGCGACGTGGCATCCCCTTCCGCCGTTTGAAGCCCTGTAACTACGGAGCACAGTTGCACGACCTGATTCGCAACCAGGAACCGCAACGAGCCGTCGACCGGTTGCTGGTCGCTGGCCTGATCGAAGCCCGCAGCTGCGAGCGATTTGGTTTGCTTCGTAAGCATTTGCCTGATGCGGAACTGCGAGACTTCTACGACAGCTTGTTCGAGTCAGAAGCACGCCATCATGCGGTTTATGTCCGCCTGGCGAAGCACTTTGCTCCGGAAGCGGAAGTCATGCAGCGTCTCGATGAGTTGGCAGCTGCCGAAGCGGCCATCATTGCCACTGGTGACGAAAACGCCAGGGTGCATAGTTAGGCCTTTCTTCCCTAATTTACCAGCGAGTTGAAGCCGATCCCCGATTTGCTAAACTCACAACTTTTGGCCCCACCTTCGGTCGACCATTGGCAGAATGCCACGAACTAGCAGTCGCCAGGAAAGAATCCAGACTCCCCATGAGCACCGATACTGAACCTAAGTGTTCTCCTACCCATCCGGCCTTGAGCGGTTCTGAAAAAGCCATTCAAGGACTTCGCGAGACGGGGCAGTACTTCTTTCAACGCGGTTGGTCGGTCGGCACCAGCAGCAACTACAGCGTCGTCGTCAATCGCAGCCCGCTGCAGTTGATGGTTACGGCCAGCGGCATGGACAAAGGCCGCTTGAAGCCCAACGACTTCGTTCGTTGCAACTACGACGGCAACCAGGTCGACTCCTCGAACATGCCCACCACCGATCAGCCACGCTCGTCGGCCGAAACGCTGCTGCATGTCGTGATCGCTCGTATGGAAGAAGTTGGCTCGGTGCTGCATACGCACTCGGTCTGGGGCACGCTGCTCTCGGATCACTTCGGCGCCAAAGGGGGCTTCGAGATCGAAGACTATGAAATGCTGAAGGGCCTCGCCGGTGTCAAGTCGCATCAGCACGTCGAACATGTGCCGATCTTCGAGAACACCCAAGACATTCCGAAGCTGGCCGAAAAGGTCGAGAAGCGTCTGCACGACGAGTCGCAGCCACCGATCCACGGCTTTTTGATTCGGAACCATGGCCTCTATACGTGGGGTGAAGACCTGGACGAAGCTCGTCGCCATATCGAGATCTACGAGTTTCTTTTCGAGGTCCTCGGGCGTAAACTGGCAGCACAAGGCAAGCTTTGCCAATCGGTCTAAGGTTCCCGCCAAACCACTTTTCGCACACGTCACATTCATCTGAGATTCGCCTGATTGGCGAAGGGAGAGAACGGCACTATGGCCAGCATTTCCATTCCTGACGAAAACCGCACCATCACTGATGTCCAGGAAATCTGCGACTTCCTCAAGCCGTTCGGAATCTGGTACGAAAAGTGGGAAGTCGCCGGACGCATCGGCGAGAAGGCCACCAACGAAGAAATCCTGGAAGCATACAGTCCCGAGATCGAACGTCTGAAGCAGCAAGGCGGTTTCGTCACGGCTGACGTGATCAACGTTTCGCCAGAAACGCCGAATCTGGATGCCATGCTCGAGAAGTTCAATAAAGAACATACCCACAGTGAAGACGAAGTTCGCTTCACGGTGGAAGGCCGCGGCGTGTTCCACATCAATCCGGAAAATGGTCCGGTCTTCGCTGTCCAAGTCGAAACAGGCGACCTGATCAACGTGCCGCGCGATACCCAGCACTGGTTCAACCTGTGCACCGATCGCCACATCCGCTGCATCCGTTTGTTTGAAGATCCTACCGGCTGGACTCCGCATTACATGGAAGATGGCGTGCATATCAAGTACTCGCCACTTTGCTGGGGACCAGACTACCTGGCCAAAGCCGACGATATCGATCCTGTGGTGAACGTCTAATGGCATCACCTTGGAATGTCATTCTGCTGGATATCGAAGGTACGACTTCGAGCGTTCGCTTCGTTTACGATGTGATGTTTCCGTATGTCCTAAAGGGGCTGGATAGCTTCCTGGCTCAATCCTGGAACGATCCAGCCTTGGCACCGGTCCTCGATCAGATCGCTCAAGACGCCGGCAGCGAGAGCTTCCTCGCTTGGACGGCCGATCTGACCGACGAAGATCAACGCCGCGAGAAAGTCGCCACCGAGATCCGCCGCCTGATGGATGACGACGTCAAAGCGACCGGCCTGAAGGCTTTGCAGGGCATGATCTGGAAAGATGGCTTCGAGCGGGGCGAGATGATCGCCCAGGTCTACGACGACGTCCCCCCTGCCCTGGAAACATGGACCAAGGCGGGCATGCGCGTCTACATCTACTCGTCCGGCAGCATCGCCGCCCAGAAACTGTTCTTTGGACACAGCGAAGCAGGCGACCTGCTCCCTTACTTCTCAGGTCACTTCGATACGACCACCGGTCCGAAGAAGGAAACCAAGAGCTACGACACGATCGCCGCGGAAGTGGGCGAGGCTGCCGAGAAGATTCTGTTTATCAGCGATATCGTCGCCGAACTGGATGCCGCCAAAGAAGCTGGCATGGACACTCGTCTAAGCATTCGTCCTGGCAACAAACCGGTCGAAGATGGGCACACGCACGAGCCGATCGCAAGCTTTGCCCAGGTTTCCATTGGCTAGCGTTGCAGTCTCAGCAGCCTGATAATTCCGCAAATCTTGCCATGTTTTTTCGCGATCGCGGCCAACACTTGCCGCGTTCGATGCGTATCGTAGCATGACTCCGCTCGACATGCGTGGGCTGATTGGGAAACAGGAACAGCCCCATCCGCATGTTGCCAGCATCCCGGCAAGCACGGAAGAATAGGATTCTCTCTTTCGCAACGAATGCGACCTGCTTTGACGCCGCGACGACCTCTTTTGGACTCGCATCGGAAAGGCCAGCACCTATGGTTCGCTTTGTTTGCACGCTGATGGCATTCAGCCTCATCGCTACTAATTCGGCTCCCGCGTGGGCCGCATCGCCGGTTCAATTCGATGTCGGCTACCTGACTGCCGCTCGTGATGTTACCTCGCCTGAATTCAAGCATGCCCGCCCAGGCTATCGCCTGCTGCAAATGGATGTGCTGATATCGACAATGGTCGACTCACGCATTTCGGAAGACCTGATCGAAACGACGTTCTTCATCGAACCGCATAATCCACGGATTCAAATCGAAGACTTCTCGCCGCAGACCACACTGCAAAGTCCTTATGCTGGCAATATCTCGACCGAGAACCGCACCGAGTTGGAACTCAACGGCAAAGTCTCGGCGAAAGACGCGATCACCCCAACGCTCGGAGGCGATGCTTCCGTCGGCGTGTCACGGAAACACTCTTCGGTCGAGAAGGTCGACATCCTGCCAGAACTCAAACTGGTTGCGGCAAGCGGAACGATCCATCGCGGTCGAGGTGTTTTCTTTCGCTTCAATCGATCGAAACAAACGAGCCTGGAAGGTACCACCGCCCTTGGTATCGTCGTGGCCGTGCCTGAGAACTGGTCGGCCGATACGATGACGGTTCGTTGCCGAGCGAAGATTCGCCAGCCGGTTGTCCCTGGCGGTCCGACGAAAGAGGTCGACCTGCCCGAGATTCGCTACACCGTGGCGATCTATCAAAGTGGCGACCGGTACGCCTCCCAGGTCGCCGATCGCTACATCCAGGAAGAAGCCCGTTGGCAAAGTATCCAGCGGGAATACGCCGACGAGATTCACAATCGCCGTCACGATTCGCCGCTTGACTACCTGACATCCATCGTGCGGCCAGACCGACCATCCGGCAGCGTTGCCGAGCGGATGCAACGTTCGCCAGAGAAGACCTCGCGGGAACTCCCTTCGCCAGTGGTCGACGCGTACTATCGCTACCAGGAAGCGAAGTCGCTGCTCGACAGTTGCAACGGGCTCCGCCCTCTCGTCCGAGCCCAGGTCACCGACGAAACGGCGGTCGCCAACTCGTCCGTTTCAATCGACACGCAAGAGAAGTAAGCCACACCTTCGCGTTTCAACAGCAAGGCCCGGCGAAGTCGATGCTTCACCGGGCCCTTCCTGTTCCTTGATGGCTACCAGCCGCTGGCTTAGCTATTCGTTTCCAGGTCGAGGTACTCGACCGGGATGTTCTTGAATACCTCTTCCATGCTGGTAACGCCCTGGGCGACCTTTAGCATTGCCGCTTTGCGGAAGGTGATCATGCCCATCTCTTCGGCCATCTTCTCCAACTCGTGAGTTGGATGCCGGGCAACGATCGCTTCTCGCAGCCCACGATTGACGGTCACCATCTCGAAGATCGCCGTCCGGCCGCAGTAGCCTTCATTCTCGGCCGATGGATCAGGGCCATAGAAGTAAGTCCCTTCGCCTGGTTCAAGCAAGGCTTCAATGTCGGCGAACGTGTTGCCGGTCGAACCAAGCTCGTACTTCATCCGCGTTTCAGGATCGAGCGTTCGTACCAATCGCTGAGCGATTACTCCTCGCAGGCAGCTTGCCAGGAAGTAAGGATGAATGTCGAACGAAAGCATGCTTTGCACCGCACCGGTAGCGACCGGGGCATGCAGCGTGGCAAAGACGAGGTGCCCGCTGTTGGCCGCGCGAACGGCGGTGACGGCGGTCTCTTTATCGCGGATCTCCCCGACCATGATGATATCAGGCTGCTGACGAATCACGCCGCGAAGTAGCTCTGGGAAGTCGAGGCCAACCTTCGTGTTCACTTGCGACTGGCGAATGCCTGGCAGCGAGAACTCGATCGGGTCTTCCAGCGTGTTGATCTTGCGACTGCCGTCGTTCAGATGCTGGAGACAGGCATAAAGCGTCGTTGTCTTGCCGGTGCCGGTCGGGCCAGTCACCAGGACCAATCCCGATTCCGACTGCAGCATTTCCATCAACGCGTTGCGGTCGTGACGACCGAGACCGATCTGATCGATCGACAGCAGATTGTTGGCCCGATCGAGCAAGCGGATCGTCAGGTCTTCCCCTTCCCGGGTCGGGATCAGGTTCAATCGCAGGTCGATTACCTTTTCGTCGTCGCGATAGATCCAGCGTCCATCTTGCGGACGGCGACGTTCGGTGATGTCGATGCCGGCCAATGCCTTCACGTAGTTCAGCAGTTGGCGACCTTCGCTGGCGGCAAGGGTGGTGATGTTCTTCATCCGTCCCCACATCCGCATGGCGATCTGGTAGTGCGGTTCGCCGGCGAAGATAAACAAGTCACTGGCACCCACCATCGCGCAGTGCTCGATCAGCAACCGCATCTGGGCTTCAGGTTCAAGGTTATCGCTGTCGATCTGGGCGAAGTCGATTCCGTGGGAGTTCTTATTGTGAGTTGACACCAGCTAGTTTCTCCGCTTCCGCAGCATTGGCCGCGCTATCAAAGACAAGATCCATACGCATCAGTTTGAAGACGTTCGCCACCGCTGGCGGAGCCGAATAGCAAACCATGCGGCCGCCATTTTCCGCGAATCGTTTATGGCAGGTCAGCAGCCAACCGATTCCGCTGGAGTCAATCACTTCAGCCCCTCCCAGATCGAGAAGAACGGTCAGCGTGTAGGCCTCGGGACCAAGCAGCGTCGCGATCGGTTCTTGATCGCGGGACATACCGTCCTGGCTGACTCGCCCAGAAACGGCGATGTGTACGTGGCTGTCTTTCGTGGAAACGATCTGTAGATTCATGAGCAAGCCAAGTCTCGCTTCACGAGCGCGAAGCGATTCATCTAAAGGTAGTCACGTCTTAAATTCGACCAGCCCCGACAAGGCGTCGACATGCGATCCGCGAAGATTGGCTCTTGGCGGATTCAACACATCACGCAAGGCTTAGTCGAACGTTCGGCAAATGAGGCCACCATCGGCAAGGATGGTGGTACCTGTAATGTAGGCTCCCGCGTCACTACCTAGCAACAAGGCGGGACCTACCATATCCATCGTCTCACCCCACCTTTTGACGGCGGTTCGCTCGGCGAAACGCTGTTTTTGCTCGTCGTTTAACAAGCTCATCGGCAGGTCGGTAGCAATCGGGCCAGGACAAATGCAATTCACGGTGATTCCGTAAGGCCCTAGTTCCAACGCGTGTGCTCTGGCCATACCGATGAGTGCCGCTTTCGTTCCGGAATAGAGTCCTCGACCCGGATTCGAGGCTAGCGCCATGACACTCGAGAGATGGATGATTCGCCCCCAGTTTTTTTCCTTCATCCCCGGAACAACATGGCGGGCTAAACGCATGCACGCGGTGAAGTTGAGTTCTAACACTTCATCCCAAACATCGTCGGTAGTTTCCGTTAAGATTTCAGGTTTGTTCGTCCCGGCATTGTTCACCAAAATGTCGATTCCCTGGAGCGATTGCAGGACGTCGATCGACATCGCATCGACCGCCGCGCGATCTCCCATATCGCAAACGCGATACTCGACTCGGCCGCTGAGCCCCTGGGCGATTTCTTTCGCGGCGGCTTGCAGTTCTTCTTCGTGACGGGCCGTGATGCAGACATCGGCGCCGCATTCGGCAAAGGCTCGGGCAATCGCTTTACCGATTCCCTTGCTGCCTCCCGTTACCAATGCCTTGCGACCGGTCAAATCGAACAGACTTTTTACCGACATGATGCTCGCTCCTTGAAGGGCTAGGGATGGCTCGCCGAAACTAACCTTGGTTCATGCAACGAGGTGGCTGGAAATCGCGATCAACACGACTTCCAGCCACCTCAAAGTGGATTTTCAATTCGCCTGCGCTGCGTCTAGGCCACTGCCAGTCGGCCTGGCGAAGACGTGCGTCAAATGGGAACTACGAACCCAAAGCTTCGACGACCAGGTCGCCGACTTCGGTCGTGCTGTATCCCATCTTGCCAGCGCTCTGGCTCTTCATCTTGGTGCCGGTCACCGTTTGGATGGCCTGCATAACGCGAGCACCAGCAGCGGGCTGACCGGTATGTTCCAGCAGCATCGCAGCAGCACTGATCGCAGCTATTGGGTTGATTACGTTCTTACCGGTGTACTTCGGTGCACTTCCACCCATCGGCTCGTACATGCTGGTACCACCGGCGTCAGGATTGATGTTACCACCAGCAGCAACCCCCATGCCACCCTGCAGGATCCCTGCCAGGTCAGTGATGATGTCGCCGAACATGTTGGTGGTGGCGATCACGTCGTAATATTCCGGATTCTTAACCATCCACATGCAGCATGCATCGACGTGGTTGTAATCTGGTTCGACGTCTGGATAGTCCTTGGCGACTTCCTGGAACGTGCGCCAGATCAGGTCGTGACCGAAGGTCAGCACGTTGGTCTTGGCGACCAGCGTCAGCTTCTTACCTTTCGGGTTGTTTCGCTTCTGGGTGTATTCGAAGGCCCAACGCAACCAGCGTTCGCAACCCTTGCGGGTATACATGGCGGTTTGGGTCGCCACTTCGTCGGCGGTCCCCTTCTTCAGGAAACCACCCACACCGGCATAAAGGTCTTCGGTGTTTTCACGGACTACGACGAAGTCGATTTCCTTCGGGCCCTTGTCCTTCAAAGGCGTTTCGACGCCTGGGTACAGCTTCACAGGACGCAGGTTGATGTACTGGTCCAACTGGAAACGGAGTTGCAGCAACAGGCCCTTTTCCAGGATGCCCGGAGCAACTTCTGGGTGACCGATGGCACCCAGGAAGATGGCGTCGAACTTCTTCAGCTCGTCGACAGCACCTTCTGGCAAGATTTCGCCCGTCTTCAGGTAATGATCACCACCAAAGCCGAAATCGGTCTTCTCGATGGTAAATCCTTCCAGTTTGGCGACCGCGTCCATCACTTTCAGCGCTTCTGCGGTGACTTCGGGGCCGGTTCCATCTCCACCAATAACGGCAATTTTCATGTTCGGTTTCTTTTCGGTAGGTGAGGTGCTGAAGGGTTAACACGCGTCGCGTGGGGAGTCCAAAGCCCCAGTCAAGCTGGCTCTGACGCGACCAAACCCCCAGTTTATCCGTCAATTGGAGGTGTCACAACGGGCCAAACGATTGAGCGCCGCCCAGGCAAACCGCCGCTTTAGAGTGGTATAACCATCTGGCCAAGCTCTATCCAACGGTGCCCCTTCTGCCAGGGCATCACTTGATCACGCGATGAAGATTGCGGGGGAAGTGCCATCCAGGAAAACATGAATGGCATGCGGATGACCAGTTCTCTTTGCTGCCCTGAATTGCTCGGCGCAATTCGGAACAAGTGATCATGGCCGGCGAATCTGGCAGGGAGCAATTCGTTCGCCCTCCCCTAGACTTCAATCGTAAGTCAGCTCTTGTTCCTCGCCGCACCGATCAGTGCTCAGGAGAAGCCGCCGATACAGGGAATGCCCCTTTGACGTTCGACCTGCAACCGTAGGTCCGTCGTTGGGGAGGATCACAAGAATAGCGTCCCAGCGAATTAGTTGTCGCTGAAGGATATCGAAGCAGCGGTCGATTCGCGTCCGACCGGATCTTTCATGAACTGCTGGTAGCAGTCACGACAGAGCCGATAGTCACGTTCGGCCTGATCTTCGTGCAAGGTTGGATCAGCAATGGGATAGACGCGTTCTAACGTATCGGCAAGCGCCGAGAGGTTATCGCGATCGGTATCGTTGTAGTCGTCTTCGTCGAAGCAAGGCTCAATTTCCAAGAACGCAGTGACACGTACGACAAAGCACGGATCGCTGCTTTTGTCAAAAACTTGCTGGCAGCACTGGCAAGTAAATTGACTCATTAGAAAGGTCCTTCCGTTTTGCAGTCGAGAAGACCGCGGCAGTCGCGGCATGTTAGCATGATTTCATCCTAACCTTGCCTCAGAACGGGAAGCAATACGAGTCTGACGAATAAGCGCCATCGCCAGGCAGGCGACAAAAATCCGTTCGGAATCGACTTGACACGCTCTCCCTCAGGAGGTTCGTCTGGCGTTAGCCATCGGAGCGTCGACTTGCCATCGGCGCATGAAAAAAGGCCACGGCAAATCTGCCATGGCCTTCTTTGACGATGCGAGAAGCAAAGTCCGCGGCGCGACTTAATCTTCGGCCAGCGGCTCTTTCTTTTCGGTGATCGATTCGCACTGAGGAGCCATTTCGGCATTCAGTTCGATGAAGCCTTGCCATTCTTCTGGCACGTTGTCTTCGTGGAAGATCGCTTCGACCGGGCATTCCGGCACGCAAGCTTCGCAGTCGATACATTCTTCGGGATGGATGTACAGAATCTTATCCCCTTCGTAGAAGCACTCGACGGGGCACACAACAACGCAATCCGTGTACTTGCAGTTAAAGCACGGTTCGCAGACTACGTGAGTCATCCTATGTATCTCCTGGCCACTGTGGGCACTGTTGAAAACAAGTGTATCAGATCGGGGCGATTGACTTGGGGTTGCCCCGAATCGCAAGTCGCGTCTATGAAAGGTATTCGATGTCCGACCTTTCCTCCGTTTTTTATTCCTGTCTCAATAAGGTGTCAAGGCAACCCAGGCCCATTTCCCCCTTTATCCGAACGTAAAACCTGTATTGAGCTTAAGTCTCAAGTTGTTTAGATTTCCCCAGTCTCATTTGAGCATGTTTTTGACCGTTGGAGCGTCCCCAAGATGAACCCCTCTTCGACCGATTTGCAGTTGATCCGTGACTTGCTCGCGGCCCCTGCCCTGCACTGGCGAACGTTCGTCGATCGTTATGCCAGCACGGTGATCCAGGTCGTTCAGCAGTGCCGACAGTCGCAAAAGTGGACGTTAACCGCAAAAGAGATCGATCAAGTCGTTGTTGCCACTTTCGAGCGATTCGCCGAAAACGACTTGGAAGTGATCCGCCGATTCGACGGCACCGGCAGTTTCAACACATTTCTGACGATCGCAGCGCGACGGATCATCATCCAGGAACTGCAAGATCGCGGGACCGAACAGCGACTGCAATCGGCCCTGCGTGATGCTTCTTCCGAACGCCTGCAGATTCCTGGCGTTTCTTAGATCGAACCGAAGACTCTTAGTGCAAGCCGCGGATCGGGGGGGACTGGTACTCGTTCCGGGCGGCCGTTTCGTACACCGAGCGATTCGGATCGTTGGCCCCTGTCGGCTGATTGCTTCCCAGCGGATAGTTACTGTGCGCTGGGTACTGCGGCGATTGATACGACGGAGTCTGATACTGCGGAGTACCACTCGGATAGCCGGCCGGTGCCTGCTGAACCGGAGCATAGTTGCTCCCTGGCAAAGGCTGACCTGAAGGTAACATCTGACCGTTGACCGCAGCCGGCTGCTGATAAGGCTGCCCAGTCGGTAACGGCTGACTGCCTGGCAATGGCTGTCCCGTTGGAAGCGGCTGCCCGGTCGGCATGGTCTGGCCTGCCGCACCTGCGACAAGGTTAATCTCAGGCACGTCAGGACGATGAGGCCGTCGGAACGTTCCGGTCCCTTCGGTCAACTGATTGATGCGATAGCCAATGATCGAAACGGAGAAGTCAATTCCCGACTTCGGCAAACGGATGTCGACCTTGTAAGGAAGTGACACACCGAAGCTTGGATCGTAGCGATGATTCGAGGCCAACGCCGAAGCGATCGGCTGACCAGCGGCATCGTACATGTGCTGTTCAAGCACGTATCCATACTGCTTGTCGATAACCGTAACCTTGGTGAGCTGCCCCGAGTTAGAACGAATCGTGGTGCGGATCTCGTAGTTGCCGGTCGCTGTTGGATATGGCCCCTGGTGGAAATCGTTGGGATCGAAGTAAGCGAGCCCCATGGCCTGGGCTACCCAGCTTGGTTCGACCGGCAGCATCGTTTTGGCCGGCGAATACTGGAACTCGTCGTGGCGGGCATACATGAGGCCCGGCGAATTGAATCCGCGTCCCCAGACCCAGAACTCTTCTTCATTGCTACCAATGTCGAGTAATTGCCCCGTCAAGGCGGTCTCGCCAATCATGCGAAACTTGTTCGGTGGCATCATGTAGATCTGAGCACGGATCGATGGGAAGCCACTCAAACCGAGCGACGCGCCATCTGATTCCAGCGACTGGACGCGCTGGGTGTTGGTGTTGACCTGAGCCATCAGCTGTTCCATGGTCGGCGGCGCATTGAAGACGACCGGCGACTGGTACAGCGGATCGATTGGCTGGACGAAACGAGGGCAGCCGGCACCACAAGCGAAGCCGACCAGCAAGATCGCGGCGATCCACTGCAGATTGAATTGTGTCACAGGCGCATCCTTGCGTTGCGTGGTTATTCGGCCGCGGGCGGATCCCCGGTTTGCAGCAGCGATGTCAACTCGTTTTGAATTTCAGCAATCCGTTGGGCAGTTGGTTCGACGACCGGGATCTTGTAGTTCCCTTCGCGTTTCAACCCGACCAGCACCAGGCGTTCGACGCCGTCGTCTCCCTTTTCGGTATCATCCAGACGCACAATCTTCCGGCGAACCATCAACAAGCCAACGACATAAGCCGCATCTTGTTGCTGTGGATCTTGCAGCAGCCGCTCGAAGTAATCGAGCATGATGTCGTGCGGAGCCCAACTGACCTTGTTCGATTGTGGATCGGGAATGGTCGCCTTCCACCAGCAGATGGCATTCTCCGGCGGACCTTCCCACGACTCTTTGCTGAAGTCGAGCCGAACGACCTCCGATCCTTCCGGAACGAGGACAGAGAAGTACAAGTCGCCCGGTCGCAGTTCGCGCTCGGTCGCGTGGCACTTTCGGGTACAGCGTTGAATGTCGAAGTCGATCATGGCAGCCATCCTGGATATAAGGGGCGGCAGATCGTACGGAAAACATCGAGACGACTCAAGATGGACGTCCCTGGGGTGCTATCACCTTACGATAGCACCTTTGGGTCGCCAGAGGCCTTTATAGTATCTAGAAGGCGGTGAAGAAGCGGTTGTCGCTGCCGCCATGGCCGATCCGCACTCGGATCTGTTTCGCACACTTAGGACAATTTCCCACGTAGTGCGTTGCCTTCTTGTTTTGATAGATCCGGGAATAGATCCCGCAGCAATCAAATTTCACCCCCAGAAAGGGGCGCGGCTTGCGGCCCTGATCCGAATCGTCGCGCGGAGGTCCAAACTCAGGCTCGCTACTGATATCCAAGCGATCGTTCATGGCTTGGTTCCGTCAGTGCTCTCGGGGGAAGTAGACAGGGAAATCGACGCCGTTTTCTTCATCGGTCGAACGTTCGTGTGGTTTTGGCTGTTTTCGTATGAACGTCCGTGGAAACTCAATCTTCGGGAATCACCACGGCTTGACCGAACCAAACCACAGTAGTAGAGTCATTCATAGCAAATACATCCCATTGCGAGCAAGATTTCCATGATTCAAAACCTTCTACTGCTGCAACTGCTGCTAAGCACCCCAGGGTGTTAGGGAAGGTTTCACGTTCGCACTACAACGAGATTACCAAAAGCCCTAAGGCCCAACGCCTTAGGGCTTTTTTTGTTGGTTTCGAGCTCAAATAATACCATGTCGATGTTTCTTCAATTCGTTCTCTTGGGAGTGGTCAGCGTGCCATGCCTCCTCCTAGTCGGGCCGGCTTGCGGCCGGCTCGTAGGACTTTTCGTTCGTTAAACCACTACCGTTCCCACAGCAAATCTAGAACAAAACCTGATCACCCATGAACGATAAATCGATCAAAATCTTCGACACGACCCTCCGCGACGGCGAACAGTCTCCTGGTGCCAGCATGAACCTGGCCGAGAAGATGGAAATCGCCCAGGCCCTGGTCGACTTGGGCGTCGATATCATTGAAGCGGGTTTCCCAATCGCTTCGCCAGGCGACTTTGAAGCAGTCAAAGAGATCGCCACGAACATTCGCGGAGCCAGCATCTGCGGTCTGGCTCGCTGCAATCCCAAAGATATCGAGCGTGCCTGGGAAGCGCTGAAGCATTCCAGCCAACCACGCATTCACGTCTTCCTCGCGACCAGTGCTATCCATCGCGAGTTCAAGTTGAAGATGACACCTGACGAAATCATCCGTCGCGGTGTCGAAGGGGTTCAACTGGCGGCGTCGTTCTGCGACGACATCGAGTTCTCGCCGGAAGATGCCTCGCGTACCGAGCCTGACTTCTTGTGCCGCGTTGTCGAAGCGGCCATCGATGCCGGTGCGACCACGGTCAACATTCCTGATACCGTCGGTTACGCCACGCCAAACCACATGCACAAGATCATCACCGATCTGAGGAACCGTGTTCCGAACATCGACAAGGCGGTCATCAGCGTTCATTGCCACGACGACTTGGGCATGGCGGTTGCCAACAGCCTGGCCGCGGTCGAAGCAGGTGCCGGTCAGGTCGAATGCACGATCAACGGGATCGGCGAACGTGCCGGTAACGCTTCGCTGGAAGAAGTGGTGATGGCATTGCGCACCCGTCACGACTATTACAACGTCAACACCCGCATCAATACGCGTCGCCTGGTTCCGACCAGCCGCTTGCTCTCGAACATCACCGGCCTTCAGGTTCAGCGAAACAAGGCGATCGTCGGTCGCAACGCATTCGCACACGAGTCCGGCATCCATCAGGATGGCATGCTGAAAGAGCCGACCACTTACGAGATCATGCGTCCTGAGGACGTCGGCCTCGAAAAGACCGACCTGGTTCTCGGCAAGCATAGTGGTCGCGCGGCGTTGTCCGATCGCGCTAAGGCATTGGGCTACCACCTTTCCGCCGAGCAGCTTCAGATTGTCTTCGACGAGTTCAAGAAGTTGGCCGACAAGAAGAAAGACATCTACGACGGAGACATCGCCGCCTTGTGCGATCAACAGATCCGCGGCGAAGTGCGGCAAGGCTGGGCTCTGCACAGCCTCGATGTTGCCCACGGCACCGGCAAGGCTCCGTTCGTGAAGATGACCTTGAAGCGTGGCGACGACATGAAGTCGGCCGAGATCTCGGAAGGTGACGGCCCGATCGACGCCGCTTTCTGGGCGATCGAACGCATCACCGGAGTTCCCATCACTTGCAAAGACTTCCAGGTCCGCAGTGCAACTTTGGGACGTGATGCTCTGGGTGAAGTGACCGTCGAGATTCAGTCGGACAAGAAGATCGCGCGCGGTCGTGGCACTTCGACCGATACGGTGGAAGCGACCGTGCACGCGATTCTGGATGCCGTGAATCGGATCTGCATGACCTAATAGATCGTTCGATCAACCTGCCATCGAAAGGGAAACGAGCCAGACTCCAAGCAGTCCGGCTCGTTTTTTATTGCGCACTCTAGCGCTTTCGTTGCCCAATATCGACGTGCCGATGGTATCGATTATGCCGGCTACAAGCTGCGAGCGAGGGCAGAAACCCTTTGGGGAAGTGTGGATCTCCGTAATCAATATGGTTGTTCCCAGGGCAGTGCCGTCGGACCCTAAACTTTGGATGTCTCACTATGCACCCAGATAAAGGGGATTCAGGAGACTTGGCGGAATGACACCCTTAACGTTGCACGAACCTGGTATCGGCGATGGACGAACTGAAAACGATCGTTCTCGTAGAAGACAACGAGGCGGAAGCTCGGCTCACGATGCAATGTTTGCGTCGTTCAGCGGAACGACCAATCACACTCCACCACGTGACGACACTGGCCGAGGCGATCAAGTTCTCGCGGGAAGTGCCGGTGGATGCCTTCATTCTGGATCTCGGTCTGCCCGACAGTAGTGGGCTGGATGGGATCGTGCGTTTAAAGATCGCGGCGCCAGAGCCTGCGATCGTGGTGCTGACGGGTCACGATGACGAACACGATGCACTGCGATCGGTCCGGATGGGCGCTCAGCTATTCGTGCCTAAGCATGAAATCGCCGGACATATGCATGTCATGCTGCGACTGGTGCGTCAGGCAGTCGCCCGGCAGAAGCAGCTTCTCGATGCACTTGCCCAGGCCCACATCGACCCGTTGACATCGATTGCGAACCGTCGCGGTCTCGACTCGGAACTGGAAAGGAGAATGGCGGACTTCCAGCGACATAACACGCCGTTCTGCCTGGCCATGATCGATGTCGATCACTTCAAGCAAATTAATGATCGCTTTGGTCACGAAATGGGCGATCACATCCTGATGAAGTTGGCCTCGAAACTGGTGGACCACACCCGCAAGACCGATCTTTGCACGCGATTCGGCGGCGAAGAGTTTGCGATCGTCATGTCGATGACCAAATTGGACGAGGCACTGGAAATTTCAAAACGAATCGTCCAGTGCATTCCAAAGCACTTTGCCCAAGATCTGCCAGAAGATACCCAGGTGACCGTGAGCTGCGGTGTGGCCGAGTTCTTACCTGGGGATGAGAGTCGAACTCTCGTTCATCGGGCCGACACCGCGCTTTATGCCGCCAAGCAACAGGGTCGAAACCAGGTGCAACACTATCGCTCGAACCTCGACGTGCTCGACGTTCCGGTGCACGTGTAACGCTACGGCTTGCTACTTAGTTCGATTTCCGCCAGGTCAGTCGAACCATCAGCAATCGTCACCGACAACGGTGTCTTTTCCTTATTGCGATAAGGATCGGGCACCTCGCTCTTGCCTCCCATCTCGGTCGGAACTTTGTCGACGACTACCGAATATTCGCCCGGAGTGATCGGATTGGTGTCGTCTTCGGTAATCGTGAAGCGTCCTTCGGCATCGGTAGTACCGTAATGGACTCCGGTCGCTCCCCCTTCTTTCGGAAGGAGTTCAATGCCCGCTTGCGCGAGCGGATTTCCATCGAGAGTTATCTTGCCGGTGAACGTTTGCGAAGGTGCTTTACCACAACCAATTAGCAACAACGCTACCGAAGCGCAAAGCAGTACGCTGACTTGAGCAAACTTCATACGGATACCTTGGAGAAAGAAGAGATGGGGCGACCGCGGCTGCCAGCCAGCCGCGGGAAAGGTTTCCTACGGATGGATCACACTCGGCTTAATATTCGCCGATCACGTTGCCGTCGATTGGGTTGGTGAGATTGGCCCAGACCGAAGCTTCGATCGTTCCGCTCACCTTCGTGACGCTTCCATCCCCCAGCCCGACATTCATCGCCCCTGGGTGTGGCGAACTACCGCCGCTGCTCGAGTCCCCAGCGCTGGTGTAGACCGGCGTAATCTGGGGTACCGAACAAGTTCCGGTCTTTGGATTCACCCCGCGGCAAATTTGCGGAGCCCATGTTCCGGACGAGTTCGCCCAGAGGCTCGACTTGTTTGAGGTGCACTGACCGTAACGTTCGCCGAAGAAGACCGTATTCGTCAGACCGTCGGTCACCATCGCAATGTTGGTGGCCCCTTCCTGATTGTTGGAAGAGACGTCGCAGAATGCCATGTAGTTCACGCCGTAGTTGCAGACGGCATGCGTCTTGTCGGGTCCGGTTGGGTAGCCATAGCCCGAAGCGCCGGCGGGGCTACGCTCGGATGGGCAGCGATACGCTTCGATGATGTAGTTGTAAACGCGTCGTCCATCGACCGTACTGTCCATGTTCCCACCAGCACCAACGGCTTTGTCGTAGAGCGAGTTCTGTTCCATGTAAGGCAATAGGTGGAAGTAGAACGAGCCTGCCAGGTTATAGAACGGACCTTTCCGCTGAACTTTGGCATTCCATCCATTCGACTTACCGCCGGCCGGTGGAAAGATTCCGTACGTATCGTGCACGTTGTGCGAGGCGATGATCAACTGCTTTACTTTGTTCGTGCACTGCATTCGTCGAGCCGCCTCGCGTGCCTGTTGAACGGCAGGCAAGAGCAAGGCAATCAAGACACCGATGATGGCAATCACCACCAGAAGCTCGACGAGTGTAAAACCTCCGCGCCGGGTCATAGCAAGTCCCTTCCAAATTGTGAGAAATGAGATGAGTCGATGAGAGGGCTTCGCCTGATTTGGGCAGCAAAACCCTGAGAAGAGAAAAAGGAAAAGGGGCGCGGATCGCGTTGACGGCCACCGCACAGAAGCATTTTTACCTAATTTGCATTTTTTGTCGCTATACACTTCTTGATTTCTGAGAAATGTTCGAGAAACCAGCCTTTCAGAAGGGATGATAGACAACCTGAGAAGGCTAGGTGACGACGATGTTCCCTCCCTAAGTGCTGGCATCATCTGCCATATCATCCAGCGACATACTACGCACAGAGAGTCGAAGGCAATCATCGAAATTCGTATCCAGTCGACGATTGCGTTTTCATTCCGCTCCCCCTATACCTACCAATTCGGGGCTTCAATGCACTCCACTACCTCGGTATTCGAAAGTCCTTATGACAGCGTCTCCGGCCTTGTTCCAAGAGTCGATTCCTGCAGACGAGCCAGCAAAAATCGCCAAGCTCATCGAACTTCAACAGGCCCTGCATCAACGAAGCGGTGCCCCAAACAAACGTGCCCAACATCCCAAGCACCACGGGCTGTTGCGTGGCGAAATGATTGTGTCCGATGCGTTTGATTCCGAACTGAAGGTGGGCCTTTTCGCGCAACCGGGTCGCTATCCGATTGTCGCTCGATGCTCCAATGGAATCGCGTTCGACGACAGCCAGAAAGATGTGCACGGCCTGGCGATTCGGATTCGCGGTTTGGAAAACGGCCAGATCCAAGACTTACTTGCCATCGATCAAAGCGAGTTCTTCATTCGCAACCTCGACGTGTATCAAGCACTGCTGGAAGCGAAGCTGAATGGTGGTGGCCGAGCAGGCACCTTAGGTCGGTACTTGATAGCAAGCTGGAATCCGCTTCAGTGGCGTTTCCATGATGCGAGTCTCCTGCTGAAGATTGGGCAGAAGCTCGAGAGCTTTTTGGCAACCGACTATTTCAGTACGACCCCGTACCGACTCGGCCCGTTGGCGGTGAAGTTCCGCATCAAGTTCGTGGTCCCGGGCGGCTTAATCACGCAAGGGGGAAGCCAGGAAGATAAACTCGGGTATCGGTTGGCCCTTCAACTTCAGCGTGGTCCGATCGTGGCGACGCTCTCGTTTCAAAAGCAGCAAGATCCCAAGACCGAACCAACCGAAGATCCGACCGTTCCGTGGAAGACTCCCTGGCGCGAAGTCGCCACGCTGAACTTCCATCAGGGACAAGTTCCTAACGCGGCCGAGAACATGCAGGAAGCCGAAGAACTAGAGTTCAATCCGTGGCATTGCCTGGACGAACATCAGCCGCTGGGCGCGATCAATCGTGCACGAAAACCGATCTACGAGGCGTTGGTGAAACAGCGTAAGTCTCCGCAGCCAGCGTCCTGAGATTGTCTGCGACTAGAACTCGCCCATCGAGCGGATGCAGTTCTGAACCGCCTCGGCGGAATGACGAAACAGCTGCTGCTCTTCCTCCGACAATGGCGGCCTCAAAACGCGCGTGACCCCGGCCCGACCGATTACCGAGGGGAGTGACAAACAGACATCTTTCACGTCAAAGTAATCTTCGATCAGAACGCTCACCGGCATCGTGTGCCGCAGGTCATAGATAATACTGTCGAGGATCATCATCGTGGCGAGGGCGATCCCATAGCTTGTATGGCCTTTCAACCGCGAAACTTCGTAGCCCACGTTGACCGTCTTCTGAAAGAGTTGCCGCGACGTGTCGCTTGGGTAGAAGCGTTCGCCACCGGTCACCGACAACGAGTGGGCCGCGAACTGCGTGTCGCCATGTTCGCCGAGAATGTACGCTCGAATATCGTCTGAATGGATTTCAAGTTCGGCCGAGAGCATCGAACGATAACGCACACTATCGAGCAGCGTGCCAGTTCCAATCACCCGATGCGGCGGAAAGCCAGAGATCTTCAGCGCGGCGTAAGTCAACGCATCGACCGGATTGCTCACGATAATCAAAATGGCATCTGGGCTCGCTTCCACCAGCGGCGGAATCCATTCTTGCAGCACATGGAGATTGTCGGCAGCCAGTTCCGAGCGTTTCCGCGATGGGTCGCCGTAAGGAACCGACGCCGTGAAGACGATGATGTCGGAACCCTTCGAGTCAGGAATATCACCGGCTCGAATTCGCATGTTCGTATTTCGTACCGCACTGGCATGCAAGAGATCGATCGCCTCCCCTTCCGCCTTGTCACGCGTGCGGTTTAGCAGCAAAAGCTCGCTGGCCAAAGGATTGATCGTGGCGGCAAAGGCGATCGCTGCCCCGACGCGTCCGGTACCCACTATCGTGATCTTCATAAGTCGTCATCATTTCTACGGCTCGGTGCCGAAAGTCGCCATCGCTTCGCCTCTGAAAGCACTGTTTGCGCGACGAAGGCTCGCTGAACATGCTGCACAGTTCAGTATGAGGCGGGACCTGAAAACGAACCAGGGTGACCTTGGGATTCGGGAGATGAAGATTCAGTTGCCACAAAATCGCCCAAAAAATATCCCCTTTCGAGCCAAGGAATGCTACCCCACAGAGGTACGCCACTTTACAATGCCGGCTGATTAGCGGAATTCGACCGGAAGGGAAGGAGACAAGAGATGAATCTGGGAACGATGATTGTTTACGCGACGCTGTTTTTGGTGGGCAACTTCATCAGCGTGTTCTTATTGCGGGCAGCGGTGACCGTTTTCAATAAGTTCGTGGGGGAAGCTCCCGAGAGCGAACTCGAAGTGGCGGCCGAACATGGTTTTCGAGGAGTGATCCCGAACTATGGCCGCATCGAAGAGCCGACATTCATCCCTACATTCGCCTTCCTGGTGACGGTCAACGTAATTCTTAACGTGGTCTGGTACATGCTGATGCCAGCCGTTCTGGCCATGCTGGATGTCGAGCGGCTACAGGGAACCCTGTTACTGCTGGTTTACTGCGGGATCGTTTCGGCCAACATCTTATTGTCGTCGATCGTGCTCGCTCGGTTCTTAGATACCACCGTGCCTCGCGCGCTGGCCATTTCGATCATCCAGATCGTGCTGAGCGTGTTGTTCTTCGTCATTGCAGGTACGCTGGTCATGTTGGCGATGGGCTCGTTCGGTTAAGCCTCGAACAAACAAATCTTGATCGCAGACGATCTTCGCCAACCAGCGACGACCGCTTAAGCAACGAAGGCTGCGTAGTAGAAGATCCAGCCAGTGACGGCGGTCAGCAGCATGCCGATCGCAGCGATGCGGCCCCAAAGGATATGCGCCTTGCTATGGGGACCTGGCTGAGGCGGACTCGGAAACTTGGCCAGGCCATGCCAGATGACATAGATCCAGAGAAACGGAGTCGGCACGGCGAACAGTAAATGGAAGTACAAAAGGCCATTGACTGTGGGCATGCCGAAGCTGGATGGTGCCGCCAGTTCTTGCCAATCGGTGAAGAACCGCATATCGATTTCAAACGCCAAGACCGCCAGCAAGAGTACGCTGCCGGTAACGATCTGGATCCACTTGTGCAGTTGAAACAGGCGGCGGTAGCGCACCAGATAGATGCTGACCCCCAGAATCAAAATGATGCCGAACATCGCCAGAAAGACGAAGTCGATCATCACCGATCCACGGGTTGGCAGAAACCCAGCGTTTTGAGCAAGTAGCGTCCAGACGTTCATCAATTAGCCCCGTTGCGAGCACGGAAGTAGTCAATCGAGTCGGCCGCCCGCTTTCGATTACTATCGTCACCCAGTGATGATACCACCGCAGAATTTCTTTCCCAGACCGCTTGAACTCTAAGTTTCTCGCGGAGTTACGCCAATCCGCAGCCGCTCTGCTAGCAGCCGGAATCTTGTTTTGAAAACTGGCCTGTCGGCGAATAGGCCGTTTTGACATACTCTCGCCCGATTATTTCCCTGGATTTGCTTCAGCTTGAGGATGTCCATGCGCGAGTTGTCCCTATTCATTCCCTTCGCCGACTGGAACGAATCGATCCGTCAGCAGGTGGAAACGATGGCGGACGTGCTATGCGCGTTGGACCTGAAGGGTGAAGTGATCTTGCTTTCTCTCTCCGCCGACAGCCAGGACACCCCGCGGTCGCTTGACCAGCGGGAGGGCATCCGACGGGTAGAGATTCGCCGGCCAAGGACCTATTCATCGGCCCTGTTTTGCGGGACTCAGGTAGCCGAAGGCGAATTGGTCATCCACTTGCCGGCCGAGCTCAGTATTCCGGGCGTTGTGCTTCAAGGAATGCTGCAGCAGCTGATCCAGCAAGATTTAGTCATTGTTTCGACAAGTCAGAATCATGTTTCGAGAATGTCAGTCGTTTCGGACTGGCTCACTCGGCGCATGGGAGGAGCGGCACGATTGGATGTTTCGCGGTTGGTGTGGGGAGCACGCCGTGAAGCGTTAGTCCGTTTGCCACAGATTCAAGGGCTTAGCCGCGGCTTACCCTTACTGGTTGGCATGCAAGGATACCGCGTCGCCATTTGCCCTTCGAACTCGATCGGTGGCCAGCCGACGGAATCCTCCCCACTTCCCGATTGTTGGTCCTGGAAAGATTGGGCCGGGCACCGCTGGTTACAACAGCGATGGACCCAAGTCGATTTCAGCGAAGCAAGTCGTTCGCCAGATCTAATCCCTGATCTGCGTGTCGCTTTCTTCGAAGACGAATCACGACGCAAGGCGGGCTAAAAAGGTTGACGGAACCGATGGAGATTTTTTTCAGCGTCGGCGAACCGAGCGGCGATTTACATGGCGCGAATTTAATTCGTGCGCTGAAATCGCGCCGACCAGACATACAATGCGTTGGTTATGGCGGGCCGAAGATGGCCGAAGCCGGATGCCAACTGCATGAAGATCTTACGCGCTGGGCCATTATGTGGGTCCTGCGGGTGATCTTGAATTTACACAACTTCGTTGGCCTCCTACTGCGGGCCAATCGATACTTTCGCGATCACAAGCCAGACGCGGTGGTGCTGATCGACTACCCTGGTTTCAACTGGTGGATTGCCCGTCGCGCCAAGGCGCATGGCATCCCGGTCTTCTATTACGGAACCCCTCAGCTATGGGCTTGGGCCGAGTGGCGTGTCGGCAAGATGCGCCGCCTGGTCGACCATGCCCTGTGCAAGCTTCCGTTTGAAGAGCCTTGGTACCAGGAGCGCGATTGCAATGCGACCTACGTGGGTCATCCTTACTTCGACGAACTCGAGAATCAGCATCTCGATACCGACTTCGTTCGTCAGCAAAGCGAAAACCCCCGACCGCTGGTAACACTGCTGCCTGGTTCGCGGAGCCAGGAAGTCACGTCGAACCTCCCAATCTTCCTGGAAACCGCCAAGAAGATTCGGGCCGAGGTGCCTGGCGTGCGTTTCGCGATCGCGGCCTTTAGCGACAAGCACGCGGCGTTGGCCTTCGAGCATGTTCTGGCTTCCGGAGTGGAAGCGGAAGTGCATGTCGATCTCACGCCAGAGCTGATCCATAGTGCGACTTGCTGCCTGGCTTGTAGCGGATCGGTCTCGCTGGAACTTCTTTATCACGAGAAGCCAGCGGTCATCCATTACAAGATCAGCCGGTTTGCCCACTGGGTGCAAAGCCATTTCCGTAAGGTGAAATACATCACGCTGGTCAATCTGCTTTCGCGGAACGACTTGTTTTACGAGAACGGCTACTACACCTACGACCCCGACGCCGAAGGGGCCGAGCAAGTGGTCTACCCTGAGTACCTCACCTATCGCAATCGCAGCGACGACATGGCCAAGCGAATTGCGAATTGGTTGAAGGCACCAGAATCGACACGGAACACGGTCGAACAGCTGCGAGCTTTAAAGCAGCGCGTCGTCGGCCAAGGTGCTTCCAGTCGGGGTGCGGACTATATCTTGTCGCATATCGAACAGGGTCAGCAATCGCCAGCTGAGAAAGCGGCCTGACTCGCAGGCCGCTGAGCCATTGGCGGAATCAAGTTAACCAATCACGAACGTCTCGCCCGGCTTCAAGATATGCGGCGTGGCGTTTGTTTCGTGGCGAATCTTGGAAGCCCATTCGACAGCATCTTGTTCGATGGGTGGCCACGTGTTGTAGTGCCCTGGAATCACGTTCTTGGGCTGCAGCATCTTCACCGCGCGGATCGAATCGGCCGGGCCCATCGTATAGAAATCGCCGATCGGCAAAACGACGGCATCGAGCGTCATGTCGCCGATCAGTTTCATATCACTGAACAATGCCGTGTCGCCGGCAAAGTAAACTTTGCGATCGGCCATCTCGACGACAAAGCCGGCTGGCATGCCGCCGTAGGTTCCGTCCGGCAAGCCATTGCTGTGCAGTGCCAAGGTCATGTGTACCGAACCGAAAGGCATCTTCAGCGTTCCGCCCAGGTTCATTCCGATCGCTTCTTTCACGCCCTTGCCTGACAGCCACGAAGCAGTCTCGACCATCGTCACGACTGGAGCGCCGGTTCGTTGCGCCACTGAAACCACATCGAGCGTGCCATCTTCGTTTGCCCCAACATGGTCGCCATGACCATGGGTCAGCAAGATGGTATCGGCTTCGACCTTATCGGCAGCGATATCGGCGGCCGGGTTACTGGTGAAGAAGGGATCGATCAGAATCTTGTGATCCGCCGAATGGAGCGACCAGGTACCGTGTCCGTGCCAGATTAGCTTCAATGCCATATGAGGGTTTCTCCTTTAGAAACGGATCGCAGATTCGTACATGGCGACTTCTTGGGTACGCCCGCTGGTCTCACCACCATAGCGGACCTGACTTAAGGATGCCAAGTCCCAACCTTGTTAAGCTTTAGTGGCTTTTTACCTACCCGCCTACGTGGTTGTGAAATGGCTGAAAAAGCTGATAATTGACCACATACAAATCATTGCACTTTACCCACCCATCACCTGAAAAGATTCCAGAGAGAGCAACGCCATGGACCAAATTGATCTGGTTCGCAGCCTGAAGTCGAAGAACAACACCAAGATCGTCATGTTTGTTGGCGATGGCCTGGGTGGGCTGCCTCACGAGCCAGGCGGCAAGACCGAACTGGAAGCTGCCCAAACGCCCAATCTCGATGCACTCGCCGCGAAAAGCGTGCAGGGCGCCAGCATCCCTGTGAAGCCAGGCATCAGTCCCGGTAGTGGCCCTGGTCACTTGGGCCTGTTCGGTTACGACCCACTGAAGTACCTGATCGGTCGTGGTGCCTTGGAAGCCACCGGCATCGGTCTGCCACTGCAAGATGGCGACGTGGCCGTTCGCTGTAACTTCTGCACTGTCGATGCCGACGGCAAGATCACCGATCGCCGCGCCGGTCGTATCCCGACCGAAGAGAGCGCTCCGCTGGCCGAAAGCCTCAACGCCATCAAGATCCCCGGTGTCGAAGTGATCGTGAAGCCAGTGAAGGAACACCGCTTCGTGGTCGTCTTCCGCGGGGGCGACGGTCTGGGGGGCAACGTTGCCGACACCGACCCACAGGCGACCGGCGTTCTGCCGCTGGATCCAGTCGGTGCCGACGAATCCAGCCAGAAGACGGCTGCCATCGCCAAGCAGTTCTTCGAAGAAGCGAAGAAGATGCTGAAGGACGAAAAGAAGGCGAACTGCCTGACCATGCGTGGCTTCTCGGCCAAGCCTTCGATTCCAACCTACGAAGAAGTCTACGGCCTGAAGGCGGGGGCCATCGCTGTCTACCCAATGTACAAGGGTCTGGCGAGCCTGGTCGGCATGGACATCCTGGGCAACGCTCAATCGCTGGACGACGAACTGGAAGTGCTGAAGCAGCACTGGGAAGAGTACGACTTCTTCTTCATCCACTTCAAGTACACCGACTCGAGCGGTGAAGATGGCGATTTCGACGCCAAGGTCAAACGCACCGAAGAGTTCGATGCCCAGATTCCTAAGATCCTGGCTCTGAACCCAGACGTCCTGATCGTCACCGGCGACCACAGCACCCCATCGTTCCTGGCAAGCCATAGCTGGCATCCAGTTCCGACCATGCTGTACTCGAACTGCTGCCGTCCTGATGGTCACACCACCTTCGGCGAATCGACCACAGCTCGTGGCGGCCTGGGACACTTCGAAGCTCAATACCTGATGACCCTGGCCATGGCCAACGCCGGTCGTCTGCAGAAGTACGGCGCGTAAGCAATTCGCAACCGCCAGCCAATCCAAGAAAGGGACGGGGAACACCTCGTCCCTTTTTTCGTGCCCTTACTCAGGCTCGAAGCGAGCATCCAGCCAGTTGGCATGATCGAGCACGTCGGCACCGTCGGCGAACTCGACGACCAGGGCGATGCCCTTCATACCCTTCACCGAAACATCGACGTCTTTCGGAGCCTCGCCTCCGCGGACGATCGGGCTTTCGTAAGCGACCTTCCAATCTTTGCCGGTCTGACTGGTGTAGACCTTGAAGACCACACTGCCAGCCCCCTTGGTATCGTCGTCGATGCCCACCTTCGCTTTGAACCGGGCATCGCCTGGATCGACCTTGTACGCCAACCGCGATGTCGCATGCATGCCAATCCCTTTCTGGCTGACATAGCGATCCGACTTCAGCGTTCCCCCTTGGACGTTGCGGTCCTTCTTGTAATCCCACTGGGTACTGAGGAATCCAAGATTCTTGAACCCAATCGCTTCGAGATCGCTTAGATATCGCACGCCAGTTCCGACAGGACGAAGATAGGTCACGAACATGTAGGCGTTTTCAAGCACCGATGACTTCAGCGAGACGCCGCTGGGCAAGCGAACTTGCAATCGTTCGTCGTGCAGCTTGATTTGATTGGCCAGCAGCAGCGAGCCATCGCGTAGACCGACCCAGACTCCCTGCCCTGGCGGCGGAAGATTGCCCGCCGTCTTCGCGAATAGGATCTCGCCAACGCGGTTTCGCTCTAAGGTCAGCAGTTTCTTGCCGACTTGAAACTCGACATCCAGCGCGGTCAGCCGGCGAAAGGTCCCTTCGACATGATCGCCGTTGATCAGAGCCAACCGATCCCGAGTGCCGTCGTAGGCTTGAATCCGATCGAGTGCCAGTTGGGTTTGATCGACTTCAGGATGAGCCCGCAACAAGATGCCTCGCAACGGCCGGAGCGGTAAAGTGATTTCGTCCCACAGCCGAGTGTAGCCATGCAGCGAGTTGCCTTGCGTGTGCAATTCCTTCGCAACGATCCGGGTGCCATCGTCAAACAACACCACGCCGTCATCTTCGATCAGTTCGGGATTGCCAAAGCGGACGACCTGGCCGACCTCGATCGTCGACTCGCCGGTCCAATGTTCAAGATCGGCGATCTCGCGGATGGCGACGTTGGTCGTTGGCTTTCCGATAGAGACCAGTGGTCCAGTGACGACCGACTGGGCATGGCATACCGAAGCCGCCAATACCAGACAGCACCACAACATTGTGCGAACAATCACCAGCATCATTTTTGGAAGATCGGAAGATAGTTGTTGGGAAGTTGCAGCACGATACACGCCATCGCCGTCCCATATTCAGGACAGATAAAGTCGGTCCAGAAACCTTGGGCCGTCTGTCGATCTTGCAGGACCTCGCGGATCATTCGGTAATAGCGTTCCCACCGTTGCGAGCCGACATGCCAGAAGGCCTGGGCCGCGTAGTACTGGCCATAGAAGAAGTGATTATTGCCGCGGAAGGTACTTTCCTGCGGCAGGTTGTCATCGAGGTACTTCAGGGCTCGCTCGATGATCTCTCCTTCGTACAAACCGGCACTGTAAAGAGCGACCACGCCTGCGGCCGAACGTGGGAAGGCACTCGGTCCGCCGGTCAGCATGTAGCTGAAACCACCATCTGGATTCTGGCTGCGGGTGACATAGTCGACACAGCGATCGACCGTTTCGTTCGGTACGAAGATGCCCGCGTTACGTGCTGCTCGTAGAGCCATCATCTGGCAGACCGTGACCGAAATATCGGCTTCACTTCGGACCGGCTGGTAACGCCAACCGCCGTCGGCATTCTGCGTATCGACAATCAGCTTGATCGCCGCTCGAACCGTATCGCGAAGTTCCGGCACGCCGGTCATGCCGTAGACCTCCGCCAGGAACAACGTCGCGAAACCATGGCCATACATCGGACCATGCGTTCGGGCATTGGGCAGGGCGACAAAGCCACCGCTTTGCGTATTGGCCAGCAGGTAATCGAGGCATGCAGAAATATTGGCCCCGTACGGTCCGCGATTGGGCGAACTGCCCGATGCCATGAAGGCGAGACCGGCCAGCCCGACTACCGCCGTGTTGGCACGATAGCCATCGGAACCGAACGCGCCGCGCTGCTGCCCTTGCGTCGTCTGCCGTTCCGCCAAGTACTGCAGACCTTGGTTGATGCTCAATTGAATGTCGGGCGTGATGAGTCCACTGGAAGCACGCCGCGAAGTGCCACGCCATTCCTGGGCGGCGAGCATTGAACCAATGCTCCCGGTGCCAGCAGCAGCCAGGGCGGACTTCAACATCGTTCTGCGTGAATAATGATCCATGGTCGCGTTGGCTTACTCCTCAAGTTCCGCCAGCTTGCGGAAATATTCCTGAGTCAGCCGTTCGTACTTCGGCAGGAACCGTTCCATCGAACTGTTCGAGATCTGTTTTCGCAAATGGGTCGGCAAGTTACCCCACGCCTTCTTGACCAGGGCGTCTTGTTCTTCCGGCGAGATCGGCATCACCTTGCGATCGCGGAGGTTATCGGTGCTGTTGCTGGAATCGTTGCTTTCTTCCTCACCTGGCTCACCATTACCTTCACTTGGCTGCGGCTCGCCACCGGTTTGCCCTTCCTGCATCGACTGCTGCTGCCCTTCCTGTTGGCCCTGTTGTTGACCTTGCTGCTGTCCTTGTTGTTGCTGTTGTTGGCCACCCTGCTGTTGCTGTTGGTTTTGCTGCTGGCCGCCCGACTGGCTTTGCTGCTGATTCTGTTGTTGATCTTGGTTTTGATTCTGATTCTGATTTTGCGAATTGCTGTTGGATTGGTTCTGGTTGTTTTGCTGATCCTGTTGCTCCAGCAGTTTTTCGATCTCTTCGATAATCTTCTGCTGCATCGCAACCGTTTGCGACTCGGCCTGACCGCCGGAGATCCGTTTCTGAACTTCGCGCATCAAACCGCCGATTTTGGTCAGCGGGTCTTCTTGAACCATCTGATCGGTGCGCTCGATCCCCATGCCGCGTGGGCCTGCATTTTCATCGTTGGAAGTCTCTTTCGGCTTGCCTTCGTCGTCGGTCGCCGGCTTCTCCATTTCTGGAGCTTCCTTCGCTTCGGCAGGCAAATCGAGATCGCCGAACAAGTCGCTTCCCAGATCGTTGAAAAGTTCTTCGTCCAGCGAAGACATCGCAGGATCTTCGTCGCTGGCATCCTGGGCCGAGACCGGAATACACCAGCCCCCCAGCACTAGACCTAGTACGACGAAACCATAGGCGAATGGAAACTTAAGGTTCATTGCCTTCCTCCTCTCCAGGAACGGTCTGTTCGAGATCGGGCAGACTGTCCGGGTCGAACATTTCTTCTTCCGTGTTCTTGATCAGGTTCAGCGTCATCTCGGAAAGACGTCCCTGCTCCGACGCCAAGCGAGCCAGTTCGGCCTGATCGTTGGCGTTCGGATTCTCGGCCATGCGTTTCCCGGCTTTTTCAGTGCGCCCTTTGAGCGACTGCTGCATCAGCTTCAATAAACGCAACTGGGCCGTCTGGCTAATACCATCCTGGCTTCCTTGTTGCTGCTGCTGATTCTGCTGAGCATGATCTTGTTGATCCTGATTCTGTTGTTGTTGCTGCTCGCCCTGCTTTTGCTTCTGCTCTTCTTCCATCGCAGCGACCAGTTGTTCCAGCCGCTCGACCGCTTCGTCTGCCAGAGCCAAGGCCTGACGGTCGACCTTGCTGGTGTCCAAGATCCGGGCCAGATCAGTCGTCACCTCGGCGGTGAGCAGCAGCGAGAGGTGATACACCTCCGCTTTGGCAATCGCTTCGGCGAACGAACGAATCTCGTCGGTGATCGCCGCTTGTTCAAGCGACAGTCCCAGAATCGTTTGCTGCTGAGCCGGCGTAAGTTGACCGTCGACCGACTGGGCTTTTTCCAAGCGAGTCAATTCGTCACGAATGCGCGTCTGACGGATGATCAACTGATCGATCGACTGCTTTAGCTTGGCCGCTTGTTCGTCGGCCAGGTCTTGCTCGACTTGCTCTTGCTGCTCTTCCAATTCCTGTTGCGCATCTTCCAAATCTTGTTGGGCCTGATCGATCTCTTCCTGCAGCTGTTCAGGATCCATGTTCTGAGCATTCTTGGCTGCCTCTTCCAAACGCTCGGCCGCATCGCGAACCTTCTCGGCAGCTTTCCGCGCCGAGAGCCGTTCCAGCTTGCGTGCCAGGCGTTCGGCCTGCTGCTGCATCTGTTGGGCTTGTTCCTTCAGACGCTCGAGTTGTTTCTGACGCGATTGCTGGCCCATCGGTGAAGCATCGTTGCGATCGGCCTGGTTCTTGGCTTCAGTCGCTTTCTGCTTTAATTCCTTTTGCTGCTCTTGAAGCTCTTCCAGTTCCTGCTTCGCTTCATCGAGCTTGCGCTTCAGCTCCTTTTTGTCGATCTCGCGACGGTTTTGCAGCGTGTCGAGCACATCTTCCAGCGATTTCTGGACCTGGTCTTGCGAGTCCTTGGCGGAAGACAATTTGTTTTGTTCGATCCGCTGGCCTGCTTGTCGCATTCGCTGTGAAACGGCCGAGTCACGATTTTCGGCGATGGCATCTTTCAGCGTGTTCGAGACATCTTCGCTGTCTGGTTTGTTCTGCAGCATATCTCGCATGCGAGACTGGATCTGATCTAGTTCGCCTGCGAGGCCGGTTTGCTGTTCGGCCATTTGCTTCAGGTCGGCACGTTCATCAGGGGTCATCCGCTCGACATCTTTGCCGATCATATCGGCCTGTTTCTCGTCAACAGCTCGCGAAAGATCTTCCTGGCGACTGGCCAGTTCCCGAACATCCATCGCGAAACGGCGGAACGTATCCCACTTGTTCAAATCGTTTTGCCAGTCTTGCAGTTGCCCCGCAACGTTCTCTTGTCGCTCGCCCACTTCCTTGAGCTTCTCTTGAGTCTGCTGCTGTTGTTCGTTAGCCCCCTTCTCGCCCGGCTGGCCCGCGTCTGGTTCGGTGGCACCTTCTTCCTTCGGCTGATCCGGTTGTTCGCCAGAAGGTTCGCCTTCGCCGTTTGGCGACGAGGTTTGGCCCGCTTGAGCCGTTTGACGACGAAGCTGCGTCATCTCGTTTTCGATCGGCGTGAGTTCCTGATTGGCGATCCCTTCGATCTTCTGCTTCAGGTCCTCCAACATTTCGGTCGCATCGTGATCAGGCTTCCGATTCTGCTTCAGCTCGTTGAGCAATTGATCGATCTTGGCCAAGGCACTTTCTTTACCGCCGACCAGCTTGTCGCGAACGTTCTTCTGGTTCTGCTCACCGTTCTGCAGATTCGCCATCTCTGCCGGGCCAAGCTTGGAGCCTTCGTTCAGTTGAATCTCGACACTACGTGTCTGCTGGCGCGCGTCTTGCTGCAAACGCCGAGCATCGGCGATCTTCGAGATGATGTCGCGTTGTTGACGATTGACGCGTTGGTCGAGTTGTTCATCCGAAATGATCGTGATCACGCGTGGCAGGCTTTTGCCAGACTGCGGACGATAGTCGCTCGCCGAAACGATCAGCTCGAGCACGGTACCTGGGACCAGTCCATCCAGCTTTGCAAAGTCGAGCGAATAGACGATCTCCAGATCTTCGCCCTGCCCCATCGCCAGGTTGCTTGGGGCCGTTTCAAACGGGATCTCTTCCGGGCCTATGTAGACGGACTCGTCGACCAGCACGGTGGCATCGGCGGGACGGGTCACCGCCAGCTTCACATTCTCGGTTCGCAAATCGTCACGAACGCCTGCCGACAGATCGAGCATCGCCGACGCGGTGAGCGAAAGGTTGCGATCAGGAGCGATCCACGAGACGATCGGCGTTTTGTCAGGAATGACGCGAACGGGAAAGCGTTGCCCTTCCCCTTTCTTGAGGCCTGAATCGACCGTGACTTCGATCCAATAGTTGCCACTCTTTTCCAGAACCGGACCAACGACAGGTTCGCTTTCCGAACCGGGCGGCGTCGAAAAGCTCTTGCCATCTTCGCCGATCACCAAGGGGAATGCCTGCGTTTCGCCGGCAGCGTCGAAGACGAACTCCGCCTGGGTGATGGTTTGATCAACCTTTCCGCGAAGCTGAAGCGAGGTTCCTGCCAAGGCGATGATGGAACGTGGCGATTCGCTTGGCAGCCAACGAGTGTACTCCGGCGGCACCAGCGTGACTTGGATATCGGTGAACTTCGGTGGCTTGACCACATCGACCGAATACCAGGCCATCGTGTCGTCGTCGCCCCCTTCGACACGGAACTCGAACGGCCGTTGGATGCCATCCAGTTGGTAAACCATCTGGTTGCTTTCCAGGTCGAGTTGCATCGGGTGAACCATCGGGCGTTCGTCCGGCTGGTAACGGACCTGAAGCTCTAACTGTTCCGGCATTCGGCCATTGATGTCTTCGACCATGATGGTAGCTCGGCCACCCATCGGCACGACCAGCGGAGGATCGACCAAGGCCAGATTGTTATGCCGCGGCCATTCGATTGTCTTCCATGGCATCGCCAGTCGAGCGACCGCCGTCGTTAACTGCTGCGGCGAAAAGAACATCACCGACAGCAACACTAAGGTCATGCCGATCGTTGCGTAGACAGCCCGGGTCGCCAGGTTGCGGTTCAAGGCGACGGACAAATCGGTATAGGTCAGCGTGGCCGCCGTCTCGTTAATTTGCTTATGGCGAAAATAGGTCGAGCTGCCCGAGGCGTCTTTTTCGTCCTGACCCAGAAAGAAGAGCGCACTCGAAATTCGATCGCGCATCTCTGGAAAGAACTGCTCTATCCGCTGAGCAATCTGCTGCAGCGAAGGAGCCCAACGCCAGGCCGGCAGTAGCCAAAAGTATCCGCAGAATAAGACACCGCCGAACGTGATCAGCGAGAGGAACCAGCGTGTGCCAATGTCGTCCTGGCGAAGCAGGTAATCGAACAACGCCATTCCCAACAGGAAGGCCACCGCCGCCACCACTGCCCATGCCGTCCCGCGCACGCGAACGCGACGCATCGCCCCTCGGCGAGCTTCTTCCACGCGACGTACCACAATGTGGTCGCCAGTGGACGCATTGGATTTAGAGGTTTCGGAAGCCATCCGTCATTTCCTTCGGGACAAACTAGAGCAGACCCATGCGTTTTCGCAGGACCCACTCTCCAATTAATAGTGTGACGAACAACAGGGCAAGTTTCCAGGAATTCCACAGCGGCTCGGGCGGCAAAGTCTGAATCCGGACCTGCCTCCCCCGCGGGAGGACATCTAATAGCTTCCCCGAGTCGAGGAACGAGAAATACTGGCCCCTCGTCGACGAGGCAGTCTGGCGAAGTTCGTCTAAGTCCATATCTAGCCGCGTCATTTCGCCTGCGACGGGTTCGACCGAAAACAGGGTCGAGGGTGGTTCGGTTTCGCCTGATTCGCCCCGCAGCAACGGTTGAACGATCCACAGCCGATGGTCACCGGCGGTCAGGCCTGGAATGGTTGCCTCGAACAGGTCTCGATTTCCGGCGACGCGCGACATCGTGATCGTCCGTGTGCGGCCGTCCGGCTTTTCGAGCGTCAACTGAACGCCGTCGTCGGCAGGCGGGGCCTGACCTTCGTCAAAGAAACGAACGCGAGCGGTGGCCGACTCACCGGTGCGATAGGTCGAACGATCGACCGTGATTTCGACCGAGCCATCCGATCCCAACAAGCTCGATCGAGCCAAATAGCGAATCGTCTGCATCCAGAACTCGTCGTGATAATCCCATCGCCACAGGTCATCGCTTCCCAGGAACATCACCTTGCCGCGACCGATGAACTGCTGCGTGAGAAGCGGCTGTCGTTCGCCATCAGGGCGGGTGACCTGAGCCAACGTTTGCGCCCCTGGCTTGAGCCGCTGAATCGGTACGTTCCAATAGACCTGATCCATGCCTTGCCACGCTGCGATCGACTCCGCAGGGGTCTGGGCAACTTGCAGTGGAAGCGTATTGAGCCCCAGTTCCGAAAGCTCGGCACGCAGTGGATCGGGGTAGGACTGGTCGGTATCAGTACGAGGCACGTCATCCAAAGCGAACGGAAACAACGCATCGATCGGCGTTGCGCGGTAATCCCATGGCAGGAAGTATTGGCCGCCGACAAAGATCAGCCCGCCCCCTTTGACTTCGACGAAGTCGCGCAGGTTTTGCAGTTGCTCGCGACTGAGGAACGCCGAGTTCACATCTCCGACGATCACCACATCGTAAGAGAACAACTGATCACGCGTCGCTGGGAAAGCAACTTCAGCAGTCTCGTCCTGATCGGCATACGACTGGTCGGCATCTTGCAGGATGGTGGTCAGGTCGAAGGCACGTTCTGGTTCCGACAGGCCCTCATTCCGTTTTAACTGCCGCTCGAGCAGCATCTTCAAATAACGAAACTGAAAGCGGGGATAGGCCTGGACATAGAGAACGCGAATCGTTGCATCGAGCACCTTCACCTTTCGCGTGACCGAAGTCTCTTCGCCGGTCATATCGCCGCTGGCCGTATCGACCTTCACGACATAGTGAAAGTCGCCAATCTTGTCTGGCCGGAACTGCAACCGAACTTCGCGGGTCACGCGTTCTGTGGGAAGAGTCAGTTCAAACTCATTCAGAACGACACTTGGATTGTCACGATCGGCAACCGACAAACGAACCGATTCCCCTTCCATCCCTTGGGCGGAAAGACGAATCGTGAAGGTTAGTGTATCGCCCACAAAGGCGACCGGATCGACAACGACTTCTTCGAGGCGAAGCTCCCGCGAAAGCTGCTGGCTACCGATTCCGATCGGGAAGACTGGAATGCCACGCAGTGCTGCCTGTTGGGCTCCTTCGGAAAGGCTAGGCCCTTCGATCGTTACGCCGTCGGAAAGTAGCACGACCGCAGCTGTCGGTCGGCCACGCTGTTGTTCCAGAATTTGTGAAAGGCTCGTTCCCAGTCGACTCACTTCGCCGGAAGGTGTCGACGTTCGGAGGGCATCGCCGAACTGATCGTCCGGAACGGTCAGTGCTCGGCCGGAGTCTCCCAGCCAATACGATCGAACGTTATACCGTTCGCGAAGCTTCTTGAGCAGTGACTCGTTCTCTTCCAGCAGCACGGTCCGGGCCTGGTTCCAACGAGTCGGCTCGCCCAGGTTCGCCGCTTCAACGCGCGAGCGAATCAACGACTCTTCCCCTTCCGCAAAGCTATCTTGATGCGACATGCTTTGCGTGTCGTCGATCGCGATGACCAGGTCAGGTGCGTCGGTCTGGAACGGCTGCTGCTGAAGTCCATAGAGCATGAACAGTACGATCCCGATCAGCGTCAGGCGGCCAGCCAACAGGAACGCCCATTTGGGGATCGCTCGCTGACGGTTTTCTCGACGATAGATCGAGCCAAAGAATAACACCGCCGCGATCACAATCAGCAGCGTCACCCATGCCGCCCACGGAGGCGCCCACTGCAAGGTCACTTCCATCGTGGCATCGGTTACCGGGCTCTCATCGGCCAGGGTCCACCGAACGAATTGTCGCCATGCGTCATTCATCGTGCGGCGGCCCCAAATCGAAAGGCCAGAAAACTTTCAAAGAACAAAAGACCAAGCACCAGAATCAACGCGTAGCGAAACAGATCGATCGACGACGCAGCCGCGACCACCGGACTTCCGCCTGCCACGTCTGCTCCATGCTCGCCAGGCTGCAAGCCAGGTGGCACGTTCTCCATGGCAACGCGCGTCAGATCGCTTTCCCGTGGATCGGGATTCACAGCAAACTCGACCTGCGAGGTCGCTCCGTCCGACAGAGACTTCGAGCGATAAATGCCGACCTGATCGGTTCGATCAAACGCCCAGAATAAACGGTCGTCGCGGGCAACGGCTTCGATACGGCTCGACTGATCATCAGGCAATGTCACTTCGATCAAGGTCGCCCCCAAGTTACCTTCGACAATCCCTTCAAACACTTCGCCCAGTTGGCGATTGCGGCGATCGAACTGCGAGGCGACCGCCATGGCAAGTGACTCTTGCACCAGCGGTGGGAAGCTCGGCCAGGTCGGAAATACGGTCCACGCTTCAGGCGGATCGAGCGAACGGTCAACGCTGTCGGTGCTGGCCGGCAGACAGAACAGCAGCACGTTGCCTCCGAGTCTGGAGACGACGTCCTCATCCTTCAGCGCAGGATGGTATTGCCCTGAAACGATCGCCGGATCGCCGCTGCCAAACCACAAATCGGCCTTCGCCGACGAGCCTTCTGGCAGAGTGACCTGGAAGTAATTCCAGACCGGAGTCGTCAACAAACCACCGGCCTGCTGGCCGCGGAATGGCTCGAGAATTGGACTTTCGTACTGGCGTGGGTCGAGGAAATATTCGCCCCGCTTCGATGGCTGATCGAGATGCACGCCGAGCAGCGGAGCAGGATTCTCGCCAGTTGGCCGGAAAGCGGCGTTGTAACTGTCGGCCCGAACTTTATCGCCGAGGAAGATCACCAGCCCGCCCCCACGTTCTACGTAGCCTCGCAAGACGGCTGCCTCGTCGGGAGCAATTTGCGGTACATTCGACAGGTAGACCGCATCATAGGCCAGCAGGTCGATATCGAGCAGTGCCGAGGCATTCATTGTCTCGACCTTGATCGCCGAATCGATTTCACCGGAAGGATCGAGAGCCAGCTTCAAGAACTTGAGCGAAGGAACATCGCTTGCCAGGCAAAGCACACGTAGCTGCGGCTTCACTTCGACAACGACGTAGCGGTGATTGTCGACCTTCAACAGGTCGTCTTCCAGGCGAAACTCAATGGCGTGCGTCCCTGGCTGGGTGAAGACGGTGTTCATCTCGACCGATACGATCTGGTTGTCGACAAAAGGAACCATCTTCTGCGAGACGAGCCGACCATCGACCATCATCTGCAAGACTTGGCTTGGCAACTGTGAGGCATTGTCGCAGGTAATATCGACTCGGAACCGAGCTGGCTGATTCGGCGTGAGATAAGGCGTGACTTGTTCCGCACCGACGATCGCACTGTTGGTCGTTTGGGGCTGACCGACGTCGAGGGTTCGCATCACGGCGAGTTCCTGAATCTTCGTCAGCAGTTGTTCGCTCGACTGCGACGCCGCATCTTTCCAGGTCACGTCACCGTAGTCGGTCAGGATACAAACCTGAGATCGTCGCAGGCGTGGGAAGTCTCGGGCAGCGACACGCAGCACACCTTCAATTTCGGCCAGAGTCAGATCAAGCACAGCAACGCCAGGGTCGATATCGATCTGATCGATTTCGCGCAGGACATCGCCTGGGTCGAAAGCCGGTTCCGAGATCACGCCTCGAGCCGTTCGCCCCATGGTGATCAGCGTGAACCCGTCACCTTCGCTTGCTTCGTTGACCAGTTGCCGGGCCAATTCTTTTGCCCGATCGAGCCGCGTCTGACCATCTTCGCCGTACGCCATGCTGTAAGACTGGTCGATCACCAGCACGGTATGCGTTGCCGAACCTGGTCCGCCGAAACCGGCAATTCCTGAGCCGCCGACGCACGACATGTCGGCCAAAGCGATCGCGAAGAAGAGCAGGATCGCACAACGTACCAGCAGCAGAAGCAGATGCTCGACCTGAATGCGGCGGCGATTCTTCTTCATCGCGGCCAGCAGGAACTTCATCGCGGCCCAGTCGGTTTCACGGTAGCGACGACGATTCCACAGATGAATGAGAATCGGCGCTACGGCAGCCAACCCCCACAGGAGCATCGTCGCACTGGAAAACGCAAAAGGATTCACTAGGTTAAAACTGTTCCTGGCTAGCGCCGTTCTAAACTAAACGGGCGTTGCGGTGGTTCAAGTAATTCCGCAGGACCGCATCGAACGGCATGTCGGTTCGGACCTGGGCATAGTCCATCTGGTTCGCCAACGTCTGGCTTCGCAGATCGTTCACAAACGAATCAATCTCTTGGCGGTACGCTTTGCGGACCGAGATCGGGTCGGCCAGCAGTTCCGGGAACTGTTCGAGGCCATGAAACATCGTGGGACGATCGAACGGAAAATCGAGTTCGGCCGGGTCGAGCACATGCATCAAAATGATGTCGTGTTTGCGGAAACGGAGGTGTTTGAGGCCTGCCATGATCGAGTCGACATCGTCAAAGAAATCGCTCAGCACAATCACCAAACCACGGCGGTTCAACCGTCCGGAAAGCTCGTGCAATAGCGGACCGATCTCGGTTTTCTCTTTCGATTCGACCGACTGCAGCACGTCGATGACTTGCTGCAATTGCACCGGGCTGCCGCTAGGTGGAACCAGCGATCGCACCTGCTGATCGAACGTCACCAGGCCGACTGCATCTTGTTGCTGCAGAATCAGCCAGGCAAATGTCGCGGCCAATGCCTGGGCGTATTCCAGCTTCGACATCGCCGCATCAGGACCGCGGTAGCGCATGCTTTCGCTGATATCGACCACCAGGTTGCAGATCAAATTCGTTTCGTCTTCGAACTGCTTGATGTAATACTTGTCGGTGCGGCCGAGCACTTTCCAGTCGAGGTAGCGCAGATCGTCCCCGGGCGCGTAGTCGCGATGCTCGGCGAATTCGATCGAAAACCCTCGATGCGGGCTACGATGCGAACCGGCGATCAACCCTTCCACAATATGCTTGGCCCGCAACCGCAGGCCCTGGACTTTAGCCAGCGTCTGAGGATCTAAAAGCGTCGACAAATTGGCGGTCCTCTACGGTGGTGGGCAAGTGATCGAGAAGCTGCTGCACGACGTGGTCGGTCGTGATACCTTCCGCATCGGCATTGAAACTAGTTCGGATACGATGTCGCAGAACCGGCAACGCTACCGCTTTCACGTCGTCGGTCGTCGCGAACTGGCGACCATGCAAAATGGCTCGAGCCTTCGCCCCGAGCACCAGAAACTGGCTGGCACGCGGACCGGCTCCCCATTGGATATAAGGTTCCATCTTCGAGGGGACATCGTTCCCGCGACGCGTCATCCGCACCAGGCGAATCGCATACTGGGCCACCGGATCGGCGACCGGCACGCGGCGAACCACCTGCGAAAGCTCCAGGATTTCGTCACCGGTCAACAGTGGCGAGATCTCGGTATTGATGTCGGCCGTCGTCCGTTTGACGATCTCCAACTCTTCCATTTCGGAAGGGTAGTCGATCCGCACATTGAACATGAAACGGTCCAACTGCGCTTCGGGCAGCGGATAGGTTCCCTCTTGTTCAATTGGGTTCTGCGTGGCGAGCACGAAGAAAGGACGCGGCAACGCGTGCTTGCTGCCACCGGCGGTGACCTGCTTTTCCTGCATCGATTCGAGCAGGGCCGCTTGCGTCTTCGGTGGCGTACGGTTGATTTCGTCCGCCAGGATCACATTGCTGAAGATCGGCCCTGGAATGAACCGATAGGCCCGTTCACCAGTCGAGCGATTCTCTTGAATGATTTCCGTTCCGGTAATATCGGAAGGCATCAAGTCAGGCGTGAACTGAATGCGATTGAAATCGAGATGCAGCGCACTGGCCAGCGAACGCACCATCAACGTCTTCGCCAGACCAGGTACCCCTTCCAACAAACAATGACCGCCGGCAAAGAGGGCGATCAGAAGCTGTTCGACAACCTGCTGTTGCCCGACGATGACGCGGCCTACTTCGCGCTGCAGAAGCTCGTAAGCCTCTGCCAGTCTCGCCGCCGCGGCGGCATCGTTTTCGCTACTCATCGATTGGTTATCCGTTTAGGGTGCATCGTGGATGGATTGGCTCGTCGCAGGCTTCTCATTCCTGAGAGGGCGACGCGTCTGGCGGAGGCTTGTCGTCGACAACCGGTGTGTAAACCGTCAACCGCGACGGCCCAGCAACAATCAGTTGACCATCGCTGTAAACCAGGTTGCCACCTTCCTCGCCAAATTGACTTAAGTCGATAGGTTCGGCCGCTGGAACAATGGAACCATCGTCGGCCAGTTTTGTTTCGAGTCGATAGACCTTATCGCGTGTGGGCCAATAGACCTGATCCCCAACCAGGGTGCCTCGGCCAAAGCCTCGATCAAGGTGGGCTTGATCGACTGAAGGGAACTCGGCTCGGATACGACCGGAGTCGACATGCACCCAGAAGAGCTGCTCGCCACTGACCAGCACGTCTTCGCCGGAGATACCAATCAAGTGCGTCGGATCGAGCCCGCCAGGCACGGTTTGCCAAACGAGTTGGCCGGTTGCGGCATCGAGGGCAAACAGTCGTTCGCAATCGAGCGGCATCGAAATCACCAGGCCACGCTCGACGATGCATGGGTTCACATTGCGTTGCACCTGAGAATGGGCCCGTTCGAGTGATCGGGGCACCATTTCCATCCGCGGGTAACGCGTAAGCCAGAGCATCCGTCCCCGGTCGGCATTGAGCGCGGCGATCACACCGTTGTTGGTATTGTAGTACAGCACGCCGTCGACCATGGTCAGCAGGTTGTGCGAGCGATGGCCGAACTCGCCATCCGCGACCAGACCGCTGCCGTAAGGCTGCACGGTGCAAATCTTCTTTCGCCAAATGAGCTGTGAAGTGGTCCAGTCGAAGCAGCCGACCGCCAGTTCATCGCGGACGCCAGACTTGACCATCCCGCAGTAGAGCCGATTGCCTTGCACGATCGCCGTTCCTTCAAACGACCAGGGACCGGAAAGCTCGGTTACCGGCGGGACGCGGGCCTCGATCTTCCCTTCCTTCCGCATGTCAAACACGACCATGTCGGCAGGATTTTGGAATTGAGCTTGAACGTAAGGGACGCCGATCGCTGTTGTCCCGATCCGCGCGACCAGCTTCGTCTGATCGGAAGAGAGCGTGAAGCGTGCTGGCCCCAACGCATGGAGGAATCGCAACGCCATCCCCCGCAGCGGCGAACCGCGGCGCATCCGATCGGGCCCGAAATTGAAATCGACGCGGCGACCGGTCGTCAGGAACGCGCCGTAGTCGAGATCGTTTCGTTTGAAGACCTGATTTCCGGCGACCGGAAACGATGGCAAACCGCTGTGAAGCTGAAAGGCCCGAACGCGGTTCTCGTCGGCGACAATGACCTGATCCCCCATCACCACCGGGAAGGTACTCAGCAGCGCGTCGCCATCTTCCGCGATCAAAGGAATACCTTCCAGGGTGCGAACATCGCCGAAGCCATTGTTGCCTGGGGCACGCGAAAGCGACTGCACATCGAGCGTGACACTCCAGGCCGGTTCGTATTCCGCAACCTTTCGCTCCTGCGTGGCCTTGGCCGTTCGGCTGTAGGCACCGGCGAAGGTTGGCCAGCCGCTGCTTTGTGAAATCGCGGTCGAACCAGGATTCGTTTCAATCAGCTTCGCCAGGAACTGAGCGTAGTTGGTGTTGCGTCCGCCGAGATAACCTTCTGCCGCTGGATGCAGTTGCTGCAGAAGTTCCAGTTCCACGGCGGCCCGCTGCTGGCTACCTTCCAACCACGAGGTCAAACAAAGGCGAGCCCAGACGGCGGCCGGGTCGACATCCGTATCCGGGATGGTCGCCAGCGAGGCGGAACTGGCGGCTTCGTTGAGCAGTGCTGCGACGTGATCGCGATGCTGTTTCCAGTCGATACCACCGACGGCGACCCACATCGGTTGCCCCGCCATGGCCAGCAAGACGCCCTGCGGATCTTCCGGCGTGCGAAAGCGGGGTGAGATTCGTTCCCAGGCAGTGCGTGCTTCGTTAAAACGTCCTCGTTCCAGCAGCAGGTCTCCCAAGACCAGCAAGGCCTCGTCAGTGTGGCTGCTGAGAAAATAGTCGTTGATGGTCGCGGAGAGTACTTCTGGATCGCCGGTAGCCTTGGCGGCGTCGAGATCTTCCTGGGCAAGCGGATCGATCCGGTCGCGATACGCGGCCAGGAACTCGGGCGTCTGCCGCGAGAACTCCGCGATGCGGCGCTGCAGATATGTTTTCAGTTCGTCGTAATAGACATACTCGCTTCCCAGATCGACCTGGTCCTTACCTTGCGAGATGAATTCGCTGCCGTGGCGGCTAGAGAGCCGCTCGAGCGTGTCGATCGCGTCTTGCCACTTCGCTTGTTGAAGTTGCTGATCGACTTGCGACAGAAGGTTGTTCGTGTCGTTCTTCGTCTCAGGCAATTCGACCGTCAAAGAGAACTCAGGCCGAGCGAGTAAATCGCGAACCTGCCCCGTGGCCTGCGATACTTCGAGGAGCAATAAGGGAAGGACCCAAACCAGTCCTGCGGTTCGCAATGTAAGCCACGGCCTAAAAATCATGCACTCGCTTTTCCTGACGACGGCGCTGCCATTTGTCTATCCAGTATAGAAGGCGGCATCCCCCCAGAAAAGCAAACTGCAGGGCTAGTATCTCGGAAACCACCGCCAGCAGGGGGACAAGTAACGATTAGATCGACCCCACCAAGCACCTTCTGCCCTGGAAAGCTCGGAAAACTAGTCCCAAGCAGGTGGCTGGGTCGGAATTCCTTGCTCTGCCTTTTTCAGCGCGATTTCGGTCAATTGCTCGGCAGACAGTTCTTTCCGCTCCGCTGCTGGCTTCCGCAAATAGGCAACCACGATGTAAGCGAAAAATCCTGCCAAAAGAAGATATGGGACCGACATCATGAACATGATGCTGTAGGCATACGCGCTGACGTAGTTGTCGCTCAGCCCATCCTTACAGGTCGGACAGGCCCAAACTATCGACGGGATCTCCCACACCGCCAACAAAGCCGCGGCTGCGAAAGCTTTCGTCAATTTGGATGGCAATACGTTCATCGATCAGGCAGCCGCTTCGGCAGGAAAGAACTGATATAGGAAAAGATACACCAACACCCCGGTCACGGAAACATAAAGCCAGATGGGAAAGGTCCATTTCGCAAACTTCCGATGCGCTTCGCGGCGATCTTTCAGGCCCAGGTAAATCGTGATGACTGCCAGAAATGGCACCGCGGCTGCCAGCACGACGTGCGTCAGCAGCATCGCATAGTATCCATAGCGAACGGCCGCCGGCGGATACGCAGGGAAGGTCTTGCTGTGTCCCTGCATCAAGCCGTGATAAACGAGGTAGCACACCAGGAAGACGACCGAGACGCCAAAGCAACCGAGCATGGTCCACTTGTGCGCTTCGACCTTTCCCTGCTTGATCAGGATAAAGCCCAGCACCAAAAGCAGCGTGGCGAGACCATTCAGCGACGCATTCACATGCGGCAAGATAGTTACCAGATCCACGCGTTAGTCCTTCTTCTCGTTGTCACTGCTGGGTTGTTCTGCGGACTCGGCTTTGGGCAACGTCTCGTCCAGCTTCTTTTGAAGCTCTTCCATCTGATCTTTCTGGCTGGTGCGGTAAGAACCAATCACTTTGCCTTCGCGATTCACCAGGAAGACTCGGTCGCTGTGATACTGCTCGGCCACTTCAATGTTGAAGAACTCGTCGCCGATTTGCTTGACCTTGTCGAACTCGCCCCGCAGGAAGTACCAGCGACTTGGATCGGCTTGAAAGCGTTCGGCATAACCGGCCAGTGCCGCAGGGGTATCGTTTTCAGGGTCGCACGTGATGCTGACGAGCTTCAAACCACGATCTTTGAATTCGTTTCGCAGCTTGGCCTTCTCCATGTTCTGCAGAATGCACGTGCCGGGGCACGACGTATAGAAGAAACTTCCCAGCCAGATATCCCCCTTGAGCGACTTGGAATCGAACGGCAGGTCCAGGCTATCGCTCAGCTGAAAGCTTTCCATCGTCTGCTTCGGTTCGTCCTTCTTAGCGACCTCTTTCTCGGCTGGCTCTTCTTTCGCTTCGTAAGGTTCGGCGAGAAGTTCTTTGATCATCTTCTGACAACGGCGGAAGTCGGTGTCGTCAGTAGCTCGAAACGAACCACGCAGCTTGCCTTGCTTGTCGATCACCATCAAGCGATCGCTATGCGTCTGCGTTTCAAACATCACCAGAAACGACTCTTCGACGATCTTCTTCAGCTTTTCCATGTCGCCGGTCAGAAAGGTCCACACGCCCGGCTCGGCCTGGAACGACTCGGCATATTGCCGCAGCACCTCAGGCGTGTCGGTATCGGGATCACAGGTAATACTGACGAACTTCAAACCGTCGTCGGCGAACTCTTCCTGTAGGATCGCGATTTGCTGGTTCTGCATTTTGCAGATCGAAGGACACGTGGTGAAGAAGAAGCTGGCGATCCAGACGTCTCCTTCCAGCGACGTCGTATCAAACGTTTCTTCTTCCGCCGAAGTCAACTGGAAGGGTGGGATCTCGCGATCGAGCTCGACCGTGGCGCCGTCGCCTGCGTGATCATCGACTGGAAGGTTCCCCCCGCCGGGAGATCGATTCATGGCGGCCCAAACCATGGTGAGTCCGAGCAGGATCAACAGGATCGCACTCACAAAAATTCCGGTTGCCGGTTTCATATCCAATCTCCTCGCCTGGTCTTCTTCGCTGCCTGGCAGGCCAAGGCGAACATCACAACAGCAAACAACACGGTAATCGTTACGCCCAGCCCCACGCCAGGCAACCAATAGTCGCCGGTCGCTTCGCCACCGAGAAAACTCGGAGCAGTCTCGGCGTGCATAATCCGGCGGATCGCGCCCAGGGCGTACGTCACCGGATTCAGCGTCATCACCCAGCTCAGCACCCATTGGCCGGTCGAGGTGATCGCTTCATTGGCCGGAATCGGGAAGAACGCCCCCGACAGCAGCCACATTGGCATCAGCAGCAAATTCATCACAGCATGAAAGCCTTGCGTCGAATCCATCCGCCAGGCCAACCAGAACCCGAGCGACGTCAGTCCGACAGCCGCTACTACCAGGATCACAAAGATCGCCAGGAACTGACCGACAGAGAGCGTGATGCCGACGAAGAAGCTGAGCAGCAAAAACAACATCGCTTGACCGACTGCCAGGATCGTACCGCCAAGCACTTTCCCTAAGACCATCGACCAGCGTGGTATGGGCGAAACGAGGACCGACTGCAGGAAACCTTCGTTGCGATCTTCAATGATCGAGATCGTCGCGAAGATCGCTGTGAACAGCACGATCAGCAGCAGCGTGCCTGGGAAGAAATAGACGGTGAAACTTTCGTCTCCCCCGCCCTGCCCCGACGCTTTGAAAACGCCTGACAGACCGGTGCCGAACAACAGCCAGAAAATGATCGGCTGCCCGATCGCTCCGATGATGCGATTGCGTTGCCGCAGGAAGCGAACAATTTCGCGGCGGCACAGCGACATCGCCGCGGCCACAGGGCTAGGATGAGGCATTGCTTCCGAAGTCATGGTTTCACCTCTTCGGTAAACTGCCGTCCGGTCATGTGAATGAAAACATCTTCCAGCGAAGGCTTGGCCAGCGTGATGGAGTCGACCTGATCGCTGGCGACCTGCATGATTGCGCGAATCGTCCCAGGCCCATCTTCGGTTTCAAGACGGACGAACTCGCTGACTTCGGTCGCGACCAGATTTAGTTCGGTTTGAAGCCGCTCGATCAAGCCTTGTGGTTGCCGTGTGCGGATCGTGATGGTGTCGCCGCCGATCGATTCTTTGAGTGCGTCCGGCGTATCCAAGGCAACGAGCTTGCCTTGATCGAGAATCGCAATGCGATCAGCCTTTTCGGCTTCTTCCAGCAAGTGCGAAGTCAGCACGACGGTCACGCCTTGATCGCTACGAAGGAATTCGAGGTATCGCCACATCGCCTGACGGGCGGCCGGATCAAGGCCGGTACTTGGTTCGTCGAGCAGCAGAACCTTCGGCGAATGCAGCATCCCCTTGGCCAGTTCGACGCGGCGACGTAGCCCGCCCGAAAGATCTTCGACAATGTCATGGCGGCGGTCGGCCAGTTCCAGCTTGCTTAGCAGCAGTTCGGTGCGATCGTGGAGCGTTTGCCCCGTCACGCCGTACAGGGCCGCCTGCTGATGAATGTTCTCTAGCACGGTCAGCTTCTTATCGAGGCTCGGCATCTGAAAGACGACGCCAAGCTGCTGCCGCACTTGCTGCTTGTGGGTGCGAACGCCATGCCCCAGGATGCTGATCTCGCCCTGCTGCAGCGACATCAAGGTCGACAGCAGACGAAACAACGTCGACTTGCCACCGCCGTTGGGGCCGAGAAACACGAAGATCTCGCCTGGATCGATGGCCAGCGAGACCTGGTCGAGTGCCTGCCGTTTTCCATAGCGATGGGAAACGTTCTCGATGGATACGGCGCGGGGAGAGATCATTCGCAGTTCAACTTAGTGAGCAGCCGAGTCCACGGCTTGATCCGCTTCGACGTGCGGAACCGGGGCATGCAGCCAGCGGGCTTGCGAGTAATAGTCGGTACGGAGACCGATGTCCGGAATCAACATGCAGGCCAAAAACACGGCCATCATGCTGGCCGGTACCGTCAGCACCCATTTCCAATTGGCTTCCCACAAAAGATGCATAAAGAACAACATCACAAGAAGCGCCTTGCCGCACGAAACAGCCATCATGAAGGCCATGCTGACGTGCGGAGGAATGCTGGTTCGCCACCAATCGAAGTAAGTCAGAAACGAGCACATCGTGAGCAAGCACAAGGCCACAAAGACAATCCAGTACTTGGTATTGCCTGAGGTGGCGTGCAAGGTTTCGTCATTGTGCAGATGCTGATCGTGCGTCGGCGGATGGGAGTGTGAATCGCTCACGGCTTCAATCTTTAAAACAGGTACAGCATCGGGAACAGGAAAATCCACACTAGGTCGACAAAGTGCCAATACAGCCCGGCGTTCTCCAGGTAGTTGGCTTTTGTCGCATCGAGCGTGCCAAACAGCACGATGGCGAAGATGATCAATCCAACGATTACGTGAATGGCATGGAAGCCGGTCAGCAGGAAGTAGGTGCTGGCCCACATGTTGCCGCTGGGAATGACGAACGGCAGCTTCATCCAATCCATTTCGTGGCTGATCCCATGGTTCAGCAGATGGGCATCATCGGCCAGAACGACATCCAGGAACGCCTTCCGTTCGCGAAGTGGCTTGGCGTCGACTTCGGTCTTGGCGACATCCTGCATCAAGGTTCCCAGTTCGACGCGCAGCTCGGTCATCTGCTCGTCGGTCAGCTTGTCGTCCCCTTCGCCTGGGTTGGTAAGCTTGCCGTTGATGTCGGTCTTCTTTGTGTCGAGCGACTTGAGCGTCTCTTCCAACTTGGCCAATGGAGCTTCGATCGACTTCTGTTCGTTGCGAAGTCGCGTCACTTGATATTCAGACGGAGCATGATGCCAGACGGCATAGGCCAAAGAATCGAGAATGGCCTGGGCTTCCAGTGGGTTGTCGGTCTGCGTGGCCGCGCGGGCCGCATGCTGAGCGCCGCCGGTCATCATCACGTCGATGAATTGCCCGCGGGTCATGCCATGGCCGACTTCTTCTTCCTTCTGCTCGTCGGTCAGTCCCGACTTCAATTCTTCCAGGCGAACCTTTACCGCCGAGACGTAATAGACGTCGGGCTGATCGTAGAGACGACGATGCTCTTTGGTGGGGAAGATGCCGTGGGCAAACTTCTGCTGATACTCGAAGGCTTTCACCCCCAGGAAAACACAACCCAACGTGAACGTCACGATCAGCCACTTCTTAGCGCTGTCGGCTTGATTCTTTCGGGCCGCTTCCAGACACAGCACAATCGCCAGGCTGCTGCAGATCAGCACGAAGGTATTCAAAGCACCCAGCGGTTCGCTGAGGTAGACATCGTGCGGAGCCGGCCACGTCCCTGTTGGTGCACCAAATCGCAGCACCACGTAGGCCCCGATCAGGCCGGCGAAGAACATGATTTCGGTCGACAGGAACAACCACAAGCAAAGCTTACCCAGCGGCAATGGCAGCGCCGGATGGTACTCCAACTTGATGTGGCCGTCATGTTCGTGATGGGAGTCAGACATGCGATGTCAGTTCTTGGTTTCGAGAATCTTGTACGTTAAACGTGGGCTGGCAGCAGGACCAGCAGCGTCAATTGGATCGGCAGATAGATCAGCGAAGCGAACAACAGTCGCCGTGCTGACTTCTCGTCGCGAATCACAAAGAATCGCCACGAAGCCAGCAGCATGAACATTCCGCCCAGCAGCGAAAGCAGCATGTAAAGCACGTTGCCCATCGCAATCTGACCGACGCCCGGCACGACGCTCACCAGCAGCAAGGCCATCGCACCGGAGACCGCTTGAATGCCAGCCTTCGTTCCGGTTCGATCGACGACCGACCACATCTGCATGCCTCCTTGGGCATAGTCTTCACGATAGAGCCAGGCGATCGCCATGAAGTGCGGGAACTGCCAGAAGAATAGAATGGCGAACAACGCCACCGCTCGGATATCGAGCACTGGATTGACGGCCAACCAGCCCATGAACATCGGCAACGCACCGGCAATCGCGCCGATGGTGGTGTTCCAGGGTGTCATCTGCTTCATCGGCGTGTAGATGCAGACATACAGGAGCCAGGTCAACGCACCAATCAAGGCAGGCATCAAGCCGACCGTGGCCAGCAGATACGATACGCCAACCGAACCCAAAAAGGTTCCGAACATCGCGCTCGAATAACGTGACAACCGACCACTCGGAATCGGCCGTTGGGCGGTGCGATTCATCTGACGATCGGCGTGAACTTCCAGACACTGGTTCCACACGCAGCTACTGGCGGCGACCAACGCGGTGCCGACAATCACATGGATCAACCGCAGAATGTCAGGCTGGCCATTGCTCGCACAGAATGCGGCGATGGTCACACAGACCAACAGCAGCACGGCAATCTTCGGCTTGGTCAGCTCAAGGTAATCGCTGAGTTGTTGACGTACCGGCGACTTGCGCTGGGTCAAAGTGGCAGGACCGCTGCTCATGCCATGGCCTCCGTGCTGGAAGAGCCTGCGACGTTGGCAGGCGACGAATTAGTTCGGCTGAAAGCCATCGGATAACACCGTGTGCAATAGGCCAGCAACATAACGCTGGACGCCAGGATTAACGATCCAACCGCGACGTGGCCCGTCACGATGATCAATTGCAAACCACTTTCCCACTGAATGACAAAGTTGGCGAAAAGACTTCCGCCCGGCAAGAATGTCGGCCAGCCATATTTCACCGTATAAGCGGCGATGCCCAGCATGATCTGAGCGACGATCAGCAGTGCCGAAAACGTCGCCACAAAGCGAATTCGCCGATTGGCTTCCGCGTCACGCCAGGCAACCCAGCAAAGGGTGATCGCGCTGACCGCGACCAGAAAAGCCGTGATCACGTGGAAGATCAACGAGGCGCGGAACGAACCATGCGTCATACCGGCCGACACATGCCGAATCAGTGATCCCAACACAATCTGCAAAAACGCGACCGCAACGAAGCCGATCGAAAGCTGCCAGTAAATTGCACTTCGCGAACCGCCGACGGGCTTCATCGCTTGGAAACGCTTCGAGGTGAAGCATTCCAGGTAAACCAGAAAGCCAAAGAACAAGGGCCCCACGCAGCCATGCACGCGGGCAATGGTGGTCTTATCCCAAACCACGCGGAGCCCACCCAGCACACCTTGGCTGAGGACCAGCACCAAGGCAACGATCCCTAGCAGGATCAGCGAGCGATCTCTTCGCCAGATTGCCAGCACCAGGAAAGCGATGCACAACAAACCGACGGTCGAAGCCAAGAGGCGATGGCCATGCTCGAGGAACAAATCGTACGGTCCGAACACCCAGGTCTGCCACGGATACAAAAACATGTTGTATCCATAAGTCGACGGCCAATCAGGCACCGCCATGCCGCTTTTGGTGGTGGTCACCAAGCCGCCGATCCAGATCAGCGGAAAGGTCGCGCACACCAGCAGCAATGCCAGTCGATGTGGCCAGGGAGATTCGAGTTGCGATGGATTCGCCATGAGCCTTAGTGTGCCCCCGTCGTTCCCGCTTCGCCTTCTTGAGGAGGCTGCGTTTGTGGACAGAAGTCATCCGAGGCACCCGGGGTTCCGTACTCGTAAGGACCACGGTAAACAATCGGCTGGAAGTCGAAGTTACCATGTCCCGGAGGGCTTGGTGCCTGCCACTCGAGACCATTGGCTCGCCAAGGATTACGGCCAGCCTTCGGTCCGAAGAAAATGCTGTAAAAGAAGTTCAGGATGAAGAAGATCTGCGAAGCAACCATCAAGATCGCACAGATCGTCATGAACTGGTTCATCGGCAGCAGTGGACGGAATGTTTCGTAGTGATACGGATCGGCCAGACGACGCGGGAAGCCAGCCGCCCCGAGGATATGCATCGTGAAGAACGTGCCGTTGAGGAAGATGAACGTGAGCAGGAAGTGCAACTTGCCCAGCGGTTCGTTCATCATGCGGCCGAACATCTTAGGGAACCAAAAATAGATTGCTCCGAACACTGCCATTGCCGTGCCGCCAAACAGCACGTAGTGGAAGTGAGCCACGATGAAGTAGGTGTCGTGAATGAACACGTCGACCGGGGTGGCCGCCATGAAGATGCCCGATAGACCACCCAGCACAAACATCGACACGAACGCCAGTGCAAACAGCATCGGCGTGGTGAATTGAATCTTGCCGCCGTAGATCGTACCAAGCCAGTTGAATGTCTTCACGGCACTTGGCAAGGCAATCATCATCGTGGCGACCATGAACGTCATGCCGAGACCTGGGTTCATGCCCGAGACGAACATATGGTGACCCCACACGATAAAGCCGAGACCGGCGATACCGCAGATGGCATAGATCATCGGCTTGTAACCGAACAAAGGCTTACGAGCGAAGCAGCATAGAATCTCTGAGACCATGCCCATCGCCGGCAGAATCATGATGTACACCGCCGGGTGCGAATAGAACCAGAACAAGTGCTGCCACAACAGCGGCTGGCCACCACCGGCAGCCATCGCCGAGTTATTCACGACCAGGCCTTCGGGAGCAAAGAAGCCGGTTCCGACCGTTCGATCCATCAGCTGCATGAAACCAGCCGCGGTCAGCACTGGCAGGGCGAACGCTTGCAGCAAGGCGGTAATGAACATCCCCCAGATCGTCATCGGCAGACGCATCATCGTCATACCAGGAGCACGCATTTGAATGATGGTGGTCATGTAGTTGACCGAGCCCATCATCGAGCTGATCCCGACGCAGGTAAGCCCCAGCAGCCACATCGTCTGCGCAGGGCCACTACCGGGTGCGGACTCGGTCATGGTGGATAACGGCGGATAGCTGGTCCAACCGCTCGATGCCCCATTTCCGGCGACAAAGAAGCTCGCCCCGAAGAAGAAAAAGGCAGGCCACATAATCCAATAGCTGAGCATATTCAGCGTCGGGAAGGCCATATCGTCGGCACCGATCATCAGCGGGATCAGGTAATTACCGAACGCCCCAGCCAGGATCGGAATGATCACGAGGAAGGTCATCACCGTGGCATGCATGGTGAAGAGCATCGTGTAGAACTCTGGCGAGATCTGGCCACCTTCGGCCGAGAACAACATCGGCCCGATCACTGGCATGTCGCTCCAAGGCCACGCCAATTGCCAGCGGATGCCGAGCGCCAAAAGGCCGCCGATCAGGAACCAAAGCAAGGTGGAAAACAGGAACTGAATCCCGATCACCTTGTGGTCGCGCGAGAACACGTAGGTCGAAATGAATTCGCCCAGGCCGAATTCGTGCGACGAGTGCGAATGAGTTGCTTGTCCGTCTGCGGTGATGCTGCTCATGGTGTGTTACTCCGCCTCCGCCAGCGTAAACTCGGACAACTCTTGATCGTCGTAGGCTTTCTTCAGCCAGGCATCGTAATCACTACGCGACTCGACGGTGATTTGCCCCTTCATCTTGTAGTGCCCCCAGCCGCAAAGCTCGGCACACACGATGTCGAACTTGCCATCCTTCACCGGCTTGAACCAGACGTACTGTTTCATGCCTGGGACCACGTCCTGCTTCTCGCGGAAGTTCGGCAAAAAGAAGCTGTGCAGCACGTCTTCGGCGGTGATCTCGAGGACGATCTCTTCGTCACGAGGCACGTGCAATTCATTCACCAGGTAGATATCGTCTGCCGTATCGAGCTTCTGATCGGCACCTGGGTATTGGATCTTCCATTCAAACTGACGGCCGGTCACGCGAGCGATCGGCGGCTTCGGCTGACCGTTCTCGAGCATTGGGCGACGCATACGAGCCCCCGCCCAGGCATCCATTTGATAGATCGCCAGGAACAGCAGCAGGATTGCCGGGATCACCGACCACAGCACTTCCAGGTAGTGGCTACCATGCGAGTAGAAGACGGGGCCTTCGTGATGCTTGCCGTCGTACTTCCACAGGAACCAGAACATCAACAAGCCAGTCCCCACGAACACGATGCCCGTCAGTGCCAGGATGACATAGAACAGGTGGTCGATGCTCGAATTGGCGACGACGCGTTCAGGAAACCAATGACCTTCCAGCGGATACCAACCCATGGCGGACCATATAAAAATGGCCACCCCCAGGATCGGGATGCTGAGAAAAACAAGACTCCAGAATCTTCCCACCAGGGACTCTCCTACTTTCAGCCGTGGCTGACGCGTATGTCGGGCGGACCAGGCCACCCCATGCCAATCGGGTATGCGGTACTAGTTTCGGACCCGGACGTTTTCCTGCTCGTGTTCCGGCGGTTGGCTCAGGCTGTCGTAAGGCAAGCCTTTGCGAACGTAGTCGACAACGTGCCAGATTTCTTCTTCGCTCAACTGCTGAGCGGCAGGCATCTTGGCACCCTCGATGCCGTTACGAATTCGCCAGTAAACATCGACCGGGCGACGCCCACCGCGGAAGTTGCCCAGACGCAAGTTACGTGGGTCAAGCTTGCGTGGCGGCAACGCTCCCAAAGCCAGAAAACCTTCTAGCTGCGAGGGGTCCTTCGGATCGTAATACTCTTCGGTCCAGTCGTCGTAGAAGTTTTCGGCGGTCTGCCCATCCCCCAGTGCCGACTGACCGTGGCACGTGGCACAGCCACCTTTGTTGAAAAACAGATCGCGACCAACGGCCAACGACTCTTTCAATTCCGACTCAGGCTTTTCAGGCACTTCGGTGACGTCTTCAAAGGCGTAGGCCCAGCCTTCGACCAGCGGAGCGAGGAAGTCCTCGTTGACCACTTCCGGGTCGGTCAATTCTTCGACCGCCGAGTTGAGGTCGTCGGTTTCCTCTTGGATTTCTTCCGGCGACAAGCTGGCGACGTATTCTTTTTCTTCTTTGGTTCGCTGGTCGGCGGGCTTCACCACCGAGCAGTCGAGGTCCGAGAACTCCAGCAGCAAATTGCGTTCGAGTTCCCCTCGCAGCGACAGGTACTTCACGTATTGCGTGAGGGCTTCGATTTCTTCTTCCGGCAGCAGTTTGAAGCTAGGCATTGCGGTGCCAGGTACGCCGTCCGAGATCACTCGTTTCAGATCGTCGTGGGTCGGAGGCGTGCCGGTCTTGGTCGACTTCCACTTGTACTTACCCATGCGGAAGTCGCGCGGGTAAGGGTTCAGAAAGGCAGCCGTCGGGCCGCGACCATTGCCGGTGATGCCATGGCAATGCACACAATGCTGTCGATACAAACCACGTGGCGTGCCATCTTCCTCACTGCCGTAAGGGCCAGCCGCCATCTTGAGATGTTCGAGATCGAAAACCTGATCGATGTCTTCCACTTCCGGTACGATCGGTTCGTCCGGGGTACCAAACGAATCGGACAGAATCTTCGCGATCGGCTCGACCTGGTACTTGGGATCCAACGTGATGCCGAGCGTGATCTCTGCCTTGTGCATGGCGATCCGGTTCGGCTCGAACTTGGCTGGCTCGGAAGAGCATCCGACGATAACCCCGATCAGTGCGGTAACCGCCAGGCCTCCCGCCCAGTGTCGTCCGCCAAACTCAGGGGCCTGGCTGATGTGCATTGTGAGTTCCAGTTCACCGCCAGGGAATCGAGGCGGTCTCGCTGACAAAAATGTAATGTTGAAAGGTACCTGACGCCGCTGCACCTAGTTCATTAGGTCAACCGTCAGGCGAAATTCAAATAAACGAGCGCGGTCCCAATCGAGGGCCGCGCTCCGCATGGTTTGCCTGGCAAGTTACTTCTGGAGCAACGCGAAATCGACTTCAATATCCCCCAGGTCATTCAGGCCTGGCTTGACGTCAATTTCGATCAGCCCCTTCTTATCTTTGACAACCTCACCGCCGATTTTCATCTGCTTCAGGCTGCCAGGATTGCCGTGCCAGACCTGGAAGGTGTGCTTCCCGACTGGCAGCTTCTCGATTTTGAATTTTCCGTCTTCTCCGCTGACCGCCATGTAAGGCGATTCGCGAATCACGATAAATGCATCCATCCAGGGATGGATATTGCATCCGGCACTCATCGGGTAGCGTTCCTCATCAGCGAACGTCTCTACCTGTGACTTGCCTGCCGCCAGCAAAAAATTAATGCCGGCGTTTTTGAATCCTTCGACTTTAAAGTTGTGAGGGATCGGGTCGGCATTGACGAACTCGATCTTCTGACCTGGACGGACCAGTGACATGATCGGATCGTACAAACAGCCAGCGTTGCGAATCACAACTTTGTTCGCCCGAAGCTTTTCATACATCGGGTGAGGCTTAGGGGCCTCTTCATTGCGCCCAAGGTACAACCACAAAGCGACGTCTTGTAGTTCGCCTTGGTTGCCTATCCGTAAGGCCGGATTCGCAATGGCACCTCCGCCGCAAAAGCCAACGAGTGCCGCTGGAATTGCCAGCCCGGGTGCCGGGCCTGGATTACCTTGAACGATGAAACGTCCTTGGACGTCTCCCCATTCTTCCGCCATCAGGCCCTGAGCGAAGACGCTCAGGACCAACATGACCAATAGACTGAATCTCGCTGTCTTCATCGGGGAAATCTCCCGCGAAAGGGCTGCGTTATTTCAGGTCGCCAGCGTCAATCACCAGGTTGCCCAGATCGTTCTGGCCAGCCTTGACTTCGATTTCCAACAGCCCCTTACGGTCTTTGACCTTCTTGCCACCGACCTGCATTTCCTTGACGGTGCCAGGAATTTCGTGCCAGACCTGCAGTTTGTGCTTACCGACTGGCAGGTTTTCGATGGTGAACGTACCGTCTTCGGCGCTGACAGCCATGTAAGGCAGTTCGCGAACAACGATCTTGGCGGTCATCCAAGGGTGGATCGAGCAGCTGGCGTTCATTGGGTAACGTTCTTCGCTGTCGAACTTGTGTTCGTAAACGCCACCAACAGGAACCAGGTTGTTCATGCCAGCGTTGGCGAAGCCTTCCACCTTGAAGTTATGGGGAATTGGGTCCGAGTTCTTGAACTCGACTGGCTGACCAACCACGACGGCCGAGACGTGTGGTTCGTACAAGCAAGCCTTGTTGTCGATAACGACAGGCTTCTTGGCAGCTTCGGCGTACGATGGGTGAACGGCTGGAGCGTCTTGACCGCGATCAAGGTAGAGCCAAACGGCAACGTTCTTCAGGCCACCATCTTCACCAACGACCAGCGTTTGATTCGGAAGTTTAGCGCCACAGAAACCAGCGTCCTTCGTGACATCATCAGCAGGGAGGGTAGCGACTTTGCCATCAACGACGAACCGGCCAGTGACCGTTCCCCATTCTTGGGCGGCGGCAGCCTGGACCGACAGCCCGATGGCAGCCAACAACATCAATCCCAGTTGCAATGACTTCATTTGAACTCCTTTAGTTGCTTTGATTTTCTTAGTAGGTGGGGGGAAGCGAAGGCAGGCTGCGAAAAGCAAAGGACATAGAGCGAAATTTAGTCGCTTTACGTCACATCACATTATAAACATCCGTACTGATCGTGCCCGCGATTTATGTCGCACCCGAATGAGGGGAGCGCAATCCGTCTACTTTACGCCTCTTACAGTTCTAGTTCCACCCCCTTGGAGATGGTTTCAGATGGCTGTAAAAGTTCTCAAAAGCTGATAGATCCGCAGGCGACCTCAACATGGGGGCAGGAACCGCAAAGCGGTGATTAGGTAGGATATCCTCGCAGTTTGCCTGTTTTACCAGAGGATCCGGCGGAAACAAGCATTACGATCTTTCATATACCGTCACTTTTTGGTCATTCCTGCCCCGGAAAACGGTTGAGATGTCGGATTTCTTCCAGGATGTCCGAATTCGACGAGGTGGTGAGCAGAGTTTCTTAATTTTGGTACACTGCGTGATCCTTCCCTCCGATTGTTTTAACGCCCTAGAAGTGGCAACAGTCTTATGAACGTATTGGTCCTCGGTTCTGGCGGTCGCGAACACGCCCTGGCTTGGAAATTGTCGCAAAGCTCCCGCGTCCGCAACGTCTTCGTTGCCCCAGGAAACGCCGGTACCCAGATCGATGCCGAAAACATTGCGATTCCTGAAACCGACTTCCCTGCCCTGGTTGCGTTTGCCAAGCGAAACGACGTCGGGCTGACGGTGGTCGGGCCGGAAGCTCCGCTGGTTGCCGGCGCGGTCGATTACTTCCGCGAACAAGGCCTGAAGATCTTCGGTCCTAACAAAGCCGCCGCCCAGCTCGAAGGAAGCAAGGCGTTCTGCAAGCAAACCCTCCGCAGTGCCGACGTCCCGACCGCCGACTATCGTGTCTTCCGCGAAGCGGATGCGGCTGCCCGCTACATCAAAGACCGATTCCCCCATGAAGGGGAGGACGTCAATGTGGTGATCAAGGCGGACGGCCTGGCTGCCGGTAAGGGTGTGACCGTCTGCGATACGGCCGATGAAGCCCTGGAAGCGATCGATCAGATCGGGCGCCAACGGGTCTTCGGCGATGCCGGCGCCCAGATCATCATCGAAGAACGTCTCGATGGCGAAGAAGCAAGCGTGCTGGCGATCACCGACGGAAAAACGATCCTGACGCTGCCACCAGCTCAAGACCATAAGCCTGCCTACGATGACGATCAGGGACCGAACACCGGTGGCATGGGGGCCTACTCACCGACGCCACTGGTGACCCCGCAGGTCATGCAGATGCTGGAAGAGAAGGTTCTGGTTCCGACCGTGCATGGCATGAAGCGGGCCCGTAACCCATTCCAAGGCGTGCTATATGCTGGCCTGATGATGACCAACCAAGGTCCGAAGGTTCTGGAATACAACGTTCGTTTCGGCGATCCCGAATGCCAGCCGATCTTGATGCGACTGAAGTCGGACCTGGCTGACATTCTGGAAGCGTGTGCGGAAGGTCGCCTCGATTCGATCGATTCTCCGGAATGGGATACCCGTCCGGCAGTTTGCGTGGTGATGGCCTCGGAAGGCTACCCAGGCAACTACGAAAAAGGGAAGCCAATCCGAGGCCTCGAAGAAGCAGCCAAGCTGGAAGATGTCAAAGTGTTCCATGCCGGCACGAAGTTCGAGGGGGACCAGATTGTCACCAACGGTGGCCGCGTCCTCGGCGTGACGGCAATCGGCGATACCATCTCGGCTGCCAAGCTGAAGGCCTACACCGCCGTGAAATGCATCCGCTGGGATGGTGCCTGGTGCCGCAAAGACATCTCGGACAAGGCTCTGCGACACTCGTAATCGAGAACAGATGCATCGCATAAAATCGAATCAAGGCAACGTGATGAATCGCGTTGCCTTTTTTCGTAGGCGTTCGTCGCGACTAAACAGAGTGTCAGGTATCACCGAAGAATTCCTGAGCGATCTTCTTGAGATAGGCGTCGTCGAACACGCCCAGGGCCCCTTCTTTCGTTTCGCTTGGCTGCAGCTTCTTGCGCCCTGGCTTGGCAGACTTCGCCGGAGCATCTTCGACCGGCGAAGGGGCACTACGCTTGGCAGGCGAATCTTTCGGAGCCAACTCGTCGACATCAATATCGCCAAAGAACTCTAGCCATTCATTCACTTCCGAGTCCGGAATCGCCGGGGTGGAAGGTTGTTTGGGAGGTGGCGGCTTGAGAGCTTCCTGCTGACGAATCCGCTGCCGCGTTTGCCGCATCAAGCGATACCAGCTATCGCTATCGATCGCTGTGGCTCGGCGTCGGCGAGCTGCCCGTTGCACGCGATGATCGCTGGAAACAACCGTTAGCCGCTTGGGGGCATGATGATCGCGAATCAACTCTTCGATCATTTCATCCGCATCGGTATAGCCGCTGGCAAACCGCACGGTGATCTGCTGATGGTTATAGACTCGCGGTAAGCCGGGCGGAGCTTTCGCCGAGTCGAAGACGACGACCGTCTGGGTCAGCTCCTTCGGATCGATCACGCGTAACAGCGCGTCGAGCAGTGCCCTACGTTCCCCTTCAAAGGAACCTTCTCCATCGACAGACCCTACTAGCCCAGCGGCGAAAAGCAGATTGTATCCGTCGATAATGAGCGGCATGACAGCGGAAGCTTCTCGGCTGCAAAGGAATGGCCCTGGAAAGCACCGCGAAGTGCACTACGTTCCATCGTATCGGAACTTGGTGATTCCGCCTACGATCGTTTCGACCGCGCGTCCTGTGAGCGTGACGCCTTGGAACGGACAATTGAAGCTCTTCGAGCGATAGGCCGACGTATCGACCTTCCACGCCAGGTCCGGGTCGATGATCGTTACATCGGCATCGGCACCTGCTTGAAGCGTTCCCTTTTCGATACCCAGCACCTTCGCGGCGTTGGTCGACATGGCTCGCACGATGGTCGGCCAATCGACTTTGCCACTCTTCACCAGGTGCGTCCCAACCAGACCCAGCGCGGTCTCGAGACCAACCATCCCGAAAGGTGCTTCCGTGATCGCACACATCTTCTTTTCCGAAGAACGGGGAGCATGCCCACTGGCAATCACGTCGATCGTGCCATCGTTCAAGCCGGCGATGCACGCGTCGATATGATCTTGCGAACGAAGCGGTGGATTCAGCTTCAAACTGGTGTCGAAACCTCGCATCGCTTCGTCGGTCAGGGCGAACTGATAGGCACAGATACTGGCCGAAACGCCCACGCCACGATCTTTGGCCCGGCGTAAGATCTCGACCGTACCGCTGCACGAAATTGCCAATAGGTGCAGCTTGCCGCCGGTGGCTTCACAGATACGAATGTCCCGCGCCGCCATCACGTCTTCTGCTTCAGCCGGCATCGGAGCGAGCCCCAACACCGTGCTGATCGAACCATCGTGCATGACACCGTCGCGCGAGAGCTCGACCATCTCGGGCCGATTGAGGACCGGGCGACCGAACATCAAGGTGTATTCCAACGCACGACGCAGAAGCTCGGGATTCGAGACTGGGCGTTGACCATCACTAAAAGCAATCGCCCCGGCATTATGCAGAATGCCGATTTCGGCCATCTCTTCGCCATGACGTCCGCTGCTGACGCAGGCCACCGGATACACATTGCAGTGATCCGCTTCCGACGCCTGACGTCCGAGGTACGTCACTGCGGCGGCACTATCGACCGGCGGGTTCGTTTCAGAGATCGCGGCGATCGAAGTGAAGCCTCCTGCCAGTGCGGCATAGGCGGCAGACTCGATCGTTTCGTCTTCCTCGAAACCTGGTTCGCGAATTTGGACATGCAGATCGATCAGTCCTGGGACGACCAGCTTGCCGGTCGCGTCGATCACGTGGGCACTGCCATCTGCCGGGACGTCAATCGCGGCAATGCGACCTTCCTCGATTAACAGGTTCGTGACGCGATCGATGTTTTGGCTTGGGTCGATAACCCGACCATTTTGAATTAGCGTTCGAAGCATCTTTTCCAACATCCGCTTAAGTGGTTGCCCGGCCTTCGTTGAGGAGCCACATCGCCGCCATGCGGACCGCCAAACCATTATTCACCTGGTGCAGAATGACCGAGTGCTCGCCGTCGGCCACTTCAGGCGTGATCTCGACACCACGGTTAATAGGTCCGGGTGCCATGATCAAAATGTCGGACTTGGCCCGCTGCATTCGCTTGCGATCCATGGCATACAACAAGGCATATTCGCGAACCGATGGGAATGGCCGAGTGTATTGCCGCTCGAACTGGATTCGCAGCAGGTTTAACACGTCGCAGCGTTCCAGGATCGAATCGAGATCATGCGAGACCTCGACGCCAAACTCTTCCCAGCGTCGCGAGACGAGCGTCGAAGGACCACAAACGATCACATGGGCCCCCAGCTTTTGCAGGCCCCAGATATTCGACCGAGCGGTTCGGCTATGGGCAATATCGCCCACCAGGGCCACCGTTTTGCCGGCGAGGTCGCCTCGATGTTGACGAATAGTCAGAATGTCGAGCAGACCTTGCGTCGGATGCTCGTGCGGGCCGTCGCCGGCGTTGATCACACCGCAGTCGAGGTTCTCGGCCAGCATCTGCGGCGTGCCCGGGGCCTTGTGGCGACAGACAAGCGTATCGATGCACATCGACTGGATGGTCTTGGCCGTATCGAGCAGCGTTTCCCCTTTGGAGAGACTGCTGCTGGAAGCGGAGAACTCGATCACATCGGCCCCCAGGCGACGGGAAGCCAGCGAGAAACTGGTTCGAGTCCGGGTCGAGTCTTCAAAGAATAAATTGACGCTCGTCCGTCCCGTCAGGACCGACAACTTGGTGCGGCAATTGTTGGTGGATTCTTTGAACGCTTGAGCAACGTCGAGAAGAAGGGTGATTTCGTCCGACGATAAACTTTCCAAATCGAGCAGATGCCGCTTTGTCCAGCGGCCCTTGAAGGGCTCGAGAAAACCAGGCGTCTCCATGGAATCCCAGAAAAAGTAAGCGAATCGGGCCGGTTTCACATTGGGCCAAATTCTACGGACTATGGCCCTCAGTCACAACCTGGGGAAGCCGAAATCGGAGGCAATCCCCCCAAGGAAGCCAGCGTGGACTGGGGCCCAAAAAAAGGAGAGCTCGGTGATGGTTACCGAGCTCTCCGTGGCGTTGCCTGGGGAATTGGTCGTTTTCGGCTTACTCTTCGCCTGGCTTAGGCAGCGGTAGAGCTTCGGCCGGGATCAGATCGTTATCCAGTGGAGCCCGTGGGTTCTGGATAGGATCGGTCGGATCGGCCGGATCTGGTTCTGCTGGGTTCAAGTTCGCCGGAGTCGGTTCAATTGGCTCGCCTGGCGGAACGGCGGTTGGGTCAGGAGCGACCGCGAATGGATCGATCCAGCCACCACCGAGTGCCTTGTAGAGCGAGACCACCGAGAGGTAGATATCCCCTTCCGCATTGGCCGTCTGGTCGTCCAACTCGGCTTGTTGCCGCTGAGCGTCCAGCAAGGTTTGGAACGGGATGATACCACCCTTGTATTGCTCTTCCGAAATCACCGCAGCCGAACGAGCAGCCAAGGCGGCCTGACGCAGGCTGGCAGCACGGCGGACCGTGTAGCGGTATTGCGACAAAGCATCTTCGACTTCCGCCGCGGCGGTAACGACCGAGTTCTGGTAAGCGAAGACCAGCCCTCGCCAGCGAGCACGGTTGGCTTCGATGTCGCTACGAACACGACCGAAGTCCAGCAGTCGCCATCGCATCGCAGGGCCCGAGGCATATGCGATACTGTCGCTGGTGAACCAACGGTTGAACTTCGTCGAGTCGACGGTGAACGTACCGGTGATCGTGAAGCGAGGGTAAAGTTCGGCAACCGCGACACCAATACGAGCGGCCTGAGCAGCCAGTTGGCGTTCTGCCGAACGAATATCGGGACGCTGACGAATCAGTTCGATTGGCAGACCGACGTCGATATCGGCTGGAATCGAAGGGAATCGCTGCTGAGGCGTGATCTCGGTCGACAGGTCCGTTGGTGGTTCGCCCATCAGCACTGACAGTCGGTGATAGGCCAGTTCCATTTCTTGACGCAGCAGCGGAAGACCAGCTTCGGTGCTGTACAAGTTGTATTTGGCCTGTTCGACGTCGAGCTGGCTGATCGTACCAGCGGCCAGACGATCTTCGGTGATCTTCAACGACTGTCGTTGCAGTTCGATGTTGCGTTCGACGAACTGAATACGACGCTGCAGGGTACGAACCTGGATGTAGTTCGCACCAACTTCACCCTGAAGCGAAACCAGCAGGTTGTTGTGGTCTTCGATGGCAACATCGATGTCCGCATCGGCGGCCTGAATGCTGCGACGCACGGAACCGAAGATATCGATTTCCCACGAAGCATCGAAACCAGCCGACCAGTAATTGAATGGAGGCGGACTGAAGTTTGCCAGACCGAAGCTGTTACCACTTCCGGACGTTTTGCGTCGCGAGTAGCTGGATGTGCCGTCAATGTCGGGGAACAGCCCGCCACGAACCACACCGCGAATAGCACGGGCTTCGGCGATTCGTTCGGCGGCTTGCCCTAACTCGAGGTTTTGTTGCGCGGTCCGGACGATCAAGCTGGTCAGAATCGGGTCGTCGAACTTGGTCCACCACGCGACCGAGTCGTTCGGCGACTGGCTTACCCCCGGTGGGAGCGGCTGAATCCACTCGCAACGGAAAGGCGCCCCCGGATCGATATTGTCCGGGCCAACCAAACAACCACTGAGTCCCAATGCCGCCGAGGTGACAGCACCAAGCACCAGCTTGCCAATAATAACGGGAGCTTTGCTCTTAGATCTTGATTTTCGCATAACCGTTCGCAAGCTAACCTTTTGATTCCTTGATAGTCCACCTCCCAAGGAGATGACCGCCACAAACGTTATCGGTGGAATAATCGTCTGGAGTTGGAGAGTAAGTTTGCCGGCTGTACGGGTCGCTCAATCGTTAATCTTGACGATAGTGCCGATAGCACGAGTTACTTCGGTTAACCTCATTTTGCCCACCGCAAGGGTTAGTTCTGCGCCGGATTTTGGGCTGGCTAGCGTGCATGCACCTGCCTATCTTTCCTGATCCGAATTTTCTTTGAATTCGATTCAACTCGCGTAATCCAGAATGCCGATACCGAGTATTGAGACCGTGCATAAAAAAATGCGCCGACGAGATCGCTCCCCCGGACAACAACTACTTCGCAAGGGATTGTGAAGATGAACTATCGACTTCCTTTGTTCACCTTCCCCGTGCTGGCCATCATCATGTTGGGCAGCGGCTGCAGCACGGTGCCGACATCCGATTCGGCCATCACTCAGGCCCAGGCACCAGCACCACCGAATCAGCCGATGATCCTGGTCGAAATGCAATCGCCAGAGAAAGGCACGCGTTCAACGCAGAAGATTCCGCTCCATGCGGCTCCAACGCTGCAAGCCGCCGTCGATCAATCGCGTGTCGAAAGCAAATACAAGCGTTTCCATATCGCCATTTCGCGATTCCCACAGCATCAAGGTGGTCAGCCTCAGAAGCTGATTTCGCAGTACGATCACCACGCGGGTCAGATCCCGTATGAATACGATTACCAGCTTCAAGCTGGCGACCGTGTTGTGATCGTTGAAGATTCGACCAGCTCAGTCGACGATATCTTCGGCAGCATCTTGGCTCCGCTGCGGATGGCCTCGGGCCGGGCCCCAGTCGACAAGTCGCCATTCTAGAAGCGACGCACCCACTCAATCTTTCCCGGCGTGCCGTAGTTCGCGAGAGCTATGGCACGCTTTTTTTATGGGAACATTGAAAAACCGGCGGGCCTAGTAAGCGACTCGCCAACGAGTGCGGAACAGCCAGACCATGGTGATGAACATGAAGAAGTTCATGCCGATCGCCAGTGCCATATAAACACCGAACCGTGCCCAGTCGCCGTCGTTGTCTTTCGCACCGTCGAGATCGACTTTCAGTGGCACGTCCCACAAGGCCGAAAACGGGCTCACGACCGTCAAGTCGCGCGAGACCTGAGCGACCGCCGATAATCGAGGCTCTGCCGTTCGCGTTGTGGACGAGACCATTGCGTATTGGGTTTCGCTGGTGTCCACGGGCGGGGCGAAGGCCAGTTGGGCGAAGTAATCAAACGCCAGTGTCCCGCAGAACAAAGCGATGATCACCAGGTAAGTGCACATCAAGCTATGCGACGTCTTGCGGAACATTACCGAGCAAAACAAGGCCAGCATCGACGTGGTAATACATGTGACCAGGATCACCGATAAATACGCGATCACCGAAAGCCAATTGGTCCAGTAATACGGTACCATCACGCAGGCCAACAGCAGCGGCCACAGCAAAAAGCCAGTCAACACGCTCGAAACGCGGAAGCCGGCAACCAGCTTGCCTGACAAGATCATCCAGGGCGAGATCTCGGTCGTCAGCAGCAAGTCGAGCGTTTCGCGTTCCCGTTCCGAAGTAATGCTTCCCGCTGAGAAAACGGGCCCGACCAGCACGTTGAACAAAATCACATACGCCATATAGAACGGTGCGTACTGCGGCTTGAAGTAAAGGCAGACCGCCATCAAAGGAATCGCCAGGAACATACTGATCTGAATCACCAGACGCAGCATCAAGGTTCCCTGGGCGAAGATTTCGCTATGGATCTCTTTGTCGTAAACCGGGTTCCGGTGGTCTTCTAGAAGCTGCGTTCGCTTCGGCGGAGCGAACAAACGATCCGGAAACTGATCCCGCTGGATCACCAGACCAACCGCTTCGCGCGCCTCTTTCTCGAGGTCGACGACATCCTTCCCTTCGCTGCCGACGTCATTCGGATAAAGCAGCGTCCGCGCGGTGTATAGGGACAACAGGACGATCGTCGCACCAGCCAACGGTGGCACCGTGACCAACAACACTAACAAGCGCAGACCGCCGTTTTCGCCGAGCATCTGCCAGATGAATGCACCGGCCAAAGCGATCGGCAAGATCAACAGATACGAAACAACCAGCGACGCCGAGGTTCGTTGAAAGAAGCTACTGCACGCCACGCTGATCATGCCAAACGTCGCCACAGCCACCATCAAAATCGCGTAGGCAGCGAGCAACTCGTACAGCGAAACACCACCCAGCGGCAGGCATAACATCACGATCGGTAACGACGTGAAAATCAGCAGCGCCAGGTGAGCGAGCGAAGCGAACAGCTTACCAATGACAATCGCCCCAGGCTTGAGCGGACTGGCCAGCAGCATCTCGTACGTTTTCCGTTCTTTCTCGCCGGTTAGTGTCCCGGAAGCAAAGCTTGGGGCCATCAACGAGGCCAACACGAACTGCCCCAGGAAGAACAAATCGAACAAACGCCGGGCAGCTTCCTGATCGGAAGAGAGGTCGAGGCGTTCGACTTGCGGCCAGGCAAAGTAGACGATCGCCGCGAGAAGTATCTGATACGCCAAGAGCAGAAGAAACGCACGAATCGTCCGCAGATTCACCAGCAACTCGCGCTGCAGGACTGGATTCTCGAGCAAATACATAAGAAGCGAAACCTTAGCAGGCAGCGAGAGGCTCTTGGTTCGATGACGAGGTTTGCCCATTCTACCCCTCTGGCGGAATTAAACGCTACCCTCCGGCTAAGATTCTCAACCGTCAGGGCCGCCCTCTTGGCTCACGGTAAATATTACTCGGCGACTTGGCATCCGAGTCGCCAAGATCACGGTCTGGTTTGCCGTGCAAGGAACTTCGATTCGTGCTCGAATCGATGACTGTCTCTGCTGCGGAAAACGTTGCGACAAAGACTTGTGCTTTTCCCTTGCCATTGAGGATGTTTTCGTCGCGGCCGAGATCGCTTCTCCCGCGATCGGGTTGCCTGGATTGCCTAATCGGCTCGATCTTCACACCAGACCATATCGCGAGGAAGCTTAGTGAATGGGCAATCCCCTCTGCAGCCGCCCAAGTAGTCGGCACACCCCCTTCCAACGGGGCAGTGATAACGAAATTGAGAGAAAGAAAACGTTTTATGCGGCAAAGTTGCGCATTAATCATTAGGGGAATCAACGTACCTTGAGTTGGGAATTACGGAAAACAAAGCGTAATTGCGGTGCGATTCGACGCTTCGTTCGGAGGCCCGACACGGTCTATCGGAAACCACTTGTCGGTTTGGAACGCTGTTTGAGTAGTAGTAGTACGGAAGTTCGTTTTTGATTTTGTCCGCCATTTCTACTAGATCAGCCTGGAGCACAAGTTCACCATGCATCGTTCCACACGAGGTGGTTTCTCTCTGGTCGAACTTCTAGTCGTCTTCGCCGTTGTCTGTGTGTTGGTTGGCCTGCTGATGCCGGTCGTCCAGCAAGCTCGAGAAACCTCGCGCCGGATGCAGTGCACCAACAACATGAAGCAGTTGGCGATCGCGCTGCACAATTATCACGACACGTTCCTTGCCTTCCCCTATCGGGAAGGCGGACTGGGGCAGCACCAACACAATGGTGGCCCGATGGCCCCTTATCAGCGACAAAGCGGTTTCGTCAGCTTGTTGCCGTACATGGGTAAACATGCCCTGGCCAACGAGATCAAAGCAATCGGTCTGGCTCGGGTTCCCTGGGAGGAATGGAAGCCATGGCAAACGCCAATCGAACTGCTGCTTTGCCCTTCCAGCAACGAGCACTTCGCGGCCGATACCATTGCCAACTCGAACTATACCTTTTGTGCTGGCGACTCAGTCGATACCGAATCGCTCGATCCACGCGGGATCTTCGGTCTGGTTAAGCACACGACGATCGACAGCATCACCGATGGTACCAGCACGACGCTCGCTTTCTCCGAGCACCTTTTCCCGAGCCACTCACGTGACCGAGCGAACGTGAACTACGGCAGCGACCCTGCCACGCCGGCCGAATGTGCCCTGACGTTTGATTCGTCCAGCGGCTATGCGTTTTCGCACGATGCCCCAGGCAATCGTTGGACTGACGGCGGTTCGGCTTACTCGGCCATGAATACCTGTCTGCCACCGAACAGTCCGCAATGTGCTTACGCCAGTCATGATGCCCAGGATGGTTTCTACACCGCCTCAAGCGCCCATCCTGGCGGCGTCATGGCAACCTTCGCCGATGGTTCGGTCCGTTTCATTACCGAAACGATCGATGCCGGCAACCAAGGGGCAACCTCGGTCGCAACCGGCACCAGCCCGTACGGGGTCTGGGGATCGATGGGCAGTAAGAGTGGCGCAGAATATACGCCTGGAAGCGAATGACGATGAATCGGATCTTTATCGCCACGACTTTGCTCGCAGCCTCTTTGCTGGTGGGCTGCCGTGTCGACCAGACTGGGCTGCTTCCCGGTCGCAATGCCACGCACCCGGTGACCGGGGTCATCACGCAGGCAGGACTTCCCGTCGAAGGTGCCACAGTGATGTTCTTCAGCGAGAAGCTGAAAATCACCGCATATGGCAAGACCGACGCGACCGGGCACTATTCACTGACGACCTACGAACCAGATGACGGTGCCCCGGAAGGCCACTATCAGGTTTCGATCAAAAAGTCAGAGCACAAGATCGTTCGAGACAGCGAAGACCCTGCGATTCCACCGCAGACCAGCACCACCAGTCTTCTGCCGGATCAGTACGGCGACTATCAAACGTCGCAGCTTCGTGCGGTCGTCGCGGCGGGTCGCTCGAATGTGTTCAGCTATAACCTGATGCCGTAGCGGCATTCTCTCCTTCGTCCAGTATCCCACCTCCCGTGGTGTCTTGCTGGAAGCGATCTCGTAGAATCACCTTGCGAGCGGCGGCCTTCTGCCCAGCTCAAAAGGTGAAACAACGTTGGATCTTGGAAGGAATGCTCGATGGGCCCTCTCCGCGGCTTGTGGCGCGACACATGGTGGTTGTGGTTTATTTTTCTAGCGGCGATCATCGTCGTTGCGTACCTGGTGACGCCGTTCTTTCTGTTTCTGATCCCTATCTTCGTGGTGATGTTTCTGTACTTCGCCTTCGTCCGCTATGACGAGAACGGCCGCAACAAGGGTGATTTATAGTTGCCAGTGGTGATTAGCCTCCCCTTTAATCGAGGGATCTAAATTCCAAGATCGATAGTCAGGGGACGAATAGCCTAAGACATTCACCCCAACTTCCACCTAAATAGGCCCGAAGTCGCACTTCGGAAGCTCACCATGAACGGACCTGGCGAAGTCATTGCCGTTATCGCCGTGCTCGTATTCATTTCTCTGATCATTCGCCTGGGAGCCGGCGGGCTCGATCATTCCCGGGTTCGAGAATATGTCACGCGGCGAGGTGGCAAGATTATCTCGCTGCAGTGGGCACCCTTTGGCCCTGGCTTTTTCGGCGAGAAAGACTCGCGAATCTACCAGGTCAAATACCGCGATAAAGAGGGCTGCATCCACGAAGGGTACATCAAAACGTCGATGCTTAGTGGTGTCTATTTCACAGAAGACCGGATCGTCAGTCGGCCATCTAAATCCCAGAATGAAGTACGAAACGATCCTCCCCAGTCGTCCGCTCCCGTTTCGGTCGAGGATGAAAAGGCCCGTCTTCGCAAGCGTTTGGCGGAACTGGAAGAGCTGGAATAAACCCTGGTTTGTGGCGTTGGTCCAGGCGGCGTGTTAGACTCCAAAGACACACCTTTGCCCCCTGCCTGCGTTCGATGACCGAACGTACCCCCTCCCCTCCCCCACAAACCTGTATGATCGCTTGCCGAACCCTTCTGTTGACGGCACTGCTGCTGGCCGCTGCCGGTCCGATTTCTGCCGCTGAGTACTTCGTTGCTCCTGATGGAGACGATGCGAACCCCGGCACACCAGATGCCCCCTTCGCGTCCATTCAAAACGCGCAGACGTTTGTCGCTCCTGGCGATACAGTATGGATTCGTGGCGGCACCTATCGCATTCAACCCGATGAAATCGATTCGCAGCGTCGCATCTGGGCGCACGTGATTCATTTGCGAAAGAGTGGCGAAGAAGACAAACCGATTCGCTACTTCGCCTACCAGCAGGAACAACCGATCTTCGATTTCACCGACGTGAAACCGGAAGGACGTCGCGTCCATGCGTTCTCGGTCGACGGTTCGTGGATTCATTTGCGTGGGATCGAAGTGATCGGCGTCCAGGTCACCATGACCGGGCACACCCAATCGATCTGCTTTGCCAACAATGGCAGCCACAACATCTTCGAACGACTCAGCATGCACGATGGCCATGCGATCGGCATCTACTCGGTTCGCGGGAGCGATAACCTATTCCTCAACTGCGATGCCTATCGCAACCACGATCCCGTTTCCCAGGGAGGCCGTGGCGGCAACGTTGATGGGTTCGGTTGCCATCCCACACCAGGATCGACTGGCAACGTCTTTCGTGGGTGCCGTGCCTGGCTAAACAGCGACGACGGCTTCGATTGCATCACCGCGTCGGAAGCGGTTCGCTTTGAAAACTGCTGGGCGTTTTGGAATGGCTATTCGCCGGAGTTCAAGAGCCTGGCCGATGGCAATGGCTTTAAAGCAGGCGGGTACGGAACCTTGCCTGCCCATCGCCTCCCGCGACAAATCCCTGTGCATGTCGTGCAGAACTGCATGGCCGTCCGCAACAAGGCAAGCGGCTTCTATGCCAATCATCACCCAGGCGGCGGCGTCTGGCTGAACAACACCGCCTATCGCAACGGCACCAACTTCAACATGCTGTGCCGCCTGGCCAACAACACCGACGACGTCGACGGTTACGGCCATGTGCTGAAGAACAATCTTTCATACGGCAGTCGACGTGACCTGATCAATATCGATGAAAGCAAGTGCGAGCTGGAAGCAAATTCGTTCGACTTGAATCTTGAGATCCGCCCATCCGACTTCCTCGACCTGAAGGAAGATCAGCACCTGACATCGCCTCGCCAGGCTGATGGCAGTTTGCCTGCGATTCGCTTTCTGCACTTGTCGCCAGAAAGCCAACTGATCGATCGCGGCGTCCCGGTTGAACTTCCCTATCAGGGCAAGGCTCCAGACCTGGGTGCCTTCGAATCAGCCGCCGACTAACCTACTCTTCCCTTCCTTCGTTCTCCTGCAGCCCCACACCTCGCCCATGAAACGCCGCACCTTTCTCGCTGCTTCCTCCGCTGCCTTGTTGGCTCCGACGTTGGCAATGGCCCAAGACCAACCGAAGCGGCGCGTTGCCGTGATTGGCAATACTGGTCGCGGCAACTACGGGCATGGCCTCGACACGATGTGGGACAAGATCGAAGGTACCGAGGTGGTAGCGGTTGCCGATGCCAACCCGAAAGGCCTGGCCTCGGCGACTCAGCGACTTGGCTTGAAGCAAAGCTTCTCGGACTATCACGAGATGCTGAAGACCACCAAGCCAGAGATTGTCGCCGTGGGGCCTCGTCACGCCGATCAGCACCACGATATGGTTCTGGCCGCCATCGAATCAGGTGCCCGCGGTATTTACTGCGAGAAGCCCTTCGTCCGCACGCCTGCCGAGGCCGATCGTTTGATTGCCGCTGCCGAGAAACATGGCACGAAGGTGGCGATCGCTCATCGCAATCGATATCACCCAGCCCTCGCTCACATCGATGCCTTGATCGCATCAGGCGAGATGGGCAAAGTGCTCGAACTTCGAGGCAAAGGAAAAGGGGACCGCCGAGGTGGTGGCGAAGACTTGTGGGTGCTCGGTTCCCACGTCGTGAATCTGTTCGCCTATTTCGGCGGTCAGCCTCAAAGCTGCTCGGCAATCATGCTGCAGGATGGCAAGCCGGTCACGTCCGGCGACGTGAAGAATGGAGCCGAAGGGCTTGGCCCGCTCGCCGCGAATGAACTGCATGCCCAGTATTTAATGGGCAATGGCGTGACCGCTTATTACGATTCGGTTGCCAACGATGGCACCAAAGGGAATGGCTATTGTTTCCAGATCATTGGCAGCCAAGGTGTTGTGACCTGGCACATCGATCGTGACCCAGCCGCGCACTTTACTCCTGGCAATCCGTTCGATCCAGCCTTGCCACCACGCAAGTGGTGGCCGATCACTTCAGCCGGAGTCAACAAGCCTGAAACCGATCCGAAGCTGATTCAATCGGTTCACAACCACGTTCGGGCAGGGATCGATTTGATCGCAGCGATCGACGAAGACCGGGCTCCGATTTGCGATATCCACGAAGGAGCCACGACAATCGAGATGATTTGCGGCGTCTTCGCTTCGCACTGCCAGAATGGTCAGCGAGTCGCGCTGCCGCTGAAGAATCGCGGCAACGCGTTGGCCGAGCTTTCGTAAGAGTCGTTACTTCTGTCCCTTCTGATCCCACAATGTGAAGGGATCGTCGAGACGTTTCATTTCTGCCTGCAGCAGCGACTCCAGCTCTTCCCGCTGTGCCGCATAGCGAGGATCGTCCGCCAGGTTCGTTTGTTCGGCAGTTGGCTGAATGCCGCTAACCTTCGCGACCTCATGCTCGTGATGCTGCGGAAGGAACTCGTGTGGATTCTCGGCGAGATTGAAGAGCTGCGTCTCGTGCACGCCAGCACTTGGCACGTCGTACTTGATTAGCTTCCAGTCACCCTTCTTCACGCACCGCATGCCTGGTTTCTCACCGCCACAATACACGCCGTACAGCACATCGCGCACGGTTTCTTGCTCGCCGAAAAGAACCGGCTTGAAGCTGATTCCTTCGTTGCTCTTGGGTGGCTCGACTCCGGTCAGATCGCACATCGTCGCCAGGATGTCCAGCAAGTAAATGTTGCCAGGGGCACGTGAACCAGGCTTGATCCCAGGTCCCTTGACCAGGAAAGGAACCCGCCACGTGTGTTCGTACAAGTTTTGCTTTCCCTGCAAGCCATGGCGACCGATCGCGATCCCATGATCGGCGGTGTAGAAGATGTAGGTGTTATCGAGTTCCCCCATCGCTTCCAACTTTTCGAGAACCTTTCCGATCTGAATATCGATGTTCTCGCTACAGGCGAACTCACGTCCAACTTCATTGCGAATCGTTTGCTCGTCGCGGTTCTTCCAGACACCACTCACGTTCACTTCATCGCGCACCGCAAGATGACCGTTCTCGAACGGATGCTTCGGCAACCAGTTCTCTGGCATCGGGGGCTGCTTGGCATTGGCGGCCGGCAATGTCTTGGGGTCGGCATGGTTGGTCGCCCCGTACTTCGCCAGCAACTCCGGTGTGCCGTCGCGTGTATCGTGTGGATGCGAGAAGCCAAAGTAGATCAAAAACGGATCGCTATCGGCCGACTTCTCACGCTGGTCGAGGTATTCGAGAACCTGTTTGGCGTGCCAGGGGCTGCCAGCCTGATCGGTCCCGCCCCGTTTCGTCGCGTCGTGAACGACCGTGAACTGCTTGTTCGCCGCGGCATAGCTGTTTCCCTGTTTACAAGTACGCATCGTGTCGTAGCCAGCTCGATTGAATACCGCGCCCATCGTAAAGTTCGCCAGGTTCGGTGGCACTAACTGCTTGCTGTTTTCGTTGGGATTCTCTTTACGGTTCTGCTTGCTCGGAATGTGCCAAACGGTTCGGCCGCTCATCACCATATGTCGCGACGGCGTACAAACCGCCCCAGACCACGAACCCATATGATAGGCCGCGTCGAAAACCATTCCTTCCGCCGCCAGACGATCGAGAACCGGCGTCTGCAGCTTGCTGTCCGGGTTATAGAACTTGAAATCGAATGGTGATTGATCGTCGGCAATGATAAACAAGATGTTCGGACGATCGGCCGCCAGGCCACTGCTGGCCAGCAGCAACAGCCCCATAAGGGATGCCATTAGACGGAAAGAGAATTTCATGACGAGGCTTTCTTCGGAAAGGTATCGGGGGCAGGGTTTTTCTTTTCACTCTTCCACAAATCGATCTGTGGAAGGTCATTCTTTGCCGGTGGCCCGGTCGTGCTGCGGCCACGATCGACATCGGATTGCAGTTGCTTCAACAGCTTCCGTGCCGTTTCTGGCTCGCTGGCAAACTGATTATTCGATTCGCTTAAATCGTGCTGCATGTCGTAAAGCTGAACACCACTAGCATCGTTGCCGGCTTGCTTTTCGGTTGGCGAGCTCCAGCCGCCGGAACCTTTCGCCAGCAGCAGTTTCCAGTCACCCAGTCGATATGCAAAGTGACCACTGATGGAGTGATGCACGACACCGCTTCGTGTCGATTCGATTGGCTTGCCTTGGAGTGCCGGTAGAAAACTGACGCTATCTTCGCCTGAGCCCGACGGCATCTCGCGTCCAACCACGTCAGCGACGGTCGCCAGCAAATCAGTCAGACAGATCAATTGATCGCAGTGTGAACCCGCCGAGACTTGCGCCGGCCAGCGAACGATAAACGGCACGCGATGACCACCATCCCACAGGTCCGCCTTCGAGCCTCGCATCTCGCCACTAACGAGATGCCCCTGTTTGACCAGCTTCGGAATACCAGCCGCCTTGCTGCATCCGTTGTCGCTGCTGAAGATCACCAGCGTATTCTCGCGAAGACCATTTCGCTCGAGAGCCTTACTCACTTCCCCCACGACATGGTCCGTCTCCATCACGAAATCACCGTAGTCCCCCAGTCCGCTTTTCCCCTGCCAGGCAGGCGTCGGCAAGATCGGCGTGTGAGGCGATCCGAGTGGGATGTAAAGAAAGAAAGGTTCATCCGACTTGGCGTGCTGGTCGATGTACTCGACCGACTTGCGCGTCAGACGGGGGAGCATGTTGATCGGCGGATCGTGCGCGATCACGGTGTCGTTCTCGATCACCGTCTGCATATCCCGGGCATGGTGAAAGCCGTGATAATAATCGAAGCCGCGGGCCAGTGGTCCATCGGGAATCTTCGTACCAACGGGCGGCGACTTGAAGTCGCCTGCCTGGTACGGTTTGCCTGACTGCGGATCGCAATACTGAAAGTTCAAATGCCACTTGCCGATGATCGCCGTCTGATAGCCCTGGTCTTTCAGAAACGAAGCGACCGTCGGGCGATCTTTCGCGATCAAGCAAGGTGCGAAGCCGGTGACGACGCCACTTTGCAGCTTCGATCGCCAACTGTATCGCCCGGTCAAAAGACCGTAACGAGTCGGCGTGCAAACGGACGATCCGCTGTGAGCATCGGTGAAGACCATTCCTTCGGCAGCCAGCCGATCGGCACACGGCGTCGCGATCTTGCCATGTTCTGGATTCAAACAATGGACATCGCCATAACCCAGGTCGTCACATAAGATGACCACAATGTTGGGCCGGTCTGCTGCCAAGGTTAATCCAGGCAGCAATCCAACCATCGCCAGAAAATACCAAAGGGATCGAGTCACGCGTCTCTCACTTTATGGCTGGGCTAGTCGTGGTGCGGAATGGCCTTGCGCTCGAATCTTCGCCAACAGTTTTTGCAGGTCGGCGACCTTGTCCGGGTGCTCGCTGGCGACATTCTTTCGCTGACCTGGATCTTGCTTCATGTTGTACAGTTCGACCGGGTAATCGTCGTCGCCAGGGTAGTCGTGACGCTGCTCCCAAGCCTTCCAACCTTTCGAGTTGTAACCGGTCTTGGCATCCAGCAGCAGCCAGTCGCCTTCACGAATCGCGTATTCATTGGCGAACGTGTTGTGCACCATCGCGGTTCGTGCGGTCTCGCTCTTCCCTTCCAGCAGAGGCAACAAGTTGTGCGAGTCCTCGGCGGCGTCGTTCGGCAGTTCATAGCCCACCACCGCGGCGAAGGTCGCCATCAGATCGATCTGCGAGACCAGGGCATCGTTCACCGTGCCAGGTTGCGTGACACCAGGCCAGCGCACGAGGAACGGCACATGGTGTCCCCCTTCGTAGACGTCACGCTTCAAACCTCGAAAAGGTCCCGGCGACCAGTGACCGAATTTCGCGTCTCGAGCATAGGCATAGTGCTCTGGGCCGTTGTCGGCACTGAAGACGACGATCGTGTTGTCGGCCTGCCCTGAGGCATCGAGCGCGGCGAGCAACTTGCCGACCATCGCGTCGGTCTCGACGACGAAGTCTCCGAACGGCCCGGCCTGACTGGTCCCGTCGAAGGCGTCATTCGGAATGATCGGAGCATGTGGACAAGGGAACGCGAAGTACAAGAAGAATGGTTCCTGCTCATCCTTCCGCGACTCGATATACGCAACCCCTTTTTCAGTCAGCGTTGGCAGCACGGCGTAAGGATCCCATCCGGTGACCATCGGGCCTGGGCGGCACTCCCAACTTCCTTCCTTAATCTTCTTCCACTTCGACTCGTCCTTCATCGTGTCAGGCACATCGACGACCTTGTCATTTTCAATCCACGCGTAAGGTGGAAAGTTGATGACTGTATCGCCGAAGTAATGATCGAAGCCGTGGGCCAGTGGTCCATCGGGAATCTGCCTGGTCCAATCGAAGTCTTCCGGCTGGATCCCTTTCCCGCGACGAATCGCGTCCCAGTCCCAGCCGAGGTGCCACTTCCCGATACAAGCAGTCGCGTAACCTTTTTCTTTCAGCACCTCAGGCATGGTCAATCGCTCTGGCTGAAAGACCGACTTGCCGAATGCATTCACGATGCCATGAAAATCGCGCCAGTGATGTCGCCCGGTCAGCAGTGCGTATCGACTGGGTGTACAGATTCCGGAGGATGAATGCCCGTCGGTGAATCGCATGCCTGAGGCGGCCAGCTTATCGAGATTCGGCGTTTGAATCTTTCCTTTCTGGGCGTAGCACGAAAGGTCACCAAACCCAAGATCGTCGGCGTACAAGATCAAGATGTTCGGCCGACTCGTTTCCGCAGCCGAAAGCGACGAGGTTGCCAACAGCAACAGCGATAATGCGAAGAGAGAGCGCAACATGGAAGGGACTCGACAATAGGTAGGAAATCAAGCCGTGGAGGCCAGCGAGCAGTGGTCTACGGTATCAGGAAATCAGGGCCGAAGCACCCATTTCCCGAGGTTTTCAATGACAATCGGATCCGCCACATGTGCTAGGGCTGGTCACGATCGGTTCGGAATGGCACCGCCGGCAAACCATCCGCGTTGACCAGATTCACCTCGGGAAATGAAGCAAACGCGTAACGCACGGCGACAGGCTTGGGCACCTCGGCATTGGTCAAACGAACCGTGGTTCCCTCGATCGTCGCCTCGGCAGGCTTCCACTGCCGATCTTTTCCCGCAATCCAGAACGCCGTCGGTGCCTTGCCATCGGTCGTTTTTAAGCCTGCAGCATGCGAGAACTGCACCACGGCCGTCGAACCTTCGACCGTCAGTTCTTCGAGCATTGGGCCTGAGTCTTCCACGCTTCCAGGCGAGAGGAGTGCTTGAGCCTTCAGTGCCAATCGCTTCCCCACCGGTCTCTTGTCGGTGGGATGGATGTTGGTCATGTGCCCCAGATCGATCGTGGTTGCCAAGGCCGTATTGGGAAGTTCCAACAGGCGTGCCTGGGACTCGCGAATCCATGCCCAGCCATGCGCGGTCGGATCTTCGACATCCTTCGTGGGACTGCTTCGCGCGATCCGTCCGAAGCGTGGCAACATGACGGCCAGCATTTGAAAGTCTGGGTCATCGAATTCCTTTCGCAGGAACTTCGTCCAGACCGAAAGGGTCTCGCCATATTGCTGCATCGTCTCGATCGAGTGCGAGTTCGATTCTCCCTGATACCAAACCATTCCGCGAACCGTCAGTGGAGCCAAGGGATGAAGCATCGCGTTGTAGAGAATATTCGGCCGAGTTCGCAGGTAGATGTTATCGTCCCGTTGCCAGCGTTTGCCGGAAGTCGCTTCATCAATCAACTTCGCCACGCGGTCGTGATCTTCGGTATCGAATGTTTCCAGCTTCGCCCGAAAATGGGGTAACTGTTCGGCCAGCGATCGCGGCATCCAACCTTCAATGGAAGAACTTCCCCAGCAGGTTTCGATCACGCCGACCGGCACGTCGAGGGCTTGCTGCAAGTCGTTAGCAAACGTGGTCGCTACGGCACTAATCCCAGGGCCAACGATCCATTCGCATTCGCAGCTTTCGCGCGGCTCGAATGAGACGTCCTGGGTGACGCGCAAACAGCGGATCGGCAGCGACTTGGCTTTCTCCGCTAAGGCATTGATTTCGGGTATCGACTTATAGCCCATCTGCATGTTGGATTGGCCTGAGCAGATCCATACTTCGCCAACCAGGACATCGCGGCACTCGATCTTTTGGCCAGCACTGGAGGCGGAAAGAACATGGGGACCGCCCGCTGCGATCGGCTTCAGGTGCAGCATCCACTTGCCGTCGTCATCCACCTTGGCGGAAGCGGTCTGGCCGTCGAATTGCACGTCGACGGTCTCGCGAGGCGTGCCCTTTCCCCAGATGGTAACAGGCATATTTCGCTGCAAAACCATGTGATCCTGGAAGGGTGAGGCCCACGTCAAATCGGCAGACTGGACCTCGTTGTGCGCAAAAGCACACACCACCAGAAGAACCAGACAGAAAAAATTTCGTTTCATAGCAGAAATGAATCCTGGAGAGGGGTCAGCTTGGCATGTTGGGCAGGAATATCGCTTTTTTGGGGGCAATTCGCAGGCGATCGCCCCATGCAGACCGGGCATTCGAGGGAGTTTTTGCCGGCAAACTACCAGGTTCGAGGTAGACTAACATTCGTAAACTGACCCCCAGTCTATTGCATCCGGGCGAAATTGCACGTAAAACTCTGCGCAGATATCCATACAAGATCGCGCACGTCGACGTCCTCTCCCGTGACGAGCCCACCTGCGAAACCAGCCAATCTATGAGCGAAAAAATTACGATCGGAATTCATTCCGCTTCCTGGACCGAGCATTCTCGACGTGTGCTGCAAGGTCTGCTGAATTACATCGAAGAATATCCCAACATCCAAGTTCGCGACTTTCGCTTCTCCAGCAGCGACCCCGATTTGGCAGGCAATCCGCCGTGGACGGGCAAAGTGGATGGCGTGATTGTCTCGGCCGGTCGTAACGCCGGCGTGACGACCTGGCTGCGACGCGGCAAAGTACCGGTGGTGTTGGCAACCGGCGATATGATCGACTCGGGCATGGTGTCGGTTTATACCGACGTGCACTCGGTAGGTCGTTTGGCGGCAGCTCACCTGACCGACGCTGGCTTCGACCACATTGCCTACATCGGCTATCAGAAGTCGGATGGTTCCAAGCGTCGCCGCGAAGGTCTGGCCGATGAGCTCGCCAAACGCGGCATCAAGCTAAAGGCGCTCGCCCTTAAAGAAGCGCCGATGGATGCCTTGGAAAACCAGCGTTATGTTTCGGAATCGACAATCGAAAAGCTAAAGACACTGCTTGAGAAGTCGCCGAAGCCGTTGGCGATCGTGGCTCTGAACGACGTGATTGGTGAATGGGTTGCCAAGTGTGCCCAGGAGCTCGGATTCTCGATCCCGGATGAAATTGGCGTGCTCGGCGTGGGTGACTCGGAACGTGCCCGCATGGCCGATCCCCCTCTTTCCAGCGTCCAGACCCCAGGCGTCGAAATCGGTTACCGATGTGCTTCGCTGCTGCACTCGATGATCCTGGGAAACACGCCGAAGGAAACAGTCTTCGAGGTGCCAGCCCAAACGGTGGTTGCCCGGCGTTCGACCGCCGGCTGGAAACGCGCCGCCGTGACCGATATCGACCGGGCAGTGAACTACATCCGCGATCACGCCTGCGATGGCATTCGCCTGAAAGACGTGGCCAGCGCCGTGCGGATTCCGATTCGTACCTTGGAAATCGAATTCAAAAAGCAAATTGGCCGCTCGATGGGGGAAGTCATTCGTGAAGTCCGCCTGGAACGGGTCAAGCAGCTTCTCGAAACGACCAACCTTTCCACGCAACGAATTGCGGCGATGGTGGGTTACAGCCACTACTCGTACCTCAACAAATTGCTGCGGGACGAATTGAACCTGACGCCAAGCCAATACCGCAAACAGCAGCGTAAGGCGAACCAGGAAAGCTGAGGCAATCCAATTGCCCGTCAGTTCCTGAGTGTCCAGCACGGCGACGCGGAACGAAAACAACACCCCAGAAGCGGTCCCTACGATTTTTCCGTAGCGGACCGCTTCATGCTTCTTGTAAGGCACTCTGGCCGACAGTTTTTGCAAAATCGCATCCCTTTTCTCGTCGGCGTTGGCGAAAATTGACGTGCTGCGGCAGCATCCACTTTTCAAGCCCAACAACCAGGAGAGCCCCCGATGCGATGGCGAGGACGACGAGGAAGTGATAACGTAGAAGATCGACGATCGGCTCGCGGCCCAGTGATTGCGGGCGGTGGAAGCCTGGTCGGTATTCTGCTGGTGATGGGTTTGGTCTGGCTGCTGGGTGGCAATCCACTGGCCGTGCTCCAGGGTGTGCAGAACCAACAAGGGGGCGGAGGGGGAGCTCCGGCCCAGGTCGATCCACAAGAGGACCAACGAGCTCAGTTCGTTTCTGTGGTCCTGGCCGATACCGAGGAAGTCTGGACCGAGCAGTTTCAGCAGCTTGGAAATACCTATCGCGACCCGACCCTGGTCATGTTTCGCGATCAGGTTCAATCGGCGTGTGGCTTTCAACAAGCGGCGACCGGCCCGTTCTATTGCCCGCTCGACCAGAAGGTTTACATCGACCTCAGCTTCTTTGACGAAATGGAGCAAGGTCTTGGTGCCGGCGGCGACTTTGCCCAGGCTTACGTGATTGCCCATGAAGTGGGGCATCACGTCCAGAACCTGTTGGGTGTGAGCGACAAGGTTCATCGACTGCAAAATCAGACCAGTAAGGAAGAGGCAAACGAGCTTTCGGTGCGGCTCGAACTTCAGGCCGACTTCTACGCTGGCGTGTGGGCTCACCATGCCCAACAGAACTGGAACATCCTGGAAGAAGGGGATGTGGAAGAGGCCCTCAACGCCGCGACCGCCATCGGCGACGATCGTTTGCAGCGGCAGTCACGTGGATTCGTTGTGCCGGAATCGTTCACGCACGGAACCTCGAAACAACGGGCCAAATGGTTCTATAAAGGGCTCCAAACCGGGGATATGGAAGCAGGCGACACCTTCAGCATTCCTTATCGAGAGCTGTAAGGCTTTGTGTTACGATGGAAGGAATCACACAATTCCCCCTTCCCTAGCCATCCATGCCTAGCACCATGACTCAATCACTTCGCCATCTGCTGTGCCTGTTGTTGACGGTCGCCACTTGTTCGGTCGCCATCGCGGAAGACTCGGCCAAGTCGTCCCTCGAGACCGATATTCTGTACCTGAACGAAACAGGCCTCGACGAGTACGCTCAGAAGCAGTGCCGTCTCGACATTCACTATCCCAAGAAGGAAGGCTTTGCGACGGTCGTCTGGTTCCATGGCGGCGGTTTGAGCGGCGGCGATAAGAAGATTCCGAAGTACATGCTCGACCAAGGCTATGCCGTGGTGTCGGCCAACTATCGCCATCATCCGCACGTGAAGTCGCCGGTCTACATCGAAGACGCCGCCGCGGCCCTGGCGTGGACCTTTGCCAACATCGAGAAGTATGGCGGCGATCCGAACAAGATCTTTGTCAGCGGTCACTCGGCCGGTGGCTACCTTGCCAGCATGCTGACCTTGGACAAACGCTGGATGGAAGCCCACAAGATCGACGCCGACAAGTTAGCTGGCTCGATCCCGTTCAGCGGCCATACGATCACCCACTTCACGATCCGCAAAGAACGTGGCATCGACCAGAACATCGTGGTGGTCGACGATCTGGCGCCGCTGAATCACATTCGCAACGACGCTCCGCCGATCTTACTTTTGGCAGGTGATCGCGAGTTGGAATTCCCAGGCCGCTACGAAGAAAACGCCCTGCTCTGGCGGATGCTGAACGTCGCCAAGCATCCTGATGCAGAACTGTACGAGCTGGAAGGCTTCACCCATGGCAACATGGTCGAACCAGGCGTCCTGCTGATGACGTCGTTCATTCGCAAGCACAGCGAGTCGAACTAGCATGTTCGCTAGTCCGTCGAGACCGGTTCGATCCAGAGCATCAATCCCTGGGTCGGACCTTCAGGCAAACGAAGCCTGCCATCTTTGCTAGGACCGCTGACGCGATGCCGAAGTAGCACCGCTTTCTCCATCGCTTCCCAACTGACCTCTCCGTTAGAAAGTACGACTCCGCCGGTTTTTGCGTATCCCTGGCCTTCGACATAAGGCTTAGACCATTCATCAATCGACATAGAAAGCCCATTCGACCGATTAATTCGGTGGGAAGATCTTGGCTTCGCCGGGAAGTCGTCAGTGATGGCTTCACGGTTTGGATCGGTAGACTCAACATCCACCTCCACACGTCCGTAGTCCCCTACATCGCGATCGATGCGGACAATCACCTCTGATTCCCCCGGTTCCAAATCGATGAATCCTTGGCCACCATATTCTGGAAAGCCTGTTGCCGGGATATCACCCTTGCGAAAGCAGAGATGATAACGCTGCTCGGTATCGGGGACGAAGATTCGCCATTGCCAACGATCCTGATTTTCTTCTGGATTGGGGATCGCTCGGGCAAAGATCTTATTGCGATCGTAGATCGTGATCTCGCTCATCTGCGTTTTGTAGAACTCGGCCTCTTGCCTGGCCGCCATCATCTTGGCGTGGGCACTGCGTTCCCGTTGGATCAAAAGGACCTGCGAAGCCGCCATCGCAACCAGTGCCATCAGTAGAATAATTGTCGACAGCGAGAACTGCCACCGCTTGCCTTTCGCTTCCAATGGAGGCGATGGAGATTCCACGAACGATGCGTCCTCTTCGGAATGCATTACTGACCCTCCATCGTCAATCCGATCTCCTTGTTGGACTCGGCTCGATTATTCAGTCGCCGCTTCCGACAAGTGCTTCTTCAGGAAGCGAAGGACCGGAGTTCGATTCTCGCCTTGATAGAAGACATCGCCGCCATGGCCACCGCCAGGCACAACGATCAATTCCAATGGCAAATTGGCATCGCCATAGACTTGTTGAATTCGCTCGGATTGATCCAGCAGGACCGTGTTGTCTTTGTCTCCGTGCAGCACCAGAAACGGCGGATCGTCTTGCGTGACATGGAACGCCGCCGAGGCCTGTTTGGCAAGTTCGACTTTTTCGTCCGCGCCACCGCCGAGCAGCTTGTAAACGACCGAGCCTTCTTGGTTCGCTCGATGCGGCTGCGTTTTCGATCGTAGAATGAAGTCGGTCGCACCGTAGTAATCAACGACACAGCCAACTCGCGAAGACTGATCAAGATTGCCGCCAACGTCACCTTCCAGTGGCTTCACATCGCCCGAGGTTCCGACCAGCGCCGCGAGATGCCCGCCGGCACTCGAACCGGCAACGGCGATCTTTTCGGAGGAATAGCCATACTGATCGGCGTGGGCCCGTAACCAGCGAATGGCCCCTTTGCAGTCGTGGATCTGGGCCGGGAAGGTTGCCTTGTCAGTCAGGCGATACGAAATGCTGGCCACGGCGAAGCCTTCCTTGGTCAGCCACTGCAGCGGGCAACTCGCCTTGCTGCCGGCATGCCAACCGCCGCCATGAATCCACACAATCAGCGGGGCGTTCTTTTCCACCGGCAAATAGAGATCGAGCTTCAAGCTGTGCCCGTCGACGTTGGCGAACTCTAGATCTTTGATAACGCGGGATTTCTCTTCAGCACCAACAAGGGTCGGCAATAGCAGCCAGAGACCAACAATCGACAGAATCGTAAGACGATGCATGGAGTGAAATCCTTCCAGGGCGGGCAATGATGGAGCATGGGTTCGGGAGAGGACGAGAATAAGGCGACCACTTTCTAATTTCCACCAATTTGGGCGAAACAAATCTCTCGCACTCCGGTTTAAGAACCGATATACTGCTAAACCAGTAGAATACAGCTACCGGAGTTCGCCCCCGATGATTTTGAAAAACCAGTTCGCGCTGTTGCTCTTTTTTGCCATTGCCTTGGGCTCTGCCCCGATGCTGGCTCAGTTCGCTCCGAGATTTCGGCAGCACGATACCAATCAGTCGCGTGGCTTGCGTTTGGTTCCCGCCGATTCGCGGCCGCCAGGTGCCAGCCAGGTATCGATTGAAGTGGTCGGCAGCAAGCGAATCATTCAGTCCAATGGGATACCCGATCATCAGACCGGGGCGTTCCCGAACCATGGCAATCCCAACGGTATCTCGCAGCAGCAGTACGTATATCGCGTCGCCGCCGAACCGAAGCCGGCCGATCGCATCACTCCGCTAGGCATGCAGAACTTTGGGATCGGAGTGAACGGGATTCCGTTCGACCCAGGCGCGGCCGAATGGTTCCATGGCGATCCGCGCGGTGGCTGGCAATATGAAGCCCTCTCCGGCGCGGTTCCGCTGGGCATCGATACGAACCATGCCCACGTTCAACCAACCGGTGCCTATCACTACCATGGCTTGCCCAGTGGTCTGCTGAAGAGCTTGAAAGTCGTGCGTGGTCAACACTCGCCGATCGTCGGCTGGGCTGCGGATGGATTTCCGATTTATGCCTTGTATGGCTACCAGGACGCGAACAATGCGGAGAGTGAGATTGTCGAACTGAAGAGTTCGTATCGTTTGAAGCGTGGCGAACGTCCCCGTGGCAATGGCAACCCAGGCGGGCAATACGACGGAACATTTCTGGCGGACCACGAGTTCGTCGAAGGGGCCGGCGACCTCGACGAGTGCAACGGAAGATTTGGCGTGACGCCCGACTATCCGGAAGGGACCTATGCGTATTACCTGAGCGATCAATGGCCGGTCATTCCGCGTAACTTCCGCGGCGAGCCCTCCAGCGACTTCGACCGAGGTGGTCCCGGGCAGCAAGGTCCGCCTGGGGGCCAACGTCGCCCAGGCTTCGGTCCTCCACCGCCACGTCCCCGTCGATAATCGTCCCCGGCAGGAAGCTCTCGACCGTGAATCCAACCAAAATCTTGTTTATCTGTTCCCGAAATCTATGGCGTAGTCCTACGGCAGAGCGGATCTATTGCAATGATCCGCGACTCGCGGTTCGGTCGCGCGGCCTCAGTCCAAGGGCCGCGCGACGAATCTCGCCGCAAGATTTAGACTGGGCCGATGTCATCATGGTGATGGAACAAGAACACCTTGCCCGGCTACGATCGAGCTTTCGTAATCGCCTTGTCGGGCGCACGTTGCATGTGCTCGACATCCCTGACCGCTTCCAGTTCATGGATCCGCGACTGGTGAAAATGATCGAAGAGCGTGTCGAGTCGTTCCTCTCGGAGCAGAAAGCTGGCTGACGCCTGCCAGGCAATCAGTTGATTACCTTGCCATCCTTCACTTCCAGCTTGAACAGCCGCGCGGCGTTTTGCCACAGGATCAGTTCGAGGCTCTTCTCAGGCAGCCCGAGTCCACGAATGAACTTCAAGTAGCTCTTCATCCCGCAGATCGGCCAATCGGTGCCATAAAGCAGATAGCGCGGCTCGCCAGCATAAAGAATCATCTGGCGAATCTCTTGCAACATGAACTGCTCGAAGCGGTCCTCGAACTCACCCAGCACCAAGCCACTGATGTCGGCATGGGCATTCTCGTTCTTGTAGACCACTTCCATGCAATCGCGAATCCAGGGATTGCCGACGTGGCAGATCACCAGCTTTAAATCAGGGAAGTCAACCGCGACGTCATCGACATGCAATGGATGCGAGTAACGTACCTTGCCCGTAGGACTGTAGGTATCGCCGCTATGGATCATCACCGGCACGTCGAATTCCATCGCCAGGTCGTAGATCACCTGAAGCCGACGATCGTGCGGATAGAAAGGCTCATACCCTGGGTATAGCTTCAATCCTTTCACCAGGCCATCGGCCAGGAAATCGGCGATTTCACGAAGATCGCGTTGTTGATAGTGCAGGTAGCTAATGCCTGCCACGACAGCGATGTTGTCGAGATCGCGGGTCGCGTTGACCACGTCACGGGTTGCTGGCCGATGAGGAGTGATCTTGTACGAGCTGAGCACCAAGGCATAGTCGACATTGTTGGCGTCCATGTCGGTTTGAAGGTTCTCGAGACACTCGTCAATTGAACGGACTTTTTCTTCGTGATAGTTATTCAGGTGGGTGTGGCAATCGATAATCATCTTGGTTCCTCTCGGAAGATCCCAGAAGTGGCATGTTGTTACCCGCCAAGGTAAGCAAATTCCATTCCGAAGAGGAGGGAGAAAAACATCCCTTCGATCACGATAGATGAAGTCGATTTTATCTTCGCTTCATCTTCGGCTTAGGTGACCTCGTAACAATGGTGACATGCCAATCAAGATGGTTGGCAAAGAAACACCATAAAGCCACCCAACCGAACCGGGCCAACCCGATTCGATCTGCTTGCCGGCACTCCCCGCCGGCAGGCATTTTTAAGATGCTTGCGCGAAGGATGGCCGTTCGAACAGCAGCGAGCGGTCATCCTTCCACCTGCCTGACAACGATCGCTACTTGGCGTCGACAACCGTGCGATCTTGAGAGTCACGGTACTTCTTTAGCTCGAATGCCAACGTTGCGACTGCGGCGACAATCACCGCCACGTCGTCCGTCAGACCCACCAGCGGTAACAGATCCGGGATCCCATCCAGCGGCGAGACCAGGTAAAGCACCGCGCCGATAGCAATCGCCTTCGACGTCCAACTTGCTTTCGGATCGACGACCATTCGCCATAAGGCTAAGACGTCGTCCCAGATTTTACGGACCGGGCCGCGATGCATCCCCTGCAGCTTCTCGCGCAGTTCATTGATGTCGGCCGACTTCGCCCGCTTCGCATATTCATTCAATCGATCGTAAGCTTCTGCACTCATATTTCGTTTGCTCCTGGCACATCAGGAATCGTAGAGGTCCCTGACGTGATGTCCAGCGATGGCCTTCAGGGAATAGGCCGGGGATCTCTCCCTGAAACTATTCGCAACTAGAGAGCCAATCTTGGGGTGTTTCCCCAAAAAAATAGTTCGATCTCCGCGAAAACTTCCCCAACTGCAATCGCAGACAGGGCTTAAACGGGCTCGGCTTCGCTCGCGACCATCAAACCGATCAGTCGATCGAGCGAACCTTTCAACTGAAGCAGCTCGTCCAACGAATCGGCAGGCACGCCTTCCAATAGTTTCTGAGGGATGCAGGCACACTTCCCCCGCAGCTTTCGCCCTGCGGCGGTCAACGCGACTTCGACCACGCGTTCGTCATCGGCATTGCGGGCCCGGGTCACGTAGCCAAGTTGCTCGAGACGCTTCAGCAGTGGCGTCAAGGTATTGCTATTGAGCATCACGCGTTGCCCCACCTGCGAAACATTGCAAGGCGCGTCTTCCCACAGCACCAGCAAGACCACGTACTGCGGATAGGTCAGACCGAGCGGTTCCAGTAAGGGCTGATAGGCACGAGTCATCAGCCGCGACGCAGCGTACAGCGAAAAGCACAACTGCGAATCGAGACGTAATAGGCTGGCTTGAGAAGATTCGTTCCAGGCTTTCATCGTCACTTCCCCAACGCTTCGCGGACGGCCGGCTCAAGCTTATCGGGCTTGGTAGTCGGAGCGAATCGCTGCAACGGCTTCCCATCGCGGCCCAGCAGAAACTTCGTGAAGTTCCACTTGATGCGACTGCCGAGCATGCCTGGCAGCTTCGATTTCAGCCATTGAAAGATTGGATGGGCTTCACCACCGTTCACCAACGTTTTCTCGAACATCGGAAAGCTGACGCCATAGTTCAGCACACACCCTGACTCAATCGATTCGCCATCGCCCGGCTCTTGGTTGCCGAACTGATTGCAGGGAAACCCCAGGATCACTAGCCCATCGTCCTGATACTTCTTGTAAAGCTCTTCGAGCCCAGCATACTGCGGCGTCAGGCCACACTTGCTGGCCGTGTTGACCACGAGCACGACTTTCCCCTGATACTGGGCCATGTCGACATCTTCGCCACGCAGCGAGTTGGCATGAAAGTCATAGAACTGCGGGTCTTCAGACGCCATGGAATCTCCTCCGAACAACATCACTGTAGTCTTCCGCGATTAAATCGCACGCGATCTAATTATCCACAAGAAAGGTTTCAAAGCAATCCAATAAGTTTTACAGATCACCGACTCTCTGGAGATTCCAGAGCCGTGGCGGTCTGGTCAACGCCTTCAACTGACCGCCAACATGGACACTTTGTCGGTACGGGTGACCGATCGTCCCGATTAAGCACCGATCGCCGCGCAAGTTCTCAACCGTAAAAAATGACTGGCAATCCATGCTGCAGCCCAATTTGGCAGGCGGTTTCCAGCGTGTTGAAGCCATCCTGAATGAACTGTTTTGCTTCATCCGCGACCGCAGGATCATCGGGGGAAGGCAACAATGGCTTGAGCGTCGCCAGTTCCTTGCTGATCGCCGGGATGGAACCGAACGAGTGAAAGAATTCGTATCCACCCCAAACCTGAAATGGTTCGACTTGAACGACGCGATCGAACGCCACCGGCACGAGATAGCCGTTGTGGCAATTATGCTCGACAAGGTGTTGAAACCGCGGCAGTGGCGATTCTTGTCGCAGCATGACCGGATGTTCGTAGTAGTTGCCTCGCGGGCTATGCTCGAAACGCGGTATCGCTTCCCGTAGATCGAGCCACTGGGCATAGGCTCTTAAGGCAACGAATCCATAGGCCGCTTGTTCCTCCAAGACAACTTCGCCGTCGTCGTTCCACGCCAGATCGCAATCGAGTTGCCGAGCGGCGGCAGCAACAATCTGTTTGGCTTGACGTTTGCCTTTCCAACGTCTCCACCATTGGATCGGCGAAAAGGAACGTCGCGGCGTGACTGGGTTTTGGGTGTCTGAATCGTCGAGCCACGCTTCCAAAGGCGAGTCGTACTCCCCTGCTTTGAATCGCCACAGCGGCATGACGTAGATATCGAGTGCCATCGGTCCCGTTGCCTTCAAGTTTCATCGAGCGCAAAAGTAAGGCCCGCCATCGGGCGGGCCTTGAATCGCTGAATCTCGCTTCTGCTTAGTAAGCGCGAGGCGTGACTCGGCCTTGGACGCGGCTTGGCAGGCCCTGGATTCGCAGAAAGCCTTCGGCGTCGTCCTGGTTGTAGCTGCCGCCACCTTCCATCGTGGCGATTCCTTCGTCGTAGAGGCTCGTTTCGCTCGAACGGCTGTCGACGATGATGTTGCCTTTGTAAAGCTTGAAGGCCACTTCGCCGGTGCACTTCTCCATCGCGTTGGCGATAAAGGCCAGCAGAGCATCCATCTTGGCGTTGTACCAAAAGCCGTTGTAAACGTCTTCAGCGACGATCGACTTCAACTGATCACGCAAGTGAATCAGGTCGCGGTCGAGGGTCAACTGTTCGACGTTCAGCAGGGCGTCGTACAGGATGGTCATGCCCGGGGCTTCGTACACACCGCGGCTCTTCATACCGACGAAACGGTTCTCGACCATGTCGATTCGACCCACACCATTGCGGCCGCCGATTTCGTTCAGCTTGGTAACGATTTCCAGGGCGGTGCACTTCTCGCCATTGACGTGGGTTGGCACACCCTTTTCGACCTTGATGGTAACGGTTTCTGCCTGGTCCGGAGCTTCCTGTGGGCTGACGGTCATGCCGAAGTCGACCAGTTCGACACCGTTGACGCCGAGGTCTTCCAGTTCGCCAGCTTCATAGCTGATGTGCAGGCAGTTTTCGTCGCTGCTGTAAGGCTTGGCGGTCGAAGCCTTGACGGGGATGTTCTTTTCGTTGCAGTAGGCGATCAGTTCGGTTCGGCCTGGGAATGCCTTACGGAACTTTTCGATACGCCAAGGAGCGATCACCTTCACGGTTGGATCAAGTGCTTCGGCAGCCAACTGGAAGCGGCACTGATCGTTACCCTTACCGGTCGCACCGTGAGCATAAGCATCGGCACCCACTTCGCGGGCAACCTGCAGACAGAGCTTCGAGATCAGCGGGCGAGCGATCGAGGTACCCAGCAGGTAGATCGATTCGTACTTCGCTTGCCACTGCAGCACTGGGAAGGCGAAGTCACGGCACATTTCTTCGCGACCATCGACAATCCGAGCCGACACGGCACCGCAGTCCTTGGCCTTCTGCAGAATCGCTTCGCGGTCTTCGCAAGGCTGCCCCAAGTCGACGTACACGGCATGGACGTCATACCCTTCATCTTGAAGCCATCCCAAGATGACCGAAGTATCGAGACCCCCAGAGTAAGCAAGGACACAGCTTGGCATTTTGATGCTCGCAGGCGAATGGACCGTGAAACTGAAAACCGCCTCGGTTCATGGCACCGCTGCCGAGCGGGCCAGATACCAGGCAAACCAGGAATTTCACTTCCCCTAGGAAGGTGGAGAAGCCCCTGGAACAAGAGGTTTATTCTCGACTAGGGGGTCAGTGATGGCAAGGGGCAGTTTGGGTAGCTTTCCACTTGCGGCACGCCCCCCAGATGGCCGCCTGAGGGGACTTATTCCGCCGGCACGTATTCCCGCTATTTCTTTCCACCAAGTTCCAGATCGTTTTGACGGACCTCTTGCAGCTTCTTGGCCAATCGCTGCTGGAACTCGGCCACGATCTTGGCATGGTCCGGATCACCCGCCAGGTTACGGAACTGCCCTGGATCCTTCTCCATGTCGAACAGTTCGATGCCCCCTTTGCCGTTCTCTTGATATTGGATGAAGGCCCACTTGTCGGTCCGCAGCAGAAAGCCCTTCTGCATCGGCGAGACGTTCAGCACTTCATCATGAACCGTTGCCTTCGGGTCTTTTAGTAGAGGTGTGATGTCTTTGCCTTGCAGCCGCTCGGGCACGTTCAATCCACAAAGGGCGGCGGTTGTTGGATAGAGATCGAGTAACTGTGTAAGCGAGTCGCAGACGGCGGGTTTCATGCCCGGCACTTTGATGATCAGCGGAACACTGGCCGACTCTTCGTGCAGGCTCACCTTCGCCCAGAAATCATGCTGGCCGAGATGAAAGCCGTGATCGCTGGTGAAGATGACGATCGTATTGTCGGCCTGACCGCTGGCCTCCAGCGCGTCGAGCACCTTGCCGACCTGGGCGTCCAAAAACGAAACCGCGCCATAATAACCACCGACCGCCTTCTTCTGCTGCCGCACATCCATCTTCATGTTCCTGCTGGTCTTGTAGTTGATGCCCATCTTCGGGATGTCGTCCCAATCGCCAGGCACCTTCGGTGGCAGTTGCTGCTGATCGTCCGGCTTGTAGTTTTCCATATACTTCCGCGGTGCGACGAAGGGTACATGAGGTCGCACGAAACCAACCGCCAGAAAGAAAGGCTTGTCGGCGTTGGCGTGCGTCTGGATAAGTTCGACCGCCTTGGCCGCGGTTTTGCCGTCGCTGTGCACCAGGTCGTCGCCGTCTGCTTCGACGACGACAAACGTGTTGCCACCCACCACCGGGCGTTTGCCGTCGGGGTTTCCTTCGAGCGTTTCACCATCGCCTGGGGCTTTCCATTCAGGGCCAGGCGAGTTGAAGCGTTCGTTCCACGAAATCGGATCGTCGGCGCCGTCGCTCCCCTCTTCGATTCCGCCGGGCACACCCATATGAAAGATCTTGCTCACGCGAGCCGTGTAGTAGCCATGATCTTTGAAGTGCTGCGGCCACATCGCTCGCTCGCCAATCTGCGGTCGTGGACTAACGTACCCAAACACGCCAGTTGCGTGAGGATAGTAGCCTGAAAGAAACGAGGCCCGGCTCGGTCCGCAATAGGTCGCATTGCAGTAGGCTCGCGTGAAACGAGTTCCTTCCCCTGCGAGTCGATCCAGATTCGGCGTCTGGCAAACCGTGTTGCCGTAACACGAAAGCGCCGTCGGCGTGAGATCGTCCGAGATGATAAACAACACGTTCATCGGACGATCGGCGGCGGACGAAGCGGTAGTAAAACAACCGAAGATGGCAGCGAGAACCAAGAGCGGACGAATCATCGAAAAGCAATCCATGGCAGGCGAACAGCGATCGGGCGGGCAAACGAAAATGGCTTTCTGTTTTCAATCTACACCAACCGAGGCTCTCTGGATTCTGTCAGGAAAAAAATCGTGCTATGCTCTTGCGAGAAACGCCTGACACCTGCACTCGCCGAGGCAACTGCGTGGAAGACACCAACGCAAACCATCCGCCAGACAATCCCTTCCAATCTCCCGCGACTGCGGTGGAGGAGGCAGAAGCGTCGAAACCTTCGAGCCTGCCTGACTTCAGGTTAATCGCCCTTTGCATGCTGATCGGAGCGGCGATCAAGCTGGGGCTGGTGTTCCCGATCTTTTCCATCGCCGATCAACCCCTGGCGTTGGGAATGCATGGCGTCTCAGGCGCGATCTATGGAGTTGGCATTGCACTGCTGATCGATGCGATTGCGAGGAATCGATTCTCGCAGTTGATGCCTGGACATTGGCGGCTGATTGCCCTCTCGACGACGCTCATCACCGAGGGTGCCTGGATCAGCGTTTCTTATCTGCAGAGCGGACTGGAAGACAGCACTGATATGGAATCAGCCTATTCCCAGTGGGAGGCGGCTTACTTGATTTCGTTCGGCATCGGCAACTTACTGGCCGCCATCTTCTATGGCTTCGTCGTGAAGACCACGAGAGAAGGGGAAGGCTGGCGATCGTATGCGTGGATCTCGCTGACTTACTTCGGGCTTTTGACTTTAGGAGAGCCGCTCTACTTCACCGGCCTGTTGCCAGCGATGGGAATGGGACCATATATGCTGGCCAAGGTAATGCTCTCTGGCGTGACGCTGGTGATCATGCTGGTGAATATCGCCCTCGACCTGCGTGATCGCCGGCGACGTGATGTCTATCACTACATTGGCATCCTGCTGGTGCTGTTCTGGTGGCTGCTATTCCCGGCAGGGATGTGATCGTTTGCCTTTGCGACGAAGGACTTCAGCCGCGTTGTCGGCGGGCAAACTTTTTGCGGGCCGCTTCGATCTCGGCGTAGTGCTTTTCCGCCCAGGTCCACACGCCGCAGAACGCTTCCCCCAGACTGAAGCCCAGCGGAGTCAGTTCGTATTCGACGCGCGGAGGTACTTCAGCGTAGACGGTTCGCTTCACCAGGCCATCGCATTCCATCTGCCGTAATGTCTGCGTCAGCATCTTCTGACTGATGCCAGGTATCAGCCTACTGAGCTCTTTGAAGCGAACGACTCCGTTCTCGTCGAGCGCTTCCAGGATGAGCAATGTCCACTTATCCGCGACCCGTCCGATGATGTCGTTTACCAGCGCATTGACCTTAGGGTCTAGCTCGGACCAGGCCGGAGACGAAGATGTCGATGATTTTATTTGCGACTTTTTCTCGGCCAATTCCATTACTCACTATTGGGTAAGTATCGCACTTTTCGGTGCCTTCTTTCTTTTGGTAACCACCACTTCTATCGTGAATGGAGAAGCCTGATTCTGTCAACGAAATTCAAGGAGTTCGCATGAAAACCAGCGGCAACACGATCTTGATAACCGGCGGAGGTACTGGCATTGGACGGGGACTGGCCGAAGCGTTCTACGAACGTGGCAACCAGGTGATCATCGCCGGCCGGCGTCAACAGCCGCTCGATGCCATGGTGGCCGATCATCCTGACATGGCTGCTTATACGGTCGATGTCAACTCGCCAGAGTCGATCGAGCAACTTGTTTCCCAGGTGACCACCGAACACCCGGCCTTGAACGGGGTAATCAACAATTCTGGCATCATGCGTCCCGAAGACCTGACGGCCGAGCCAGTCGATCTGGCGACCGCCGAGGCCACGATCGCGACCAACTTGCTGGGGCCGATTCGGCTGACGGCGGCTCTGTTGCCGCACCTGAAGAAGCAAGCGGAGGCAACCATCATGATGGTGACCTCGGGACTCGCCTTCACGCCATTCGCGCTCACGCCCACCTACTGCGCCACCAAGGCCGCGATTCACTCGTACGCGATCTCGCTTCGTCAGCAACTGAAGCCAACTTCGGTTGAAGTCCTCGAGCTCGCGCCACCTTACGTGCAGACAACGCTGTTGGGCGAGCATCAGGCCAGCGATCCGAATGCGATGCCACTGGCAGACTTCATCGCCGAGGTGATGCAGATTATCGAACATGGAACGCCCGATGGCGAAATCCTCGTCGATCGCGTGATGCCACTACGAACGTCAGAATCGAGTGGCAACTTCGCCGCGGTATTCCAGCAGATCAATTCCCTAACGCACCATGAATAGCACAAATGTTGCTTTGACCAGGGAACTCGCCTAGGCTGATCCAACCTGGCGGTTCACTATCCGTTCCCTGGTCGATGCAGCATGGCACCAGCGTCTACTGAGAATCCCTTCCAATCTCCGTCGGAAGCAACGCCGAAGTCACCGATGGCAGACGCCGGCGTTCGGCTGACTCCTCGCTGGGTTTGGGCCTATGTCGTCGGGGGTGTCCTGCTTTCAATCGCAGTCGATTATGAGGCATTAGACTTTGCTCTCGACTTTAGTCCGCTCGCAGGGCTGATTTTTGTCAGCCGTGTTGTTCTTCTCGGAATTGCTGCCGGGCTGGGACTGGCGATCGGGCTGTTTGCCGCTGGAAAAAAGCAATTTCCTGCCTTACAGCCAGGGCACTGGCTTCTGCTGATTTCGCTGCTTGATTCCTTGGCCAACTTGTTGACGGAAGGGGCCTTTCTTCTGGCCAATCTTGTCCCTGACATGACCAAGCAGACAGCGATTATCCTGTTGAATGTCCCCGATTTCCTGGCGTACAGCCTACAAGTGCTGCTGGTCTGTTGGCTTATTAAGGGCACGCACGAAAGAGGCTACTGGAAGTGGTTTATCCTGCTGGTCTTAATGCAGATCGGCAGCCAACTCTTTTTCTCGGCGTTGCTATTCACTCCAAGCATCGCCAGTGATTTTTTCGTAACGGAGCCGACGAATCCGATCCATGGGCTGCTGCGACAGATCCACTCCAGTGACTACCTGATCGGAGCTGCTCTTGCTGTTCTCATGCTCGTCGGAATTGCTCGCGACAACTATCGGGGCGTCCCGCGCGACCGCTACCACTACCTGGGACTTGTCATCCCAATCTGCCTCGCATTACTTGTCCTGGCCGCTAACAACCTTGTTTAACTCTCGTCCCCCGTCAGGATGGCGGCGAGTCCTTCGCGATAGCTGCCATGCAACGGCTGAAACCCAAGTTCGTCGACGAGCTTTTGGTTGCTCATCTTTCGATCAGATTGGGAACGCCGGCCTGCGGGAGAATCGGGATCAGGCTCTTCGAATGTCGGCTCGGGTGCGTTAAGCAGCCGGGCCACTTCGCGGTAGTAATCGCGACGATCGACCGGTGTTCCGTCGCTGACGATGTAGACTGGCGAGACAACTTCGGCATCGGCCGCCAATCGAATGGCCGCGACGCAGTCGTCGACATGGATCAAGTTCAAGGCACCGCCGCCTGGGGCTGGAATCGGTTTGCCGGCTTGAATGTCGGCCGAACGAGGAATCCGATCGGGGCCATAGATGCCGGCCATTCGCAAGATCACGCTTCGCTGCGACCAGATGGGATGGTTTCGCAGGTAGCTCTCGGCTTCGACGAATGCCTTGCCGCCTGGTCGAGCCGGATCGCAAGGAGTGTTCTCGTCGACCGTCTGTCCCGCGGCATCGCCGTAGACACCGGTCGTGCTGACGAACACCAAGCGTCTCGTCGACTCGGGAAGATTCTCCAGGACATTTTTCAGACCCTCGGCGTAAACTTGTTCGCGGGTTGCCTCCCCTTTCGGATCGTAACCAACGGCGAAAACCACCGTGTCGGCCTCTGGCAAGTGGCGCAAAGTTTCCGGCTTAGTGACATCAGCCAAAATAGGTAGCCAACCAGCGTTTTCAAACTGTCGGGCTCGCCCTTGCTGCCGAGTCGTTGCGAAAACCTTATCCCCCGCTAATTGCCATGCAGCCGCCAGCGGTCGACCTACATAGCCACATCCGACAACCATTCGCGTGCGTGTGGACATTTCGCCTAAACTCCTCCAGCTACGGGATGCTGGCAATCGCTAAATCGTGACAAATTCACCGCTTCTGACGTTTTTACCAATTCCAACAAGCCCCTACCAAAGCCTTGCGGAGTTAACTACTATGGAGCTGTTATATCGTGAACGCAGCGCCCCACGAGACTTAGTGCCACCTCGGCTGCTGGTGACCAAGAGCGTGACAAGCTCTTGATCGGATTCCTAGAATAAGACCGAACCCCGATGCGTTTCCCGCGTATTCGAGGTTGTCAAATCAGAATCCAAAGGGCAAATCATGAATTATCGGAACACAACTTCTCTTTCTTTTGCTTCTGGCAGCCAGGTAGCTACCATCCGAAAATTCTCATTGGTTTGCGTTCTCGTTCTTTGCTTGCCGGTCCTCGCATCTGCTCAAGATAAGGCGACGCCGCAGATCCAACGCACGGCGCACTTTTCGGAAATCCTGACTGGCGATGCTCCTCATGATGTCGCCGATCTGCGATCGATGGAGAGCCAGATTCAGCAAACGACCAAGAAAGCGATGAACGCCACTGTCGGCGTGATCGTCGGACCCGCTCAAGGTTCCGGCGTGATCGTCACCGAAGATGGCTTGATCCTGACAGCCGGCCACGTGATCGGCGAGCCTGGCCGAGATGTGACAGTCATCTTGAACGATGGACGTCGAGTCAAAGGAGTAACCCTGGGGATGGACCGTAGTATCGACTCAGGTGCCATCCAGATTACCACGCCAGGCAAATACGCTCACCTGAATGTCCGTGCCACCGCGAACCTTCGCGAAGGGGAATGGGTACTGGTGATGGGTCATGCCGGCGGGATTGTGAAAGATCGCCGCCCTGCCCTGCGAATTGGCCGCGTGCTGGCCAGCAGCCAAGATGTCATCGCGACCGATGCCACGCTGGTCGGCGGAGACAGCGGCGGACCTTTGCTCGATATTCAAGGCAACGTGATCGGAATTAACAGCCGCATCGGCAACCGCATCACCGCCAACCTTCACGTCCCTGCCTCGCAGTACCTCGAAAACATCGACCGACTGAAGAAGTCGGAGGTGTGGGGCCGCTTGGGCGGAACGCAACCATATTTGGGTGTACGTTGTGAACCTGACCGACAGGACGTTGTTGTCACACGCGTCACCCCGGATTCCCCGGCAGCTTTGGCGGGAATCCAAGAGGGAGATCAGATCTTGCGATTCAACAGTCGTGCGATCAGTTCTTTCGATGATTTGAAGCTGATGGTGAATCAGTATTCTCCGGGCGATCGCGTAAAGGTACGGATACGGCGCGGCTCGGGCGACGTTATTACTCTTGAAGTTGAACTTGCAGACCGTCGCAAGTTGGACACGAACTAGAGGGAACACTAGCTTCGATATGGGCACGCACATGAAATCAGTGCCCACCGTACCAATAGGCGACGAAACAACGGAGTGAGCACATGCCCCGGTTTCGTTTGAATTCCTTGCTGTCCTTGGCCATCGTAGCGCCACTGGCGATCGCGGTTTTCGCCCCGACCCCAGTCAGCGCCCAGGTCTTTGAAAGTGACGGCATCGCGATGCGTTTCATGAAACGCGTCCACCAACGCAGCAGCAGTGAAGTCTTAGGGGCTTTTCACTCGGTGGTGCAAAACGTTCGGTCCGCCACGGTCGAACTGAAGCGTGATGGCAAACGGGTTGCCATGGGCGGGATCGTCGACTCGACCGGTCTGATCGTCACCAAAGGGAGCCTCGTCAATACATTCGGCAGCAAGACGCCTCTCGTGGCGGAACTGGCCAATGGCGACCAATACCTGGTGAATGAGATCGCCGCGGTCGATAAAGAAAACGACCTGGCCCTGGTTCGCATTGAAGCCCGCAACTTGCCGGTAATGGAACTGGCCAGCGGCAACAAGCCTGGCGTTGGCAGTCTTCTGGCAACCGCTGGACTCGGCGAAGAGCCAGTCGCGATCGGCGTCTATGGTCTGACACCGCATGCGGTTGAAATGAAGAACGCGATGCTCGGCGTGATGCTTTCGCGCGATCCTGGCCCGGCGCGGGTCGATATGGTCGTCGAGAAAAGTGCCGCCGCAACGGCTGGTATCCTGGCTCAAGACGTGATCCTTTCGATCAACGACCAATTGATCGACACCGGGACGCACCTGATTGAGCTGGTCCGGACTTACGAGCCTGGTGATTCGCTGCGAGTCAAACTGAAGCGTTCCGAAGAAGAAATGAACCTGAACGTGATCCTGGGCGAATGGGTCGCTGGCCCGAACCAGGCTCGGCACGAGTTTCAAAACCATCTGGGTGGTGAACTGAGCCAACGACGAAGCGGATTCCCTTCGGTATTTCAGCACGACAGCTATCTGCAGCCAGAACAGTGCGGTGGTCCGATCGTGAACCTCGACGGTCAGGTCGTCGGCCTGAATATCGCTCGAGCTGGCCGTGTGGCGACGTTTGCCATTCCGGCGGACGACTTGTCGCGAAGCGTGACCAAGATGCTATCGGCCGCTGGGGCGACCAGCAAAGGGGAATACGTTCAGTCCCGCTTGAGTGCCAAGCCGGTGATCTCGGACGAGCAGTTGGATCCAGGCGAAACTCGCTGGATTCCTCGCGAAACGTCGAACTAATCGGGTCCGTGGCCCTCGACTTCTTCCCCATCAGGGACCAAACGAGGTAAAATGGCTATTGGCCCTTTAGCTGCCAGTAGCCTATCGGGCCAAGCCCAATTACCTTGGGGCAGATTCGCTCTGCCGGGCGAAGACGTTTTCCGCAGCACCCCCACGACTTGATCGACGGTTCCATGCAAGACAAGCTGAACGAACTCCGCGACACCCTTTCTGAACTGCAACGCGAACTGCGTGATGTCGACCAACTGGACGACGAAACGAAGAGCCACCTCGAAGGTGTGATGGAGTCGATCAACGATGCACTGCATCGTGAAGACACCGAAGCCCTGCGTCATCCATCGCTCCGCGAAACTCTTGCGCAGCGCAACGAACAGATCGAGGAAAGCAGCTATCCGAACCTGACGAAGGTGCTGACCAACCTGGCCGACATCCTCGGCAACAGCGGGCTGTAAGCGTTCGCGATCCGACAACAATCAAGGCTCGGCGACCTCGAAATGGCCGATGTCTTGATTGGTTCGACTGGTCACTTCGCACGCGAACCACTCTTGGGCAATCGCTTTGCCAATTGGCTCTCTGCCTGGGGGCGACATGAATCCCTTCTGGCCTTCTCTCCCATGCGGGGATGGCATCCCGGCTGCGGCGTGCCTTGCATCCGCACCGCATTGACTCGACCAAATTTCTTAGATTTCTGAAATTTGTTCGAGCCTTCATCGCGATCGACGGGTTTAACCATCATGAAGGCTGTGGGTTCTTCACGGCCAGCGAACTGCCCTCCCCCAAGGCACTCTTCCTTTATTCCATTCGGAAAGCTCCATCCATGCACATGCTTCATTCAGCATTAGGATCGCGCTGCGCGCATCCCTACCGTTTTGCGATGACGGGCACCTTATTCTTCTTAGTCGCGATGACACTGGCTGGCTGTGGCTCGGCGATTGATACCGGCGGACGGAAAGCAGTCACCGGCGATGTCACCTTGGATGGTGTGCCGATTGTCGAAGGTTCGATTCGCTTCGAACCGCAATCCGGAACCACGGCGACCGGTGCCATGATTGCCGATGGCAAATACGAGATCCCCGCCGACAAAGGCCTTCTGCCCGGCAGCTACCGCGTTTATATCAACGCCCTGGAACCGGTCGAAGACAATCGCTCGGCCGACGACATGATGAACAACCCAGGCCCGCCGCGGAAAGAATTGATCCCGGCGAAATACAACAAGAAGAGCGAGCTCACGGCAGATGTCTCGGAGTCTGGACCGAACAAGTTCGACTTCTTGATCACCCGATAGAATTCCATCGCATCGGCCCATTAGACACTGCGATCGCTGCCGATGCTCTCAACGATTTTGGTTCCGCATCATTCCATCTCGTTTTCCCCAAGGAACAGTTCCATGTCCGTTTCTCTTCTGCCAGGTCGCCGCGGGTTCACGCTCGTTGAACTGCTCGTAGTGATCGCCATCATTGGCGTCTTGATTGCCTTGCTGTTGCCGGCCGTGCAACAGGCTCGCGAGGCGGCTCGTCGTATCCAGTGCAGTGGCAACCTCAAACAACTGGGGCTGGCCATGCACAACTATCACGATGTGGTGAACTCGCTACCGATTGGCTACATCGGCGACACCACCGGAGATGGCTGGGTGAAAGGCGTTTTGCCCTACATCGAACAAAACGCGATGTACGATCAATGGACCGAAAGCCAGAACTACAACACCGGAACCAATCAGTCGAACGTTTGCCAGATCCGAATCGACCTGATGAGTTGTCCCAGCGACACCGAGACCCAGTGGTACAACAGCATTCCGCAGTACAACTATGCCGTGAACCTCGGCAACACGTCGTCGCTGCGAGTCACTCCGCTGAACGGCGTCACCTTCGCCTCGGGGCCGTTCCACAACGAGAACAGTGCTTCGGGCACCTGTAAGACTTACGGCCTGCGAGACGTTGTCGATGGGACCAGCAACACCTTGATGCTGATGGAAGTTCGCCAAGGTCTCGAAAGCCAGGACCTTCGCGGGCTGACCTGGTGGGGACCAGGTTCCGGCGTGACAGCCCATTACGCTCCGAACACCACTTCGCCTGACGCACTGAACAGTGGCTTCTGCAAGTCGAACCCGACGCGGGGCATGCCTTGCCAGGGCTACACGGCGATTGCCGATGCCAGCAATCCCTTGATATTCTCGTCGCGAAGTCAACACCCAGGCGGCGTTCAAGTAGCAATGTGCGATGGCTCGGTCCGTTTCATGCCGGAAACGATCGACATCACTGTCTGGCGTGGCCTCAGCACAATGCAGAACGGAGAAGTAATCACCGTTCCGTAAGGGATGCCATCGATTGTTGATGTTCAAAAAGAAAGGAGTGCCTGCATTCGCGAGCACTCCTTTTTTGTTTCTTGGATCGCTTTCGATCGAATCTTAGTTCGCGAAAGGATTGTCGCTTGTCGATTCCGGCTCCGGCATGCCCTCGTCTTGTCGCAAGCGTTCCGCATAGTAGAAAAGCACTGCGTACGCAGCCGAGATCCACATGATCGAGAAAACCACGCCAACAAGACAAAGCAGCATACCCCCGATAAAAATCAAGATCGAGAGCAACATGTTTACGAGCAGCGTCAGCTCGTGACCATTGGTCATATGCCAACTTTCCTTCAGGGAATCAAGCGTCGACAGTTTCCGATCAATCACCAGATACTCGACAAACGCAAACTTAATCGCCAGATAGATCCCAGGCACAACCAGTAGCACAAACCCCAGCATGATGAGGATCACCTTCACGAATCCTGCCGCGACGGCGGGAATATAGTTCCGCTGAAACGCTGCAAATAGGTCCCCCAATTCAAACTGCTGGCCACGGGCTGGCAGCAAGAACACATAGGCAAGTCCGGTACCGACCGGAATACTGATAAAGATGTTATAGGCCGTGCCTAACAACAGCACACCAAGCGACGGCTCGAAGCCTGCCGCACTAAACGCGTTGTCGAGGTAGTCGCCGACCGCTCGGATGACCATGGAAAGGACCGTCAACCCCAGCAGCAACCAGAAGTGCTCTCCCATCAGCTTTCCGCCCTGAGCGAAAGAATCGAGAGCGGTGCCATCGCACAGAAAACCAGGACCGACCTGGGCATTGGTCGCGGCCGTGCGAATCTCTGGGGCCATCGGCGAGGAGAATGGATTCGATTCGTTCGTTTCGTCGTGACTCACAGAAGATACCTCTTGGTTGCAGACCTCTCGATTGGTAGGCCCGCTAATGTAACCACGAGGTATCAGCGATTCAATTCAGTCGTCGACAGAAACTCGAATATGATTGCTCGACGCCTACTTACCGCCAAGTGACATTAAGTGCGAATAGGTTCGCAGGTACATTACCCCATCCGAGATCGAAGGAGTCGACTCGCTCCCTTCGCCGAGCGACGTTTCGCCCAAAACTTCCAAGTTGGTGTCGGCCGAAACGACGACGAGGTTACCTTCTTCCGAGATGCAGAATAGACGATCCCCGACCAAGACCGGCGACCCGTAATAGTTGCCGCCGATTCGCTTCTGCCCTAGCACCTTGCCGGTGGCGGCATCCAGGCAGCTCACGATTCCCTTGTCGTACCAGACAAATAGCTTGCCTTCGTACGCCACAGGAGTCGGCACATAACTCGCCTGGCGAGCCATTTTCCAAACTAGCTTTGGCTCACCACCATTCGGATCGACGGCACTTATCGTATTGCCGCCACCGCCAGAACCGCTGGAGCCCAGCACCAGATTGCCGGCAACGACTGGGGACGAGACGCTTCGCATGTTGAAGACTTTTTCGTTCCAAAGCTGCTTGCCAGTTTCAGGATCGTGCCCTGCGATGCCATGAGCACTGCTGTTGCAGATCAGCATCTTCTGGCCATCTTTCCCTTCGTACAGGCAAGGAACCGAGTACGCCGCGACGTCGCTTTCTCGTTCGACTTCCCAAACGCGTTCGCCTGTCTTGCGATCGAAGGCGACCAGTCGACTCTTGCCAATCGGACGACCACGCAGCTTGCCTTCATCGCCGAGCTGCATCAGCGAGATGATGACCTTGTCGTCCAGCACTATCGGCGAAGTCCCGAAGCCATGCTGACTGACCCAAGGCCCGAGATCGATTCGCCATGAGGTTTCGCCATCGTGGTTCAAAGCCATCAAGATTGTTTGTTCATCGTCGGCCCAGGCCACATACAAATGCATATCGTCGACAGCGGGCGAACAGGAGGCATAGCTACTCTTGGAATGGAGATGGCTGGCCCCTGCGGCGAACTCTTTTTGCCAAATCGTTTTGCCAGTCTGGGCATCGAGGCATACCACATATCGCAGGCCGCTATCGGGATCGGCGCTCATTAGAAAGACGCGATTGCCCCAGATGCTAGGCGACGAGTGCCCCAGGCCTGGCAGCTTCACCTTCCAATTGAAATCGGATGGCTGCGGAGCGGAAGGAATATCGGCCGCCGGCGCGATACCACTGCCATTTGGACCACGGAAACGGGTCCACTGCTGAGCAGAGAGCGAGGAAGTCGTGACAGCCAATAACATAGCGGCAAGCAGGAGGCGACTTGTCGACATAGATTCGATTCCGAACGGAAAAGGCGGGACCTGGGGAAGGGACATTCGCCCTTGATGGTAATCGGTTTTGGGTCGACTTTCCACGCCGAAAGCGGGGCCTACCAAAAGAACCAGGGATCCACTGCCAATTTCAGCCGAATCGACTAGCGAGAATCGAGCTTCGCGATCCACTGGACCACACGCTGGTCCATCCAGCGACGATCCGGAGCAAGGCTTTTGGGTGCGATGAAGCCAAGATGGCCACCGCCGCGCGTGATTTCCAGCTCGACACTGCTCGAGCGAGGATTGCGCGAAAAGATCTCAACCGGCACGACACTGTCGTCGTCGGCCGTCAGAATAAGGCCGGGAAATTGAATCTTCGGCAAAACCGGGGCCGAGCTGGCGGTCTTGTAGTAATGGTCGGCCGATTCAAATCCACACTGCGGCGCAGTGAAGACCGTATCAAAATCGACGATTCGACCTGGCTTCTGTTGGAAACGAAAGCCACCGTAGAAGTCTTTATCTTTGGCGATCCGCCCTTCGACCATTCGCACCAGACGACGCGAGAAGTCCCAGTCGTACAGCCGATTGAAGCCTCGCGAGATGTTCTGGCAACAGTAGGCCAAGTCGATCGGCGGAGCCACCGCCATCACACTGTCGACGCCTCCCATCCGGGAATTGCCGATTTCGCCCGCAAGCTTCAGCACAATGTTCGCGCCCATGCTGAAGCCGCACAAGGTCATCGGCGAGCCCATGCACAAGGCGCTGATGGCCTCGACGCACTGGGCGATGTCTTCCGAGCAGCCGGCATGGAAAGGTCGCTTCGCCAGGTGCTTGCCGGCACCGCACCCACGGAGATCGACGCGGAACGTTCGGATCCCCAGCGTATTAAGCTTATGGGCGATTCGCACCAGGTAACCACTGCTGTGACAGCCACCCAGACCATGAATCAGCAAGACCGTTCGCCGACCCGGCTTCCAGGTTTTGGGACAATCGTCATGCAAAACGATCTGATCACCGTCTTCAAACAGCACAAAATGCTGTCGAGCGGCGTAACTAATGTCGTGTCCATGCCAGTACGCACCAAGGATGGTCTGCGCATGAGAATTGCGCAACAATGGATGAGGTCGGAATGGCCTCACCGAGGTCAGTACATAAGAAGATCTGGCCAGCATTTTTCAGCCGCAGGGTTTTACCCTGCCATCCATGCAGTTCGTTTTACTAGCGCTGAATTTGGTACTCTTCGATCTTTCGATAGAGTGTCGCTCGGCTTGTTCCCAATAATTTTACGGCTTCCGGGATGTTCCCTCCAGTTCTGGAGAGGGCTTCTTCGATCAGTTTCTTTTCCCAGAAGTCAAACCTTAACGACTCGGGCTCGTTTAGACCAGCATCGCGAAGTCCTAAATCGTGCGGCTGGATCGACTCGCCATCGGCCAAAACAACACTGCTGTCGATCACATTCCGCAACTGGCGAACGTTGCCTGGCCAGTTGTATTCAGCAAGCTTGCTCTTCGCCCCATCGGACAGGGTCAATAACGGCCGACCATGCGACTTGCGGAAGTGTTCGAGAAAGTGATCAGCCAGAAGAAGAATATCGGTCCCCCGTTCCCGTAACGGAGGAATGTATAGCTCAAATACGCTCAAACGATAATAGAGATCTTCCCGAAACCGTTTCTCGCGAACGAATTCCGCCAGATCTCGATTCGTCGCCGCGATCACTCGAACGTCGACACTTACTTCCTTAGTCGCCCCTAAAGGCAAAAATGGGTGCCCTTCCAAAATCCGCAGCAGTTTGGCCTGACCATCCAGGGTTAATTCGCCCACTTCATCGAGAAACAAAGTTCCCGTGTCGGCTTGTTGGAAAAAGCCAATATGGTCCGCGTCGGCCCCAGTGAAAGCTCCCTTTTTGTGGCCAAACAACTGACTCTCGATCAGGTTCTCGGGCAATGCCGCGCAGTTCACACTGAGCATTGGCCGATCGGCCCGGTTCGACGCTTTGTGCAGTGCTCTGGCGACCAGCTCTTTCCCGCTGCCACTTTCGCCCCGCACGAGAACACAGCCGCCTGCCTTCGATATGCGAGCGATTTTCTGCTTCAGCTCGCCCAAGGCTGGACTCTCGCCGATTAGCTCGTCAAATGCGGCCGATTTATCGACCAATTGCTGGTAGCTGGCCTGCAACTGGGTAACTTTCCAGGCCCGCAGCAAGGCAATCGTCAGGATGTTGCCGACCGAGATCGCGAAATCGAGCTCGTTATGCCAGAACCGCTCGCGTTCACGATACAGATGCAGCGCCCCAAATGTCTTCTTGTTGTGAATCAGTGGAACGCAGATCGCGTCGGCAAAATGAGTCAGTTTTTTGCTGGTTTCGCCTGGGGCTTCGTTGGCGATCCAGACGGCATTCCCCTTCTTCGTCACCACTTCGGTCAACGCTTCGCTGAGGGGAGCTGGCCCCTCGGTATCCTCAGGGTAGATCCGTTTCGCCTTTAGCTTGCCGTCGTCGCTCAGCCATAAAAACCCGACGACGACCGCCTTGGTCTGTTCTTTCACCATTTCCAAAGTGACTTGGACGATGGTATTTGGGTCGTCTTCGCCCAACAACCGGATGGCGAACTGGTGAAGCAGTAGCAACCGCTGAGCCTGCTGATAGTCCTTTAGTTCTTTCAGGGCGATCAGGTTGGTGTCTTGCGGATTGACCGGCATGTTGCGGACGATGGTCTGCGTGATGCTGGGTGGCAATTCGTCGTGCGATGTGGGGGGCTGGGCACTGTGGTTAAAGGTAAACTCAGTGTCCCCAACTTTTAATCGCGATCCATCTTTCAATTCGGCCTCTTGGACCGGCTGGTCGTTCAAATAGCTGCCGTTGCGGCTTTCTCGGTCCTGAACGTACCATTTTCCGTTCTTGAAATAGACCGCTGCGTGGACCCGCGAGCAGAGGGGATCGGTCAATGTGACATCACACTCCAACCCTCGTCCGATAAGGTTGTCGCGCGAGGCCTCTAGGGGAAAGTTCTTTCCCGGACCGTTGCCCGAAATCATTTTAAGGTAGCTATAAATCGCCATCAGCTTGGCCGAGACTTCCCCGTATTACCCCACTTACGGTATGTGACCGTGGAGTTTGCGACTAAACTTTGCACCTGACTTATCTTATGGAATTTACGCTTCAACCTGCCAGTCGGGTCACGAAAAACGGTAGGGAAAAGCCAGGAATTGATCCGTAACCCAGCCAACTTTTGTGGGTTGTTGGACGTATCGATAGAAGATTGTCGATCCTAGAGGGTAGCCAGCATTCACCTTGAGTGGAGTTGCCCAGCCCTATACGATAGTGGATGACCTTCCTGCATACCCCCAAATCTGCTAATCGCTCAAACTACGCTCACGACTTGCGATAAGGAAATATCATGGCAAACGTTCGACGGAATTGGACACATTTGCGCCATCCCGCGTTCTTCCTATTCACCGTAATTGCTACATTTGCCGCATTGGTCGCAGCCTCCTTGGCTCCCAAGGACGCGCCTGCCCAAGGGCCGCTAGCAGGTCAGAACCGGCACCTGCCGGAACGTCACATCTCGCGAATGGTTTCGCGACTGCTTCTTCGTGATCATCTCTCGAACATGCCGCTGGACGATACGATCTCCCAGCGTGCCTTCGACAAGTTCCTGAAGTTCTGGGATCCGCTGAAGTTGTACTTCACCCAGCAGGACGTCGCTGAATTCGCCGTGAACCGCAACTTGCTGGACGACCAGATCCGCAGCGGTAACACCGAGTTCGCCCACAAAGTATACGATCGCTTTATCCAGCGTACCCTGCAGCGTGTCGAAACGGTCGACAAGTTGCTGGCCGACCACAACTTCAACTTCGACGATGACGAAGTGTTTGTGACCGACGGCGATAAGGTTGATTACCCAGCCAACGACGCCGAAGCGACCGATCGCTGGCGTAAGCGTCTGAAGTACGACCTGCTGTCGCAAATGGCTGATGGCAAGACCTTGGAAGAAGCCAAGGAACGAATCGGCAAGCGTTATCACAGCTACGCTCGTCGAATCGCCCAGACCAGCGAAGACGAACTGCTGGAGGTCTTCCTGACGTCGATCACTTCGTCGTACGATCCGCACACGACTTACATGTCGCCAGGCACGCTGGAGAACTTCAACATCCAGATGCGATTGAACCTGGAAGGCATCGGGGCTGCCCTGCTGTCGGAGGATGGCTATTGCAAGGTCTCGAAGGTCATCCCAGGCGGTGCGGCTGACAAGCACGGCAAAAAGAACGCCGAAGAAAAGCTCGAACCAGAAGACGTGATCGTCAGCGTGGGCCAGGGCACCGATGGTGAAATGGTCGACGTGGTCGACATGAAGCTGAACGACGTGGTCGATCTGATTCGCGGCAAGGCGAACTCGATTGTTCGCCTTGGCGTGAAGAAGAAGGGTAAAGGCGAGACCAAGATCTACAACATCACCCGCGCCAAGGTTGCCCTGACCGATAGCGAAGCTCGTGGTGAAGTGATCGACGCCACCACGCCAGATGGTCGCAAGATGAAGATCGGTTGGATCGACCTGCCATCGTTCTACTTGGACATGGAAGCGGCTCGTTCCCAAAAACCGAACGTCAAGCGAAGCACGGTCGACGTCGCTCGTCTGCTGGCCGACTTCCGCATCAAGGGTGTCGAGGCGGTTGTGCTCGACCTGCGACGCAACGGTGGTGGTAGCCTCACCGAAGCGATCGACTTGACCGGTTTGTTCATCGACGAAGGCCCGGTTGTTCAGGTCAAAGATGCCGAGAACAACGTGCATCCTTACAAGGACATCAACCGCGGCATGCTGTGGGATGGCCCACTGGTCGTGCTGACCAGCAAGATGAGTGCAAGTGCCAGCGAAATTCTGGCCGGTGCCATCCAGGACTACGGTCGTGGTATCGTTGTCGGTGACGAACAAACCCACGGTAAGGGTACCGTTCAAACGCTGCTCGATTTGGGTCGCGAAGAACTGATGGGTGCCAACCCGGTCAATCCTCCATCGTTGGGTGCTTTGAAGATCACGCTACAGAAGTTCTATCGCCCAAGCGGCAAGAGCACGCAGCTCAAGGGTGTCGAAGCCGACGTCCCACTGCCAGCGTTGACCGCCAACATGGACATTGCTGAAGGTGACCTCGATTACCCGGTTCCGTTCGATACGGTCCGCACCACCGAGTTCCCGAAGAGCAATGCCAACGCGACTCCGATCGTGACCGAGCTGAATCGCTTGTCGCAGCAGCGGGTGCAGTCTTCCGAAGACTTCGCCAAGCTGAACAAGATGATCGGCACCTACCTGGAACAGAAAGACAAGAAACAGGTCGATCTGAACCAGAAGAAGTTCATGGCGGAATATGAAGCCCTGAGCGAACGGGAAAAGGAAATCGAAAGCCTCGTGAACTCTGAGGATAAAGATCCTAACGAGATCGTTGATCGCGATTACTACTTCGACGAAGTCATTCGGATCACCGAAGACTACGTCAAGCTGCTCGAACAGCAGAAGGTCGCCGCGAACAACTAGGTTCGCCCGACGATCGCCATCTCTTGAAACGCGAAAAGGCCCTGGTAAATCAGGGCCTTTTTTCATGCGCGTGCCCTGCGAACTTCTTTTTGCCGGACACCTGAAAATTCTTTTCGGCGATCGCCTATTCATTTGGTAAACTTTGGCCACCTCCATCGCGCCGTCCTGGCCCCCTTCCTGCGACTACCTTCCTGAATTGTTGACCGGGAGCGATCCTTGAGCCCAGCCAAGCCCGTTGTCCTTTGTTTCATGGCCCATCCTGACGACGCCGAGATCTTGTGCGGGGGCGTTCTGATTCGCCTCGCATCGCTGGGCTGGGAGGTGCACATCGCGACTTCGGCCAATGGCGACTGCGGCTCGGATAAGCTTTCGCGTGAAGAAATTGCCGCGATTCGCAAACAGGAAGGCAGCGACGCGGCGACACTGATCGGCGGCACCTATCACTCGCTGGCCGAGCCAGACGTGAATGTCGTCTTCAGCCAAGAGACCAACCGCAAGGCAATCAATCTCTTTCGTCAGATCGGTCCGCACCTGGTGATCACGCACCCGCGCGAAGACTACATGCTCGATCACGAACAAACCCATCTTTTGGCTCGCAGCGCCGCGTTCAGCTTTCCGATTCCGAACGCTTCGACACTGCCCTTGCCGGCCGATGCCCATATTCCGCACCTCTACTACGCCGATCCGATCGAAGGCAAGAATCCCTACACCGGCGAGATGGTCACGCCAACAGTGACAATCGATGTGTCGGAGGTGATCGAAACCAAAGCCGAGATGCTCGCCTGCCATGCTTCGCAGCGTGAATGGTTACGGGCCCATCACGGCATGGACGAATATATCGACGCCATGAAGCGGCATTCCGCCCAACGTGGCGAGTTGATCCATAAGCCCTACGCCGAGTCGTTTCGGCAACATCGCGGACATGCGTTTCCGCAGAACGACTTGCTCGCAGAACTTCTCCCCTGATGCCGCCTCCGCTGACAACCTCCCTCCTCCAGACGCAAGGAATCGACGATGGCCCGACCGATTAGCAAAGTGGCACCGCAGTGGTGGGACTACACAACGCTGGACGAACACCTGTTGGCCGATGCCGCCAAACTGACCGCCGACGATCTGCTGCAGCTCTCGCGTCCCGGCTTCGAGGTTCGTATCTTCGATACGCTGGAAGAGCTTTACTGCGCCGAAGCCCTCGAATACATCGAAGCCTGGCAGCAAAGCACGCCTGACAATCCTTGCGGCATCTGTGGTCCGATTGGCCCGACCGAACAGTTGCCGCTCGTCGCGCGGATGGTTAACGCCCTGAGGCTCAACCTCAAGAAGCACGACGCTCACTTCTGGGGCATGGACGAATGGGTCGACGCGAACGACATTCCAGTCGCGGTCGACTTTCCGTTGTCATTCGCTAAGGCAGACAAAGACCTTTGCTTTGACCGTATCGATTCCAAGCTGGCAATTCCAGAAGCGAATCTGCACTTCCCGACCGGTGACCTCGATGCGTATTCCGGTTCTTACGACGACATCCGCTGCGTCGTGATGCAAGGAGGCCAGGGCGAAGTCAAACACTGGGCCTTCAACGATCCCCCCAAACGCGAAGGAGATTACGTCGACGCTCCGCCGCCGCCACAAGTGTACCGAGCCCTCGGGACGCGCGTGACCGACTTGCATCCGATGACTGTTATTCAGAACGCTCGTACGAGCGGGGGTGGATACGTACCAATGGTCCCAACTCGGGCCTGCACCGTCGGACCAAAAGAAACCTGGAAAGCAGAACGCGTTTCGATCTGGCACCCAGGGCATCACGACAATCCGTTCGGCATTCGGCTGTCCGCCTTGATGATCAGCAAAGGGATCGCCGACACCAGCGTTCCGATTTCGCTGCTGGCCGATCACCCGAACGTCACGTTCAGTTACTATCGTGGTGGCATCGGTGTGGTTGAAACGGAAATGCACTAAACCACTTCGCCCCGCCAATCAGCCTTGGCAATCATCGCCAACTCAGCGATGGTTGCTCGCGGTAAGTGCACCTAACTACTACTCTTCGCCGACAAGCGTTCATGGAAATCAGCAACCCAAGCCCCGAAGTCGACTCCAACGACGAGCAGCACTTGAAGATGCTGTCGATCTTTTATTACGTGATGGCGGCGTTCGACGTCCTGGGCTTGATCGTGTTGGGAATTCAGTTGTTGTTCGTCTTAGCGTTTACTTCTGGGGGACCGCAGCCGGAAGCGATGCGTCCCTTTGGCGCGGTCTTCATGCTCTTCATCCTGGTGCTGATGGGCATCAACCTGATCATGATCGTCGGCAACTTGTTGATTGCGATGCTGCTTCCGAAGCGTCGGAATTACACGGCTTGCATGGTGGTAGCTGGTGCCACCTGTTTGATGTTTCCCCTGGGAACGGTCCTGGGCGTCTTCACCATTTTGGTTTTAATGCGACCGAGTGTTCAGCAATCGTTCGATCACGGTTATTGAGCGAAACACCCGCAAACCGAGCCAATCGCCGGTTTTATCCGTAGATAAGCCGCATTCGCATTGTCGGGGCCGGCATATCTTGCCCAAAATGGCATGAGAGTTGCACCTTTGCAACGTACAACAATCACATGCCGTAACGAGGATGCGCACCATGGGGGTGATCAGCGACTTTAAGAAGTTTGCGCTGCGGGGAAACTTGATGGACATGGCAGTCGGCTTCACGGTCGGCGCCGCATTTACTTCGGTGGCCAAGAGCCTGGTGAGTGATGTCATCATGCCTCCGCTTGGCTACGTTTTGGGCAGCAGCGATTTCTCCGACTTGTTCCTTGTGTTGAACCAGAAGGAAACAGATCCATCGATCACGACGCTGGCCCAGGCCCAAGCCGCTGGTCTGACGACGATCAACTACGGGCTGTTCATCAACAATATCATCTCGTTTTTGCTCGTCGCTTTCGCCATGTTTCTGCTCATCCGCATGGTGAACCAGCTCGATAAGAGGCTGGAAGACACCTTCGGTGGTCAGAAGCCGGAACCAGGCGACCCTGAAAACAAGAAGTGCCCTTACTGCTTGTCGACGATTCCTTACCGGGCAACGCGTTGCGCTCATTGCACAGCGGAACTACCGGCACTGGAAGCAGGGCAAGGCGCGGCAACCTAACAACCATGTCACCCGTTTTTGAGTTTAACATAGGACCATGGCACCCATTAAGATTTTCAACACAACACCGGCAACGTATGGGCAAGACTACGAACGCGGCTGGATCGGCTTTAATCATGCCGGCAGTTGGTTCTCGAAGGGTATTGCTCAGGTTCAACAGTGGAAACAGATTTCGGACGTCACGGTTTCGCACGTTTTTGTAGTTACCGGCGAAGACGAATGCGTCGAAGCGGCGTATCCCAAGGGGGTTGTCCGCTCGAAGCTGAGCGTCGAGTACTGGCCGAAGGACGACCGCTACGTCATCTTCCGTAAGCCAAAAGGTTTGACGGCGGATCTGGCCGATCGCATCGCGGAGACGGCGGAAGAACAACTCGGGACCGACTTCGACTACACCACCACGGCCAATCTTGCGTTGCAGAAGAACTTCTTCGGCTGGATCGTCAATTGGCTGACCTCGGAAGAAGCGAACCGGGCGGTCGATTCACTAATCGAAGACGACAGCCGCTGGCTCTGCAGCGCTCTCGGGGCGTATTGCTTGAAATCTCAGCCTGAGTATGACGGCAACGGTGTTCTCGAACAGCAGCCAGGCATGATCACGCCTCAGGAACTATTCGAGTCCGACGAACTGTTCGAACCGGTTGCCCGCACCGACGGTAGTATCGCGCCGGTCCGCGTCAATTAAAGAGCGATCATGAACGGAATCTGGATAACGTCCGCTATTTTAACGGTCGTCTTGATTGGGTTTGCAGCGGGAATACGGATCCTCGTTCGCAAGCTGCTCAGCGGGACCTACAAGGCGGGCGAAATCGTCGATCCTTATCGTCCCCGCAACTTCTCGCTACCTGCACCGCAGCGTGTGGAGTTCTCCGGCGAAAAATCAACGATGCTGCGTGGAAGATTCTGGCAAGGTTCCAGTGACAAAGCGATCGTTGTCGTGCATGGCATCGATGGCCCTTCGCTTGAAATGATGCCACACGTTTCGTACTTATACCGCGCTGGCTACAGCGTCCTGCTGTACGACAACCGTGGGCGTGGCGATAGCGAAGGGGGATTTTCGACCCTCGGCTTTCTCGAATGGCGTGACGTGCTACATGCCGTCGATTGGATACGCCGCCAGCCAGGAGTCGACCCACGATTGGTAGGTCTGCATGGGCTTTCGCTCGGCGCCGCGTGTGTAATTATGGCTGCCGCGAAAGATCGTGATATTCGAGGTGTGCTGGCTGAAAGTCCCTTCGTTTCCATGACCATCATGTTGGGACATGTCGCGAACAAGCTAACCCGCGCTCCTCGCAATTTGATTGGTGGATTCCTGCGGACAATCGTCGACTGGTCGCTCGGTACGAAACTGCGTCTGGTGGAACCTCGCACGGCGGTCAAAGAGATCTCGCCTCGGCCGATCTTTATTATCGATGCGGAAGAAGATCAGCTCTTCCCGGAGGACACCTCGCAAACTGTATACGATTCGGCTGGACCTCCCAAGACATTCTGGAAAGTGAATGGGGCCTCTCACGCAAACTGCTGGCATACGCGTCCTGAAGAATACGAACAGCGAGCAATCGAGTTTTGGGAGGAAGTCTTTCGTGGTGATTTGGCCGCCGGCAGCGACGAAGATGCCGAAACGCAACACGAAGCGATCTCCGCCGAAGAAGACGCCACCAAGCGGCATTCTGTGAAGAGCTACTCTTCCGATTGAATCGCCTGACGGGTTCGCTCGGGGTCTTTCGCCATGCGAAGCCGCCAGAGCAGTTCTTCGATCGAGACCGGACGAACGTCGTCTCCCAGCTTCTCCTGGCACCAATGAGCAACCACATGCCCACGCCGGGCTCCACGTCGTTCGGCACCTTGCTGCCGCACTTCTTCCTCCTCTGGTCGGTTGGCATCACGAAACCACGACCACGCATGAACGATCGTCCAAGCGAGTTGATCTTCGGGCTTGGTTGCTGCCGTCAGATCGCGACGAACCATCGCCGCGACTTCGCTTGGTGAACCAGTGTTCGGCCGATTGCTTTGAGCCCACAAGGCATAACGACAGGTCATCACCGGCAGCTGGCTCCCCTGACCGTTGTCGACCCAAAACACCCTGCCCTCGCCTCCTTCGTACGGCGAGTACTCGATCGCGATTATCCCGACCAGGTCTGGCATGCGTCGGGCCAATGTTTGATAGGCACGCTGAGCCTCTTCGCTGTCGATGTCCCACATCAGCAGACTCAGCACGCGGGTATCGGTCGCCTTCATCCAGGCCGCCAAGCGGATGGCGTATTGATCGAGCAAATCTGCTTCGTCGCGTCGTCGTCCGAAACAATCGAGAAAGATATATCCGCCTCCGAACTCGACCAGCGAAACATTCCGTCGCCTCGTTTTCGCGAGGTAGTCGGCAGCCACCGGCGCCGCTTGAGCGAGCGGAATCGTCGGGGTCGTCCAGGAAAAGGGCAACCAACCATGGGTCGGATCGTCCCAGAACTCGCGACGTGAAGTCTCGGTGAAATCGCCGAGTGCCCATTGAACGTTGTCGCCGTCGCTCATCACCATCGCATGGCATGGGCCCTGCCACGACCAATCGATCTTCGCAGGATCGATGCCCCCGACCTTTGGCAAGTTTTGTTCGTCGTAGGCAACCGACAGCAGCGGAATCCCACGAGCCCAATCCGAAACCGTCAGCACGTGACCATATTCCGAGAACTGACGAACCTGGGCACCTTCATCGCCGGCATTCCAGCCAAGCACACTGCTAAGTGGCTTTAGCCAACGCAAGATCTGCGGAACTGGCTTCGCCTGACCATGGATGACCAGACAGCGATGGGCAATGGCGAGCTCGCGCATGAACGGCTTGCGCGGATCCTGAGCCAGAATCAAGCTTCGATTGAACTGGTCGCGATACGTTTCAAAGCAGTCCGCCAGCGTCATCTGCCGGGCATCGGCGAGTTTCTCGAAGCCAAGTTCCCGGATCTGTTCTTCCAAGCTTTCGTCAACCAAGATCGCTCCTAAAACACCGCATAGCGCCGTGGCGACGTTGACTGATTCGTCGATCTTGTCGCGGACCTGATGCTCGGCTCCTTCGGATCGATCGAGCCGCATCAACACGTAGCCCTTCACCAGATCACGCTGCTGACAGCGAGCCAACAACTTCCACACGTCGAGCTGCCCTTGGTCGACGATCCCTGTCCGCGCGATCGTCTCTCGATACCAACGCCGGTAAGCCGGATGATTGGTTTCGATCCAGATCAGTTCGTCCGATCGCTCTTCGTTGACTGCCTGAGCGGCGAGCCCCGACAGCGATTGCAGCAACATTGAAAGAGCCCCGAAGGTTCCTTGCGATTGCTGGCCATCTTCGCCATGCACCACCGGCAGATCTTCGATCAGCGTCGTACGAATGACCGAGGCCGGCTTCTTTTGAACTGGCCACCAGCGGACCAGGGCATCGCCGCCAGATGATGCCGCAGCCTCTTCCGCTTCGGCGATCGAATCGAGAAACGGCAAGCTGCCGGAAGCGAGCAAAGATGCCAGGAAGTGACGACGATCGATCGCGGAAATCGACTGCATAGAACTCACAAGATTGCGAACAAAGTCAGAGGAAGCCTGGTCGTCGGCTGAAAGTGCCGATGGCAAGCATGAATCACCAGCTTCTTAGTTTACTTTGCAGACTACCGAACGATCAGGGAGCCTGAGGCAGATTTGCGACAGAAAGATTTCGGCCGACTAAGCGGTGGGCTCGGCCGAACGGCTGTCGAGAGCTTCCGCAATGATCATGTCGGCCAGTTCGCGCGTCATTCGCTTGGTATCGCGGTTCTGGGTCACGTGCCGGGTTACGTACGCCCCTTCAATGATCAGGCAGAGCTTGCGCGAAAGGTCCTCTGGCTGTTCAACGCCACAGTTCCGAGCCAACTGCGTGATGAACAACTCGACCGTCATCTTGTTGCGGGCGGCGGCCTGGAAGACCGGTTCTTGCGGTAAAGGGAACTCCATGGCGGCACGAACGAAGAAACAGCCATGAAATTTTTCGTCATCGAGGAACATATCGACGAGATCGAAAATCGAGCGAAGTTGCCCTTCCGGTGTCGGACCACCTCGCTCCCAGACGACCTTCTGGCACATCGAATAAAGCCAGTCCCCTTTTTCGTCTAGCGCAGCTAACAAGAGGTCGTCTTTCGACTCGAAGTGTTTATAAAACGCGGTCTTACTGATACCTACGTCGGTCAGGATCTGGTCGATACCGACATTGCGAAAGCCATCGCGATAGAAGCGGTTACTCGCGGCCTCGATCAAGCGATCTCGAGTTGGCACTTTGACCATAATTTCCCCCTTAGCACTTTTGCCCGACTCTTAGGTGTACCACGAGTCAACCAGAAGTGTACCAGAAGTAAACGCGACGAATCGCCTCCTTCCCCGATAATGCCGTGTCTTGGCACTGGTCGCCGAGATGAATCAACAACCACTCGTTCATTCGACTACACGAAAAGGTATCCGATCATGGCACGAACATTCACCTTCCTTTACGCGATCCTTGGCTACTTGGGCTTCCTGGCAATTGCCGCGTACTTCATGGCGTTTCTCGCAGGCATCCTCGTTCCCGTGACCATCGATACGCCTTCAAGCCTTCCGTTGGCCGGCGCGATCGCTGTCGACGTTGCCTTGATCTTGCTGTTTGCTGGCCAACATTCGACCATGGCGCGGCCAGGATTTAAGCAGATGTGGACAAAGATTGTCCCAGCCCCGATGGAGCGAGCCACCTACGTTTTCGCATCGATCGTCGTGCTGGCGATTGTTATGGGCTGCTGGCAAGGGATCGACATGGTGATCTGGGACGTTCAGAACCCTGCGATGCGGACGTTGTTGTGGGGGTTATACCTGATCGGATTTACGATGGTCCCGGTCGTCAGCCTGATGATCAATCACTTCGATCTGTTTGGGCTGCGTCAGGCCTGGCTGCACATGAAAGAACGCGAATACAGCCCGCTGCCATTTCGCACTCCCCTGCTCTACAGCATCGTTCGTCACCCGCTGTACCTGGCTTGGACGGCAGCCTTCTGGTTCACGCCGACCATGACCGCTGGCCATTTGTTGTTTGCCATCGGCATGACCGCCTACATGGGCCTGGCCGCGATCGTCGAAGAACGTGACCTGGTCGAGTTCCATGGCGACGACTACCGCGAGTATCAACAGACCGTGCCGATGTTCATCCCACGACTCTTCGGTCGCAAGCCAGGCAAGGAAACACTGGTTGCCTAACCACCTTGGTGAAAGACGATCCGCGGAACTATGATGAACCGCTGGCGGACCTGCGTGTCTTAGCCAGCGGTTCTTTCTTTTGTCACCCTGCGATTGCCCCATGATCGAATACAACATCGAGCCAGATCTTTCTGTCGACGAGTATCTGGATGTGCTTCTACGTTCCACGCTGGCCGAACGTCGTCCTGCCGACGATCGTGAGAAGCTGAGCAAGATGGTCGCCAATGCCGACATCCTGGTGACTGCCCGAAGCGAAGGCCGATTAATTGGAATCGCACGCAGCATGTCCGACTTTGCCCACGCAACGTACCTGGCCGATCTGGCGGTGGACGAAGCGTTCCAGAAGCAAGGCATCGGCAAAGAGTTGATCTCGCGAACCCATGAAGCAGCCGGCAAGCACACCATCTTGCTTCTGTTGGCAGCACCCAAGGCAGCCAGCTATTACCCGCACATTGGCATGGAAAAGCACGACTCGTGCTGGATCATTCCGCGCAGCTAAGCGTCAAAGCGGCAACGATCAAGTTAGCGGGATCTCGAGTCCGTCGTAGGCGAGTTCCATCCCTTCGGGCAACCAATGATTGGTTCGCTCGTGCTCGAGTCGGCAAGAGATATGGGTAAAGTAGGTTTGCTTCGCCCCGATCTTCTGCGCCGCTTCCACCGCCTCTTCGACCGAGAAGTGAGTCGGATGCGGATCTGGCCGCAGGGCATCGAGTACCAAGTAGTCAAGCCCTTGCAACTTCTCCCAACTTTCATCCGGGATCTTGTTGGTGTCGGTGCAGTAGGCAACGTTGCCAACGCGAAAGCCGAGCACCTCGAACTTGGGCCCATGCTGCAGGCGAATCGGAATGATCTCGCTGCCAAGGGCTTCGAATGGAGCGGTTCCGATCTCTCGCATATCGAGGGCCGGCCGCGAGCCGATGTGGGTTTGGACCCCGTTGCTGAAGGCGTAGTCGTACACCTTGCGAATCTTGGCGTCGACGTTCGGTTCGCAATAGATAGGAACCGCGTGCCCTAAATAGAACTGAAAGAGCCGCACGTCATCGAGGCCGAATAAGTGATCGGCGTGGCTGTGCGTAAATGCCACGGCATGGATGATGCCAATCCCGTTGTTCAAAAGCTGCGTCCGCAGATCTGGCGGCGTGTCGATCAGCAGGTTCCCCCCCGGCAGGCCAAAGATCACGCTGCAGCGGAGGCGTTTGTTCTTGGGATTCGTGCTCTGGCAGACATCGCATCCACAGCCAACCACTGGCACTCCCATCGAAGTACCGGTCCCAAGAAACAGGAGCCGTCCAGCAATGTCGCGCGTGACGATATCTTTCTTGGGTGAACTCGGAGGAGGAGACTGGCTCATTCTAGGTCTTTCGGGTGGACGTTGGCTGGCCTGAGAATCGCAAATGGCAGCAGCCGACGCAACCCCCAGGCAGGTGCGTGCCCAACGCGGGCGTAACCTCGTGGTGTCAAAATGCTTCTAAGAGAGAAGGAACCGAGATTGGTGCCAGGCTACCAGCTTGTTTGCTATCATTTCCCAGCGCGAAACTTCACGAAATCTACGCTAGCTGGGTAAGCGAGAGTGATCCTCGAGCGAATATCATGGTAGCAAGCTGTGCCGGCACCAGCCTTCAAGCGCGGTTGACCCCCTTCAACAATCCCTATAATCTACGAGATGGGAAGGGTTTGCGCGCACGGTTCAGTTGCGGCGGTGTCTACAAATCAGGTCTTGTTTCGCCTCAGCTAGTGCTTTTTTCATCCCCACCCCAGGTGATATTCTGCGATGGAGATTTTGGAACAGATTTGGGAAAAGATCAGCCTCTTTTTCGGCGGTCTTCTTAGCGGCTTCGAACGGTTGATCACGTCGACCTTCGGATCTTCTAACGCCCGATATATCAAGAAGATACAGGGGCTCGTTGATGCCATCAACGAACTGGAACCCAAGTACGAAGCCCTCTCGGAAGAAGAGCTTCGTGACCAGACCCGTCTCTTCAAGCAACGTCTCGCCTCGGGCGAAACGCTCGACGACATCCTTGTCGAAGCGTTCGCTGTCTGCCGAGAAGCAGGTAAACGCTTCCTCGGGATGCGGCATTACGACGTTCAGCTCATTGGTGGTATCGTTCTGCACCGCGGCAACGTGGCAGAAATGGTCACCGGTGAAGGTAAGACGCTTGTCGCCACACTTCCGGCGTACCTGAACGCCCTGGAAGGTAAAGGCGTCTTCGTCGTGACGGTGAACGATTATCTCGCTCGCCGCGATATGGAATGGATGGCACCGCTTTATCGCGGCATGGGCCTGACCGTGAATGCCATCCAGAACGACATGTCGGTTCGCGACCGCCAGCAAGCCTATAACTGCGATATCACCTACGGTACGAACAACGAATTTGGCTTCGACTATCTCCGCGACAACATGCGGGGCGCCGCGCGCGGGGACGATCGCTTCCCGAAAGAATACCAACAGTCGCAAGGCCGTTTGCATTACGCCATCATCGACGAAGTCGACAACATTCTGATCGACGAAGCCCGAACTCCGCTCATCATCAGCGGTCCGGCCAACGTCAGCAAAGACAAATATGGCGACGCGGATCGCATCGCTCGGACGTTGAAGAAAGACCTGCACTTCGTCGTCAACGAGAAAGACCGCACCACCAACCTGACCGAAGATGGTGTTCGCGAAGCAGAACGCCTGGCCGGTGTCGAGAGCTTCTATACCTCGGGCAACATGGAGTGGCCGCATCTGATCGACAACTCCCTGCGAGCCCATTACCTGTACAACCTCGACGTCGACTACGTGGTCGAAGATGGCAAGATCGTCATCATCGACGTTCACACTGGTCGTAAGATGGAAGGCCGTCAGTGGAGTGACGGTATGCATCAGGCCGTCGAAGCCAAAGAAGGCGTGAAGATCAAAGAGGAGACGCAGACCCTCGCGACGATCACCCTGCAGAACTTCTTCAAGCTGTTCGACAAGCTCTCTGGTATGACCGGTACCGCTTTGACCGAAGCGGGCGAGCTCTGGAAGATCTATAAGCTGGACGTGATCGCCATTCCGACCAATCGGCACATGCAGCGTATCACGTACACCGACGTCATCTTCATGACCGAGCAAGAGAAGTACGAAGCCGTTGCCGACGAGATTGAACGCACCAACAAGTGGGACGTCGTCATGTTCAAGAACGGCGACGAACTGTGGGGCGATATCCTGGAAGAAACCGACGCTTCGATCAAAATTCACCCGAAGGGTCAGAAGCAGCCGACCACCGTCGATCGCAGCAAGATCAAAGCAATCCAATACAAAGGCCGCCCCGTCCTGGTCGGTACTGTCAGCATCGAAAAGAGCGAACGGCTTTCGCGACTGCTTGACAAACGCGGCATCAAGCACGACTTGCTCAATGCCAAGCAACACAAGCGCGAAGCGGATATCGTGGCCCAGGCCGGTCGCATCGGCGCCGTTACCATCGCCACCAACATGGCTGGTCGTGGTACCGACATTATCCTGGGTGGTAACCCAGAAACGATGGCATGGGCTCAGCTACAGCACAAATACCCAACCCGTCTGGATGTCCCGCAAGAAGAATGGGACGCGCTGGTCAACGAGATTGAACAGCGAGAACAGATGAAGGCGATGGGCAAGAAGGTCAAGGAACTGGGCGGCTTGCACGTGCTCGGTACCGAACGACACGAATCGCGTCGTATCGACCTTCAGCTTCGCGGTCGTTGTGGTCGTCAAGGCGACCCAGGTAGCTCGCGGTTCTTCCTCTCGCTGGAAGACGACCTGATGCGAATCTACTTCGGCGACTGGGCGAAGAACTTCATCCAACGTATGCCAGCCGCCATGCGGCCGCAGCCGGGCGACGCGATCGAAAGCAAGATGATCATGCGTCGTATCGAGGGTGCCCAGAAGAAACGCGAAGAACAAAACTTCGAGGCTCGTAAGAACCTGCTCGAATACGACGAGGTGATGGACGAGCAGCGCAAGCGTGTTTACACCTTCCGCCAATTGATCCTGGAAGGTGGCGACAGCCGTGACCTGATCATGGACATGGTTGGCGAACAGGTCGATTACCACGTACGCATGTTCATGGAAAAAGACTTCGGCGTCGAAACGTTCGCCAAGTGGGCCGGTAGCGAATTGGCTTGCGAACTGCAAACCCGCGACCTGCGTGGGCTCGACTTCCCAGCTGCCGAATCGTATGCCAAGGATGTTGCCCAGCGTGCCGCCGAAACGAATATCATGGCGTCGATCGACGAGAACCTGCCCGACAGTGAAGACGAGTCGGAATGGAACTGGGGCGCGATGGCTCGCTTCGCCAATGGTATGTGGAAGCTGAACCTCAACGATCGCGATCTGAAGAAGATCGGCCGTGGTCAGGTCGACGAGTTCCTCGTTGCCAAAGCCCACGAAGCGATCGACAAGATTGACCTGAGCGATGGCGAGAAGTTCCTGGATAAGGACTTCGGCCTGAACACGCTGAATCACTGGTGCCACTACAAGTTCGGTTTCAACATCGACATCGAACAACTTCGCGACAAGGCAACCTCTGCCGTTGTCCAGCAAGTCCAACAGAAGGCGATTGAAGTTTACGACCACAAAGAAGCGGTCTATCCGGTTCTGACGGGTATGTATAAGTTCAGCGACAAGAGCGGCGGTCATGCTCGCCTCGATCGCGAAGGCCTGCTCAACTGGGCCGGCAGTCGCTTCGAGACGCCACTCGACACCGAAGAATTCAAGAGCAAGCAGCGAGAAGAAATCCAGCAACTCCTCATCCCGCTCAGCGAGCAGCACAAGAACGTCGCTCGCGAGAAGATGCGAGTTGTCGAAGACAAAGTCGAACAGCTTTACCAGGACCACCAGGTAGACCAGACACTGTCGGTCATCAGCGGTGGCAATGGCAAGCTCGGCTCGCTGAAGGCTTGGATCCAGACGAACATCTCGGCCGACATTCCGGAAGAAGAACTGGAACAGCTCGACAAAGAACAACTCGAAGCACGCCTGCTGCGAGAAGTTTACGAGCGATACCGTCCGGAAATGACCCGCATGGAACGAAGCGTCCTGCTCGAACTGATCGACACCGCCTGGAAGGATCACTTGCTGGCGATGGACCATCTTCGTTCAGCCGTCAGCTTCGTCGGTTATGCCCAGGTCGACTCGAAGGTGGAATTCAAACGCGAAGGCATGCGTCTGTTCGAGCAGATGTGGCGCAGCGTAGGCGAACGTGTTACCGACCTGGTCTTCAAGGTTGAAAACTTGAATGAAGAGTTCGTCAGCTCGACCTGGAAAGAATCGGAAGCACGTCACGACTCGGTCGCTGGCTTGGGGGACATGGCTCGCGAACAAGAGCAGGCCATCTCGAACACCCAAGGCGAAGTCGAAGTGACCGCTCCGATTCGTAACGTCGGCGAAAAGATCCGCCGCAACGATCCATGTCCATGTGGCAGCGGCAAGAAGTACAAGGCCTGCTGCATGAAGCAGGACTCGGCAACGTAAGCCCAGCAGGGCAACTTCCCTCGTCCCAACTACGGGACGAGGTTCCATGCGAAGTGTGGCAATTTCGGGACGGATCCCACATGCTCACCTGGCTTCTAAATCTGACTTACCTTTCCTTGATTGCCGCCCTTTCTCCGTATTTGCTATGGGCAGCGTTCACGAAGGGAAAGTATCGCGAAGGCTTCGCTCAGAAGTTCCTGGGACGCGTTCCTTCGCGTCCTGAAGATTCGCCGCAGCACCTCTGGTTGCACGCGGTCAGCGTGGGCGAAGTCAACTTGCTGGCTCCCCTGATCGCGGAGCTTCAGAAGCAACATGCCGACACCACGTTTCATATCACCACGACCACCAAGGCTGGCTTTGACCTTGCCTTGACCAAGTACGCCGACCACACGGTCAGCTATGCTCCGCTCGATTTCTCTTGGGCGGTAGACCAAGCGTATCGTCGAATTCAACCCGACGCGGTTCTTTTGGTCGAACTTGAGATGTGGCCAAACCTGATTCGATTCGCCAACCGTCACGGCGCCAAGATCGCCGTCGTGAATGGTCGCCTGAGCGAGAAAAGCCTTCGCGGCTATCGCAAGCTTTCGTGGCTCGTCCGCCCCCTCCTGAAACAGCTCGACTGGATCGGAGCTCAGGATCAATCGTATGCCCTGCGGTTCTGCGAACTGGGAGCCGATGTCGATCGCGTCCAGGTCACCGGCTCGATCAAGTTCGATGGCATCACGCCCGACCGCAACAATCCCCAGACCAATCAGTTTCGGGAACTGGCCGGGCTTGGCCCTTGCGACCTCGTCTGGCTGGCCGGCAGCACCCAGAATAGCGAAGAGCCGACAATCCTTCAGGCCTATCAAACGGCCCGGCAGCAGGTCCCTAACCTGAAGCTGCTTTTGGTTCCGCGGCACCCCCATCGCTTCGATGAAGTCGCCCAGTTCCTGGAAACGAGCGGCGAGCCCTTCGCCCGCCGCAGCCAACTTTCTGCCCCTGCCCCGCACGAAACTTCGATCCTGCTGGTCGACAGCGTGGGGGAACTTTCGGCCTGGTGGGGTTTGGCCGATATTGCGTTCGTCGGTGGTAGTTTAGGCAATCGAGGCGGTCAGAACATGATCGAGCCGGCGGCCTACGGAGCGGCCGTCGCGGTTGGCCCCAACACCTGGAACTTCAAAGATGTCGCCGAGCGGCTTCGTACGGCCGAAGCACTGACCGTGGTCGAAGACGCCCAGTCGTTGGCATCGTTTGTCGTAAAGGCAGCGACAGACGAAGGTTGGCGTCACAACCAAGGGGCCCGGGCCCGCGATGTGGTCCTCGCGCAACAAGGCGCAACCGAGCGAACCGTGCAAGGCTTGATGCCTTTGCTCGAGCGTCCGACGATCGTCAAATTTCGCACGGCAGCTTAGTCGTTGGCCTCGCCAGAACGACTGTAACCACACCTCCCACCAGGAACTGGTCTCACCCGCGGGAAATTGCTTTCCTGTAAGCAGATTTCAGCGTATTTACCCGGTTGTTCGCTATCTTCTCTTGTCCCTATAATGCCCTATTCGCCAATGGTCTGAGACGAAGTGTTGGCGTATCCATTCCTCCCCGCGCAGCAGCGCTGCCCTGTATCTCAGGAGAATTTATCGGTGGCTTCCGGAAAGTATTTGTTCACTAGCGAATCGGTCAGCATGGGTCACCCAGACAAGATGGCCGATCAGATTTCGGACGGCATCTTGGACGCTTTGCTCGCTCAAGACCCTTACAGCCGCGTGGCCTGCGAAACGATGGTCACCACCGGTGTGGCAATTGTTGCTGGTGAAATCACCACCCAGGCTCGTATCGACTATCAGGACGTCATCCGCCAGGTCATTCGTGACATCGGTTACACCAGCGACGACATGGGCTTCAATGCTGATACGTGTGCCGTCATGGTGACCCTGGACCGTCAAAGCCCAGACATCGCTCAAGGTGTGAACGATGACTCGGCCAAGGGGAAGGAAATTGGCGCTGGCGACCAGGGCCTGATGTTTGGCTACGCTTGTAACCACACTCCGGAACTGATGCCGCTGCCGGTCGCTCTGTCGCACCGTATCCTCAATCGCTTGACCGAAGCACGCCAGAACGGCGAAGTCAACTGGCTTCGTCCTGACAGCAAGAGCCAGGTCACCGTCGAATTCGATGGCGATCGCCCGGTCGGTATTCACACCGTCGTTGTTTCGACCCAGCACTCGGCCGATGTCGACAACGCCACGATCCGCGATTTCGTCATCGAAAAGGTTGTTAAGCCTTGCTTGCCAGAAGAATTTCTGGACGACGACATCGTCTATCACATCAACCCAACCGGCAAGTTCGTCGTTGGTGGCCCCATGGGCGACTGCGGCCTGACTGGTCGTAAGATCATCGTCGACACCTACGGCGGTTGGGGCCGTCACGGCGGTGGTGCTTTCAGTGGCAAGGACTCGACCAAGGTCGACCGCAGTGCCGCCTACATGGGCCGGTACGTTGCCAAGAATATCGTCGCTGCCGGACTGGCCGAACGCTGCGAAGTTCAGTTGGCTTACGCCATCGGCGTGACCGATCCGGTCAGCGTCCATATCGATACCTTCGGTACCGGTAAGGTCGACGACGAAAAGATTGCCGAGATCGTCAAGGAAACCTTCCCGCTCAGCCCTGGCGGCATCATCGAATACCTCGACCTGCGTCGTCCGATCTTCCGCGCTACCGCGGCAGGTGGTCACTTCGGTCGCGATGAATTCCCATGGGAAGCAACCGACAAAGCGGAAGAGCTGGCAAAGCTGGCAGGCGTCACCGTTTCGGCTTAGTACTATCCGTAGCCGATTCCGCATTGCGAGAATTTGGGGTTCCTGTCACACTTCGCGACAGGAACCCTTTTTTTGCGCATTGCAGCAGGAAATTTCGGCATGGAACGCCACAACACGCCCGTTTCGCCCGAGCTTCGTGGGATTTGCCTTTCGCTGGCAGTCGGTGGTACCGCCTTGCTAGCCACCGTTTCGCTGGTCGCTTGTGGCATTCGTTTGTCGACCGAAGGGGCGGGCTTTCTATCGAGCGGCCCTGCCCTGGCAATTACCTTGCTGACCGCAGCATGGTGTGCTTCGATCCGCGCCGCCTGGCTGGTCGCGGCCCCGAAAGACCTGGGCGACAAGTTCCATGCCCTCATCGCAGTCGCTCCGTTTTGCTGTGCGATCTTGTTGGCTCGCTCGGTGACCTTCCAACCCATCACGGCTTACGCCACCTTCCTGCTTTGGTTCGCCGCGCTCGCCCAAGAGGGCATCACGCTATCGCTGTTTGTTTCGACGCTCTATGGCGACAAGATCTCGCCTTGGCTCCAAGCAGCAACCGAGAAGCTGCAAACGAAAACAGAAACCATCGCGGAAGAAGCCCCGGCAGCAATCGAACCTGGCATGGAACCAACGCCAGAACCAGCAACCCCGATCCTGCACGTTGCTTCAATGGAAGCGGACGAGCCCGTCGAAGAAGCTTTGGAAGAAGAATCGCTCGACCTGCCACTCAACGTCACCCAACGTCTGACGCGCGGGGTCGAGTTCGGCCAGGAACAGATCCATGGCCTCGTTCGGGCAACCTTCACGCCTGGGCAACGCCATGCCTATTTGCATGTCGGCTTCTGCCCTCCTCTGCCGGCGGTGCCTCATGTCGAACTGCATCAACTGGAAGGCCCCGAGGTTCAGATCAAGCCAGGTCAGGTTCTTTCCAATGGCGTTCGCTTCGACCTGAAGCTACGCGACGCCTCGACCGTCGAAGCCCTTCCCGTGTTCGAATTCATGGCGTTCTGCCCGATCGATGCGGAAAAGAAGATGCGTGAAGCCTGCTAGCCACGCGGCAGTTTCCTATCGCGGTTGATTCCGCAGCATCGCTTTGCGCCGCAGGTCTTTTTGCTCGAGATGAATCGCAGCGAACACCAGCATCCCCAGCACTGCCGGAACGAGCAGTGCCGGATTGCTGACATAGCACGCGAAACCAAACGCCGCGACGCCCTGAGCCAGCCCCAGAATACGTCCCCAAAAGGGATAGGCAGCTCCCGGCTCTCGCAGGCCAATGCCTACCAGCAGCATCAGAAATCCACAGACGCATAACGCGACGTAGGTTCCCTGAACAATGGCGGCGCGGGTCGGATCAACCGGCCGGTACGAGACCGCAATGATCTGACGAATCACCGAGATCATGAGCACCGACGCGATGATCTGAAACAGTCCGATCGCATAGCAGATGATGGTCCCAAGAAAGATGTGCCCTTCCGGAAAGCTCGCCGCCGTTCTCTTGCGCTTCAGTACAGGCCGAACTCGGATCTGTAGATTCAGCGGCTTAGGCTCATCGACCAGCACGGCCGGAACAAGTTCGGATTCGTGAATCGATTCCGCGTCGTCATTCATGCACCACCTCCCTTCCCGCAGCCGGCCGGCATCAGAAAGGCTCGTCGTTATCGAAACATACGAGCGTTGTCCGAGTTCAACAAAACGATCAGCGTGAAGATCGCGTAGCCGCCATATACCAGACAGATCGGGCTCATCCCGACCAGGCTCACGACCCCAAAGAACGCCGCGATCACCGCCAGAACGATCGATAAGATGCGTCCCCATTCTCGGCGACACTGCACACCGTAGCCCGCCAAGATCACCGGCAAACCAAGCAGGGCGGTGACGACGCCAAAGGCGATCACAAAGACGGTGATTAACCCCATCGCCGCTTTGCCTTCGGCATTGAAGTTGGGGTCTTCATTGGCGACGGAAATCATCATTTGCGAAAAGCCGGCCCCGAAGATAATCGTGCACGCACCACACGCAAGCTGAAGTCCACCGAAAACATAGTTGATAATGGCGACCGCCAGAATTAAACCAGAGTTTCCTTCGCCCGGCGGGCGATGCATTTGTTGGGATGCCGTGGGCGACTTGAACGGATCGTCATTGACCTGAGACACGATCGAATTCCTGCGAATGGGTGAGGAGGGAGCCAGGCACGAGGTGGCCGCGATTCTATCATGTCGTTCGTCTACCATCCATTCATATTGATTTCATATGGCATTTCACGAATTTTCCACGAAGAATTTCGCGATGTCGGCCACTTAGGGCAGTTTCGGCGCGTGATGTGCCCTGCGTCCCTTGTAAGTCTTTGCACGTTTCCAATAATGACGTGCAGCCCTAAAACATGTCTCGCGAACATGCGATAGAAGCCCAACGAATCTCGGAGAGCAACATGGCGTCGCAACAGGAACTGATCGATCAACTCAACGCCGCTGGCCAGACTGAAATGGCCCAGTATCTGGCAGTATGCGATGAAGGGACCGCGGCGAAGCTGGCTTCCCAGCTTCAGCAAGTCGACCTTCAAGAGCTGCCGGAACTTGCCAGTGGTGGCGATAACGCCGAATCGCCGCGCGACTACACCAAGCTTCATCCCCCGAAAGCCGTTCGCCTGAAGGACCAGGACACTGCGAAACTGGCCGAGGCCCGGGAAGTGGGGGAGAAACTTCTCAGCGAAGGCAAAGTCGCGGCCCTGCTGGTCGCCGGCGGTCAAGGATCCCGACTCGGTTTCGAGCACCCGAAGGGGATGTTCCCGATTGGTCCCGTTTCTGGCAAGACGCTGTTTCAGATTCACCTGGAAAAGATCGTTGCCCGCAGCCGCCGTTATGGCAAACCGATTCCGCTGTACCTGATGACCAGCCCGGCGACGCACGAAGAAACGATCGAGTTTCTCGAGCAGCACGACCGCTTCGGCCTGCCCAAGGAAGACCTGCACATCTTCTGCCAGGGAACGATGCCAGCGATCGACTTGGAAACCAAGCAGCTTCTGCTGGCCGAGCCAGACGCCTTGGCCCTCAGCCCGGACGGACACGGCGGCATGCTCGCCGCATTGGTAAAGAGCGGCTGCCTGTCCGACATGAAACAGCGCGGCATCGAACAGATCTATTACTTTCAGGTCGACAATCCCCTGGCCGATGTGGGCGAACCAGAATTCCTTGGTCTGCATCATCTGGCCGAGAGCGAAATGTCGACGCAGGTTGTCTCGAAGAAGCTGCCTGAAGAAAAGCTCGGCATCCTGGCTGAACTTGATGGTCAACTGCAACTGGTCGAGTACAGCGAACTCCCCGCCGAGCAAGCAGCGGAAACGATCGAAGATGGCACGTTGAAGCATTGGGCCGGCAACATTGCCGTGCATGGCGTGAAGACGTCGTTCCTGGAACGAATGTCGACCTTGGCCGGTAGCTTGCCGTGGCACAAGGCGATCAAGAAGGTCCCGTTTGTCAGCCCGGCCGGCGACGTCGTTTCGCCAACGGAACCGAATGCGATCAAGTTCGAGCGATTCATCTTCGACCTGCTTCCCCAAGCCAAGGCACCGATGGTCGTCGAAGTCGATCCGGCTCAACGGTTTGCCCCGGTGAAGAATGCCGACGGTGCCCCTTCCGACACACCACAGGCCGCCAAAGAAGCTTTGTGTGCTGTTTATCGCGGATGGCTGACCGAATGCGGCGTCGATTGCCCAGCCGACCGCCAGGTCGAAATCAGCCCGCTGGCCGCATTGGATGCTGGCCAATTGAAAGCGAAACTCGTCGCCCAGCCAGAGTTGGCACAAGCGAATCTCATCGAAGCGTAAGGAACGCATCATGCTGCACGCAATTGTGATGGCCGGAGGATCCGGCACGCGATTCTGGCCTGCCAGTCGCAACGCTCAACCGAAACAGCTTCTCCGCATGACCGGAGAAGCGTCGATGATCCAGGCCACCTGCTCGCGCATGGGGGACCTCGTAAGTCCGGAGCGGCTTTACATTTTCACGGCTCAGCATTTGGTCGAACCGATCGCGGAACAACTGCCGCAGATCCCTGCCAATTCGATCGTGGGGGAACCTTACAAACGCGACACCGCGCCCTGCATCGGCCTGGCCGCGCTGCTGGTTCAAAAGAATGACCCCGACGCGACGATGGTCGTAATGCCATCCGACCACGTTATCTCGCCCGAATCGGTCTACCGCGAAGCGATTCAGGCCGCCGCCAACCTGGTGGAAGCCGATCCTGAAACGATCGTCACCTTTGGCATCACGCCGACCTACGCGGCGGAAACATTCGGCTACATCGAGCGAGGCAAGCCGCTGGACGCCACCGGCATCAAGGCCTTTGAGGTCGCCCGCTTCCGTGAAAAGCCGAAGGGAGAAGTCGCCCAGGAATACTTCGACTCTGGCAACTTCTACTGGAACGCAGGGATCTTCATCTGGAAGGCCAAGACGTTTCTCGATGCCCTCAAGCAGCACGAACCAGAAATGCTTGGCCACCTGCAGAAGATCGCCGATGCCTGGGGCACACCGCAGCAAGCGGAAGTGTTCGATCAGGAATTCGAGGCGATTAAAGGCAAGTCGATCGACTACGCCGTGATGGAACATCACGAGAAGATCGTCGTTGTCGAAGCTCCCTTCAACTGGGATGACGTTGGCAACTGGCAAAGCATGGCCCGTCTGCATGGGCAAGACGAAGCAGGCAACACGCACCTGGGCGAGGTGCTGGCGATCGACTCGAACGGGTGCATTGTTCGGGGTGAAGATGGCCACCTGATCGTGACGCTGGGAACCGACGAGTTGATTATTGTCCATACTCCGGACGCAACCTTGGTTGCCGACAAGTCGCGGGAAGAAGACATCCGCGAGGTGGTCAAAAAGCTTCAGTCGGGGGAACTGCGGCGTTACCTGTAACGTCGATCACGCATGAGCAACCAGCTTCCCTCGATTCCGGACAAAGGACGCATCGCCGCGGTCGACTACGGCACGGTTCGGATTGGTATTGCCATTACCGATCCAGAACGAGTCTTATCGAGTCCACTGGAAAACTACAACCGCCGCAGTCCTTCTAAAGACGCTCAGTACTTCAAGGAACTTGCCGAGCTAGAACGGGTCGTCATGTTCGTTGTCGGCTTGCCGGTGCACATGAGCGGCGACGAAAGCCAGAAGTCGTTCGAGGCTCGGCAGTTTGGCAAGTGGCTCTTCGAGACGACCGGCGTGCCGGTGACCTTCTACGACGAACGCTTCACCACGAGCATGGCCAAAGACTTGCTGCAGGGAGCAGGCCTGACGAAGAAACGGCGCAAGGCTCGCCTCGACATGCTTTCGGCCCAGATCCTTCTTACCGCATTCCTGGAAAACCCTGAGCGAGCCCTCGGCAGCGTCTCAGGCTTGGAAGATTAATGGAATCCATGAGCATTGGCAAATTTCTGTTGGTAATCGTGACGATGCTCTCGCCGTTCCTGCTGATCGGGATTCCGATTTGGGTATTGTGGGTCGGCATCGATAACATCGGCCTGGGCACTTTACGAAAGTGCTTCCAGGGAATCGATCTGCATGAATCGCCCCAACCGGGCGACGTGACCTTTACCTACCACACCTATCGCGGCATTTTGGTCTGGTCGATTCAGGAAGAACACACCATCTGGGCCGAGCCCGTCGAAGCCCGCAAACTGCTCGGACGTCTACTTCGCTTCAACCTGACGATGGGCATGCTCGGGACCGGCATGGTCTTTATTCCGCTGCTGGCCATCGGTAACTACCTTGCCCAAAGAAGATCGATTGCGAAGCAAGAGAGAGCCCTCGATCGCTCTGAAAGCTCTTAGGGAGTAGCAATTACTTCGCTGGCGACAATGCCGCGACCGAATAGCTGGTCATCACGCCGACCGGCAAGTGAACCTCATTCCCTTTTCGCACTGCCTCGGCTTCGATGCGTTCAATCGCCCGATCGAACTGCCTCAGGTCGGATGCCATCAGAATCGCTCCGCCGGGCTGAACGAGGATCAAGTAGCCGTCGCCGCTGGGGTTCGGTTTCCAGAACGTGACCCACATACAGCAAACAGGATTGCGTTTGCATTCGTATTGCGTTGCCAGCGGCGTACCGAGAGCCTTCTGCAAGCGCACGAAACGCTCTTCCAAATCAAGCTCTTGTTTCTGATCGGTCGCGATGCCGTATGACCAGCGGCAGAGCGACTCATCCGCCAGGCAACTTGCCGACAAAAGCAAAACGAGAACCGGCGTTAAGCAGATGCGATGCATGAGAAGACTCCTGGGGATGAGGTTGAGAGTCCTCTTATTGTCCGGCGAAGAACCGCTAGAAGCAACGCATTTGACCGGAGCGTGTGCTACACATCCCCTTCGCTCGGCACGAAGTCTTTTCCGCTTCGTGAGGCGAGGATTACCAGTAGCAAGCCGAGCCCCATGATCGCTGCCGAGAACGCAAACGGGGCGAGGATGTTAAGCTTCAGTAGCGGAATGCCCAGTGCCGATCCAACGATGCGAGCCAACGAATTTACGCTTTGCCCCAGACCGAGGATGCCACCTTGCTTGCCTGGATCGCTCCGGCGCGAGATGAACGAGTTGATCGAGGGCATCATAAAACCAAAGCCGGCGACCACCACGGCCAAAGCCCCTAGCAACATACCGACCGATTGGTACTGCGTCGCTTTCAAAATCAGCAGCATGCCGACGATCATCAGCACACACCCAAACGACGCGAGAACGCCTTCGCTGATTCGACCAGCTACGCGGCGAACGATGCCACCTTGGACCAAGGCCAGCGTGAAGCCGATATAGGCATAGGTCAAACAGACCTGACCAAACGTAAACTGAAACGGTTGCGATTCGCGTTCGCGACCTTTCAGCAGCATCGAAAGTGTTGTCTCGAAATTAGCGAACGAGAACACCACCACAAACAACGCGACCAGCAGTAGCATGATCGATGGGACCGACAACGCATCCCGCAGACCTGCTACCGACAGATTCTGCTTGACCGCCGAAGGACTGTGCGACGAGCGGCTTTCTGGCAACTTGAAGTATGCCAACATCAACGCGACAAATGACAAGCCGGCAGCGGCATAGCCTGGCCAAGGACCTGGGTCGCCAGTTCCGCTGGGCACAGCCAGGTAACCAAACAGCGGTCCAAAGGTGAACCCCAGTCCAAACGCCATCCCAATCAAAGCCATCCCCTTGGGACGTTCTTCCAGGGTGGTCGTATCCGCGATGTAGGCCTGGGCGGTCGAGATGGTCGCCCCGGCAATCCCGGCACCGATTCGCGAGATAAACAAGACCGTCAGCGACTGCATGACCGTTCCGATACCGAACAACGTATAAAATACGACGCTGCCGAGCAGACCAATCATGAGCACCGGGCGGCGACCGATTCGGTCGGAGAGCCTTCCCCAGAGGGGAGCGAAGATGAACTGCATGGCCGAGAAGCTGGCCATCAGCATCCCGATAATCCATCCAGCCTCGTCGACGACAAACTGGTCGGCGTAAATTGGCAACAACGGTAGAACCATGCCGAAGCCCAACAAGTCGATAAAGACTGTCAGGAACACAATTCCACGGGCCGCCTTGTTGGCAGGCGAGCTTTGAGTCGTGGCATCGGAAGACGACATGCAGTTCTCCGGTAGGGCGAAAGCTGGGGGATGGAAACTTCCTATTTTAGCCCGAATTCCGGTTACCGTGTTAGGCGGGTATGGTCCCTGGAAATGCCCGGGTGGTTTCGGCCAGAGAGACGCTCTAAGATTCAACTATGCAAAAGAATACCCCTCAACAACGCGAATCCTTTCGCTGCGATAGTCCCGAGAATCTCGCCGAGTTTCAGTTGGCCAGATTGAACGAAATGCTCGCCGCGATTCTGCCTCATAATGCGTTTTACGCTGAGAAATTCGCTGATGTGAAGCTGCCGCTCACCTCGCTCGATCAGCTTGCGAACCTGCCGTTTACCTTCAAAGACGAACTGATCGGCAGCCACGAAAATGGCGACCTGGCGAACAACCGAACCTACGGCATCGAACAATATGTCCGGTTCCATCGCACCAGCGGCACCCGGGGACGTCCGATGGTGGTTCTCGATACCGAGGAGGACTGGCAATGGTGGCTCGATGCGTGGCAGTACGTGATCGATGCGGCGGAGATCAATAGCTCGGACCGCTGCTTCTTCGCGTTCAGCTTCGGACCATTCATCGGCTTTTGGAGCGCCTTCGATGCGGTCACCAAACGGGGCTGCCTGGCGATCCCCAGTGGGGGCCTCAGCACGATCAGCCGGCTGGAACTGATCCAGCACAACCAGGCGACCGTCGTCTTTTGTACGCCGACCTATGCCTTGCACATGGCGGAAGTCGCCCAGCAAAACCACATCAACCTGGCCGAACTGGGCGTGCGTCGCCTGGTGCTGGCGGGCGAACCAGGGGGCTCGATTCCCGAGATTCGCGAGCGTATTGAAACGGCCTGGAACGCCAAGGTGATCGACCATAGCGGGGCGACCGAAGTCGGACCGTGGGGCTTCTCGAACGCCAATCAAACCGGTGTCTGCATTAACGAAGCCTTCTTCCTGCCCGAGTTCATCTCGCTGGATACCGGCACCGCAGCCGGAGAAGGGGAACTATCGGAGTTGATCCTGACGACGCTGGGGCGTTACGGCTCGCCTGTGATTCGTTACCGCACCGGCGATCTGGTTCGTCCGAGTTGGAATAACGCTGGCCCTTGCAACTTCGTGCTGCTGGAAGGTGGCGTACTGGGGCGTACCGACGACATGCTAATCATTCGAGGCGTGAACGTTTTCCCAACTTCGATCGAACAGATCCTCCGCAGCTTCCCAGAAGTGGTCGAGTATCGCCTGACCGCTGTGAAACGCGGGGCGATGGACGCCATTTCGGTCGAAGTTGAAGACCGCAAGCAAGAGCCAGAACGGATCGCCCAGGAACTTCACTTGCGGCTTGGCTTAAAGGTCGAAGTGACACTGGTCGAATCGGGAAGTTTGCCTCGCTTTGAAGGCAAGGGCCGACGATTTATCGATTCGCGAAAGGGCTAAAACATTGAGCGCACACCCCACTGCCTTGGCCCTGCTACCGGATGGCCGTCTGAAGATCGACTGGAGCGACGACACGAAGCGAGTTTATCGCCCGCGTGACCTGCGTGACTCAAGCCCCGACGCGTTAACGCGTGAAAAGCACTCCGCCCAGTCCAGCAAACCGACCAACGAACTGACCGTTCTCAGCCCGGAAGAGATGGCACCGATATCGATCAAAGGGATGAATCCGGTCGGGCACTACGCCTACCAGATTGTTTTCAGCGATGGGCATGACTCGGGCATTTTCACGTTCGAGTATCTCTATGAACTGGGCGAGCCCTATGCCGACTAGCGGCGAGCCAAGCAGGCAGCCTTAGAAGTCGGGATCGACGTTCAAATCCAAGTAGAAGTCGTGCTGGAACGAGTCGACGAAGTCGCCATGCACATAGACCTGCATGCAAACCGACAGCAGCATGAACGCCCCGACGACCAGCAGGAAGATCCCGTAAGGATTGATGGTCTGCCGTGCGTGTTGACGGGCAGCCTGAACCAGCGAGAGCTCTAGCTGACGCCAACCGCCCAGGTCCTGGCGAGGCCCAACCGATTTGATCAAAACGTTGCGCGTGCCGTAGTCTTCTTCCATGATCAGATGCAATTGCAAGCTCGGCAGGAACAAGGTCTCGCCAGCCCAACGAGCCGTCGGATCGAGCCCATCGGCTACTTCCCGCAGCAGTGGTCGCATGTTCTTGATCGTGGTGTTGTAAACAACGATCCGTGGTCGCCGAATCAGATTGAAGAACGTAACCATCAGGAAGTAAAGAAACAGCATCATCGGCCAGGCATACGCGCCGTAATAACTGGCCGACCAACTGGGCATCATCAATGCCAGGGGACCAATCATTGCCAAACCACTCAGACCAATCGCTAAAGCCAGCGTATCCCGGCCGCCAGAAGTGATGAATGGGCCGCGGCGTAGATTGATGAACCCGATTAACGCGAGATATGCCGCCAATGGGCAGATTGCGATTGCTAATCGAACCGGGTCACTCGTTAAATCGCCAGCCATGCTCGGTTCCCCAAAGAGTCGTTACGTGCGGACTCATTCTAGGTTGGGCAGGCGCGTGAGGTCAATTGACCGGAGCGAGGCCCTCTCGCCAGATCGAGGGGGAGAGGACCATCGCAAATTGCCCCAAGAATTTTTTCTAGGCAACCAGTTCGACGTTGTTGATGCCGTGCTCTTTGCACAAACGATAGACATCGGCGAGATGATCAAAGCGGCACGCCGCTCCGGCGAAGATACGAACATGCGTGTCGGTGCACACCGTACCAGCGCACAGCTTGTTGAGCAGATCCTGCAGGATGATGCTCTTCCCGCCAACAAATGTTTTGCCCGTAGGGGACAACACCACATCCAAGCGTTCCGCCAGGGATGTACCTGCTAAATGAAAATGTCGAGGTGCGATCATCGTCTTCGTTCGCCAGTCCTCAAAGGGTCAAGATGCCAATGTCCATAGGACCCAAAGCTTGCCTGAGAAGTTCACGCGGATGTTCCGCGTGGCTGCCTTCCTAACTTCGGGCTCAGCGACTAGTGCATTTTTTGTGCCAAATGCCTATCGCCGACTGATGACATACCCTTCAACAACTGCCGGACGAGCTCCTTGTTCCTTGGAATTATGTTTGTGAAACGCCCCGTCCGAGGTAAACCCTGCGAACAGTGCGCGAACCGCCTCACCTGCCATCCTGGCCAGTAGCATCGTTGCCCCGATGAACACCATCAGTAAAGTCGCCCCAACCGCCATAAACATAGCGATAGCGGCGGCAACAAGCCAAATTACGGTCTCTACGACGTTAGGCTGTCGGTAGTTCATGGTTGTAGATTTCTTTCTTGAATCCCATATCAGCGATACATGAAGTTCTGATGCTACTTCGGGTGAATCGTTTCGTTCTTGGGGTGAAAGTCAATCCAGACGATCGGGCGGCAAGATGCAGAGCATCGATAAGTGCCTTATGCCGAACTGTTTGGGCTCGAACTACTTGTGGGACTTTCTTAGTAGTGTCACAATGCCAGTCGTTGCCAACGCCCAGCAATATAACACCGCACCACCCACCTGGGTTTCAGGGAAAGCAAAAATTGCACATTTCCTGAAAAATAGCAATGTGATGTGCGGCACCCTTAAAGGCCGAGTGGCGGAACTGGCAGACGCACAGGACTTAAAATCCTGCGAGGGGTAACCCTCGTGCGGGTTCGATCCCCGCCTCGGCCACTGATCTCGAATCGATTTCGAGTTATTTGAACTTGCCTTGATGGCGATTCAAACGACAGCTGAAAATTCTGAATGACCCTCCCCTGCCAGGACTGCAATTGGCAGCTCGGAGATCTAAATAGTTGCCCGCCTGGTCAACAGATGACCACCCGCAGGCGGACGGGCTATCGCACCACCCTGCTGCATCAGACCACCCATCTGGTGGAATAAGGAAGTTTACCATGGTCGCGACCGTTTCTCCGGAGCCTTGGTTCTCGCCCGATCAGCCGATTCGGATTGGTGCTTTGATCTTCCCCGACATGGACCAGATGGACCTGACCGGTCCTTACTCGGTCTTGTGTCGACTGACCTCGCTTCCCGTTCTACTTCTTTGGAAAACCAAGGAATCGATCCGCGATCAGTCGGGGCTGCGACTATCGCCAGATGCCACTTTGGCAGAGGCCGCACCGCTCGACCTCCTTCTTGTGCCTGGCGGTTATGGCCAACAGGCATTGATGAATGACGACACAGTGCTGGAGTTTGTTGCCCGGCAATCGGCGGCCGCGCGGCTGACCTTCTCGGTCTGCACTGGATCTTTAGTCTGCGGGGCAGCTGGGTTACTCCAAGGGAAGAAGGCGACGACGCACTGGACCGCGTTCCATTTGCTGAAGTACTTCGGCGCGATACCGACCAACGAGCGGGTCGTCGTCGACGGCGATCTTGTCACCGCGGCTGGCCTGACCTCTGGCATCGATGGGGCCCTCCGCGTGGCTGCGATGTTGCGGGGCGAAGAGGTCGCGCGTCAGATTCAACTGGCGATTCAATATGCACCGGAGCCTCCTTTCTCGTCCGGTTCTCCGGAAGTCGCATCGCCTGAAACGGTGGCCCATATTCGAGAACACACGTGCGGAATCACTTCCCAGCGGCTGGCAACCGCGATAGAGGTCGCTCGGCGACTCGGGATTGACGTAAGCGACACCGCATAACAAGGCAGAACTTCTGAGCTAGTCGACGGTTGCGGCGGTTTTTCGCCAGGGCATGGTGAACTAGAATGCAGCCTCGCAACCACACTCCCCTGCTCCGTTGAATCGCCCACAATCATGCCGACTGCTGAATCCCTCCGTGATCTTCGCTTTGAAAACCTAAGCCAGGCAGTCGCCGAGACCGAGTCGCTGCTGGAAACGGGTTACGAGCGCCGTGGCAAATGGACGCTCGGTCAGGCCTGTCGGCATCTGCGGGTCGTTCAAGATTGCAGCATCGATGGCTATCCGTGGTATTTCGGGCTGTTCGCCTTTATGCGGCCATTTGTGCGCCCCTTCCTTCTGCCGCGGATCATGGCGGGCAACTCGCCGATCGGTGTGCCGACCACATCCATCTTCGTTCCTGGGGAGGATGCCGACGATGCAACCGAAGTCTCCTTATATAAGGAGAGCGTCGCGCGTCTGGAGAATCACACCGCTCCTTTCCATCCGCATCCGGGGTTCGGACGCTTGAACCATGCCGACATGCTGCGGGTCTACACCACCCACGCGGCCCATCATCTGCGTTTTCTCGAACCACGCAACTAAACAGAAGGCATCTAACGCGATGCGGTCTCCCGAAGAAGCCCTCCGCCAGATCGAGCTGCGGCAGAGCTGAAAGAAGTGGAATTGCTGGAAGAAAGGGATCAGCTTGCCCGACGGGCCGAGTCGATCTCTCGTCACAAAAGCGAAGGGTGATGGTTACCTCTAGGGGCCTGATTCCGGTTGTCCCATGGTAACAATTTCAACTGTTACCTTAATAAACTAGGTAAGCTCGCCCCTTCTCACTCGCGTCTGATCGTATACAATCCAAGCTATCAAATTAGTTCCTTCGCTTATTGGCATCTTAGCTCGACTGAGCCCCGCAACTTCGCGGAGCCTACGTCACCCCCACTGGCTTGTTCCGAAATCGGGACTCGACCAGAACGCTTTCTTTGCGCGGTGACAGGCATAGACGAGAAACGAGACGTTCGACGGATGACGACCGAAACACTTAAGAAAACACCACTATACGACTGGCACGCTGCGAACGGGGGACGAATGGTCGACTTTACCGGCTGGTCTATGCCGGTTCAGTACACTTCGATCATTGACGAGCACAACGCCACCCGAAACGCAGTCGGCTTGTTCGACGTTTCTCACATGGCCCGTTTTCGCTTTGACGGTGCCAACGCCCTCGCCTTCATTGATGGTCTGGTGACTCGCAAAGTCGCCGACCTGAAGCCAGGCCGTATTCGCTATGGCCTCGTCTGCAAAGAAGACGGCGGCATTCTCGACGACATTCTTACCTATCACCTCCAAGACAGCGAAGGCAAATCGTATGTCTGGATGGTGGTCAACGCTGGCAATCGCGAGAAGATCGCGGCCTGGATTCACGAGCGTCTGCCAGCCGACGTCACCTTCACCGATTACACCGAGCAAACGGCGATGATCGCCGTGCAAGGTCCCAAAGCGATAGCGATCGCTCAGGAATACATCGAAGGGGATATCAGCGACCTGAAGTATTACCAGGGACGCGAAGCCAACATCCTCAGCCACCCAGGCCTCGTGAGCCGCACCGGTTACACGGGCGAAGATGGAGTCGAACTCACAGTTCCGGCCGAGAAGGCCATCAAGACGTGGGAAGCCTTGCATGTTGCCGCCGCGGAAGTGGGTGGTCATGCGGTTGGCCTGGGTGCCCGCGACACGCTGCGTCTGGAAGCCGCGATGCCGCTTTACGGTCACGAGCTATCAGAAGAAATCACGCCGCTGCAAGCCGGCCTTGGTTTTGCCCTTTCGTGGGATCACGAGTTCATCGGCAAGACCGCTCTGGAAGCGATCGATCAAAACGCGTTGCCAGTCCGAGTCGGTCTGGAGATGCAAGATCGTCGCGTTCCTCGCGAACACTACCCACTGTATTCCGGCGATCAGCAGATCGGCGAAGTCACCAGTGGTTCGCAATCGCCAACGTTGGGTTCGCCGATTGCCATGGGATATGTCGCTCCGCAGTTCGCCGCGGAAGGCACGCTGGTCGATGTCGACGTGCGTGGTAAACGACATGCCGCCAAAGTGGTTCCTCTTCCCTTCTACAAACGGAAATAGTCGAGTTCATTGGCTCGATCCCCTCCGTTTCCTTCATCGCATTTTATTCGCAGTTAGTTAGGAGTTTCCCGATCATGTCCACGGACAATTTGCTTTTCGCCAAGACGCACGAATGGGTCAAAGTGGAAGAATCGGACGGCGCGAAGATTGCCACGGTTGGTATCAGTGCTCATGCGATTGAAGCCCTGAACGACCTGGTCTATCTGGAATTGCCAGAAGTCGGCAAGGAAGTCACCGCCGGCGAATCGTTCGGTGAAATCGAATCGGTGAAGGCGGTTAGTGACATCTACGCCCCGGTTAGCGGTGAAGTGGTGGAAGCCAATACCGCCCTGCCGGATAACCTGGATTCGCTGCACCAAGATGCTTACGACAATGGTTGGATCGCCAAGATCAAGATCAGCGACGATTCGGCCCTGGCCAGCCTGATGGATAAGGCCGGCTACGAAAAGATGTGTGCCGAAGAAGGCTAAGCAGGCTGTTGGTTTCCCTTGCAAGTTCCCGGGCCTCGACGCTCGGGAACGGAACGCCTCTTTTAATTCTGGAACAGATTGGATGACCTATCTCTACAACACGCCGGACGACCAGGCAGCCATGCTGAAGTCGATCGGGGTCGAATCGATCGAAGAGCTGTTCGCTACCATTCCTAGCGACCTTCGTCTGAAACGCGACCTGGACTTGCCGCCGATGATGGGCGAGTTGGAACTGACGCAGCATATTTCGGCTTTGGCCGCGAAGAACGCTTCGCCAGCGACGCACGCCTGTTTCCTGGGTGGCGGTAGCTACGATCACTTCGTTCCGGCTGTCGTCGATGCGTTGGCATCGCGTGGCGAGTTTTACACCTCGTACACGCCTTACCAGCCGGAAGTTTCTCAAGGCAATCTGCAGGCCATGTTTGAATACCAAACATTGATCTGCGATCTGACCGGAATGGATCTTTCCAACGCGAGTCTTTACGACGGCGGTTCCGCCTTGGCCGAAGCGGTCATCATGGCGTTGAACACCGGCAAGCGTGGCGAGAAGGTCGTCGTGCTGGGAACCGTTCATCCAGAATACCGCCAGATTCTGCAAACCTATTTCACGCACCTCGGTATCGAAATCATCGAGATCCCGTGTGTGGATGGTGTCGCCGACCTGGCCAAGGTTGAAGAGACCGTCAACGCAGATACCAACTGCGTCGTCGTTCAATCGCCGAACTTCTTTGGTGGTATCGAAGACGTCGCCGCGATCGCCGAGATCGCCCACAAGAACGACGCCGTCGTGATCCAGAGCTTCGACCCTATCAGCCTCGGGCTGCTAAAGCGCCCTGGTGACTTGGGTGCCGACATCGCCGTTGCCGAAGGACACTCGCTCGGTTCGCCGATGCAGTATGGTGGTCCTTACCTCGGCATCATGGCTTGCAACGAACAGTTCGTTCGCCGCTTGCCAGGCCGTATCGTGGGTCAGACCGAAGACCGACGCGGCAAACGCTGCTGGGTCCTCACGCTGCAAACACGTGAACAGCATATCCGTCGCGAAAAGGCGACCAGTAATATCTGCACCAACCAGGGTCTGTTTGCCCTGCGAGCCTCGATCTACATGGCACTGCTCGGCCCAGGCGGCATGAAGCAAGCCGCGACGCTCTGCACGCAGAAGGCGCACTACGCTCAAACCAAGTTGAGCGAAGTCGAACGACTGGAGCCCGTGTTCAGCAGCAACCCGTTCTTCAAAGAATTCGTGCTTCGCGATACGCAAGGTAACGTCGAAGGACTGCTGGCCGAAGCTCGCGAAGCAGGCTTCCTCGGCGGGATTCCACTGGGACAGTTCTTCCCTGAAATGGATGACTGCTTCCTGGTGTGTGTCACCGAAAAACGCACCAAGTCGGAAATCGACGCTCTGGCCCGAACTTTCTCCCTCATTCATTCCGGGGGTTCCACGATCCATGCGTAACCAACAAGCTACTCAACTGCTTTCCGAACTCTCGCGTCCTGGTCGTACGGCGGTTAGCTGGCCGGCCTGCGATGTTCCGGAGCAACCTCTGGAAGAGCTGATTCCCTCGAACTTCCTGGCCAGCGAAGCCCTGAAGTTGCCGGAATTGACCGAAGGAGAAGTCGTTCGTCACTATACGAACCTGTCGACCAAGAACATGTCGGTCGACACGCATTACTATCCGCTCGGTTCGTGCACGATGAAGTACAACCCGAAGCGCAACGAACGCCTGGCTTCGATGCCAGGCATCGTCGACTTGCATCCTTATCAGGACGAATCGACGATCCAGGGCATGCTGCAATTGCTGTTCGAGCTGCAAGGGATCTTCTCGGAGATCTCAGGCCTGCCCGCTTGCTCGCTGCAACCAGCCGCCGGCGCCCATGGCGAACTCGCGGCCTTGATGGTGGCTGCCAAGTACTTCAAGAGCATCGGCGAAGACCGCAAGGTCGTGCTGGCTCCGGACAGTTCGCACGGCACCAACCCAGCAAGTGCTCAGATGGCTGGCTTCAAAGCGGTCAGCATCAAAAGCGATCCGAATGGTGGCGTCGACATGGAAGACTTCCGCAAGAAGTTGACCGACGACATCGCCGTGTTGATGATCACCAACCCGAGCACGCTCGGCTTGTTTGAAAAGAACATTCGCGAGATCGCCGACGCGGTTCACGAAAAGGGTGGCCTCATCTACTTGGATGGTGCCAACATGAATGCCATCCTCGGCATCGCTCGCCCAGGCGACTTCGGTGCCGACATGATGCACTACAACCCTCACAAGACCTTCAGCGGTCCGCATGGTGGCGGTGGTCCTGGCGCCGGTCCGATCTGTGTGACCGAAGCCCTGGAACCATTCCTGCCATCGCCAGTGGTGAAGAAGCAAGGAGATAACTACAAGCTCGAGTTCGATCGTCCTCAATCGATCGGCCGCGTGCGTAGCTTCTTCGGAAACGTCGGTGTGCTGGTGCGTGCCTACTGCTACATCCTTTCGCATGGCCCAGTCGGTCTGCGTCAGGTTTCCGAAAACGCCGTGCTCAACGCCAACTACCTGCTGAGCAAGGTGAAGCACTTCCTGCCGGTGCCACGCGGCGAACGCTGCATGCACGAGTTTGTTGCTTCCGCTTCCAAGCTGAAACAGGAACGAGGCATCACCGCCATGGACATCGGCAAGCGACTGCTGGACTACGGCTTCCATGCCCCGACGGTCTACTTCCCGTTGACCATTCCAGAAGCGATCATGGTGGAACCGACGGAAACCGAGAGCAAGGAAACCCTCGACGCCTTTGTCGAGACCTTGTTCAAGATTACCGAAGAAGATGCGGCGCTGTTGCACGACGCACCGCACACCACGCCAATCAGCCGGCCCAACGAAGTCCAAGCTGCCCGCAGCCCATGTCTTCGAGCCGACTTCTGCAGCACCTAATTTCGGCAAAAACCCCCGAATTCAAACTTTGCCATGCCCACCTTTGCGTGGGCATGTTGCATGTACGGACCTGACGATCGATGAACGAGATGCGCTTAATCCTGGATCCGCCTGCTCGGGGCAGTTGGAACATGGCGATCGATGAAGCCATTCTGCGAAATGCCGAGCAGTTCGGTATGCCGACGCTCCGCTTCTATCAGTGGGAAGAACCCACGCTTTCGCTAGGGTACTTTCAAAAATACGAGGATCGTTGGCAGCACGAAGCGAGTCGCGAGTCGGCGTGTGTCCGCCGGGCGAGCGGTGGTGGAGCGATCATGCACGATCGCGAACTAACCTACAGCTTCGTCGCTCCGGTCAAAGATTCACGCTCCGACGAGTACACACGCTGGTTCGATCTCTTCCATGAAACGCTGATTGAAGTTTTGGCATCTTGGCGCATAAGTGCACATTTGAGTGGCACTCCTCAGCCTGGCTCGCACGACGATCCGTTCCTTTGTTTCCAGCGGCGACACGAGGTCGATGTCATCGTGAAGGACTTCAAAATCTGCGGTAGTGCCCAAAGGCGACATCAGGCAGCCATTTTGCAACATGGCAGTGTCCTTTTGCATCAATCCGTATCGGCCCCCGAACTGCCGGGTTTGGTCGACCTAACTGGTCAGAAAATAACCGAAGGTCAGCTAATCGAGGCCTGGAGCGAAGCCCTAAAGAACAAGTTTCAGAGAAGTTATGTGGACATTCCCCTCACTAAGGAGGAAATAAGCTCAGCCCAGGCGATTGAGACCGATAAGTTCCAAGCCAATGGGTGGACCCATAAGAGATAGCCAATGCAACAGAAAACTCCGTTGCCTCAGGGCTAATGGGGGACTATGCTTATTTAAGGGAACCCAACGGAATGCCGATAACAGAGTTATGGTTCGGCACCCAAATTAAGTTTCCTGACACTATTCTGACGGGTGTCCGCACCCCGAAACAAACCAGTTGCAAACCGTTTCCGAACGGTTATTGTGATAAGACTCATCTGTCGCCATCAGCAACCCGCGATATTTCCCTGAATTCCCAGTCCTGGCGCGCTGATTGCACTGATATCGACACAGACCCTTCGGTCGGCTCGGTGAATCCCAAGATCATCCTTTTCAATCGCCATTATTGAGTTTCTCAAAATGTGGGATTAGCCGTTGCACAGGAAGGATTTAAATATGCAAGTCATGCTACAAGTAATCCGAGGACCAAGTGCCGGCAAGGAGTTTAAACTCCCAGTCGACAACTTCGTCATCGGACGAGGTGACGGATGTCATCTCAAGCCCAAAAGCGACATGGTAAGTCGCAAACACTGTGCGCTCGCGATTCGTGATTCCAAGCTGTTTCTGGAAGACTTCGGAAGCAAGAATGGCACTTACGTCAACGGCGAGCGTGTCGAGGGCACCATCGAGTTGAAGATGGGAGACGAACTCCGCGTCGGACCGCTCGATTTCCTGATTTTGATTGATCACACTCTGGGCGCTGCCAAGCGTTCCAAGGTTAGCAGCGTCAAAGAAGCTGCCAGCCGCGTGGCCCAATCCGCCGACATGAGCAACGACGTTGCCAGTTGGCTGGAAGAAGCAGACGAAGAAGAACGTAGCCATCGTCTCGAGAACCCCGAGACTCGCCAGTTCCGCGTAGACGAAACCAGAACCGTTTCGCTCGACGAACTTCGTGAACTGGAAGAAGAACTGGCTGCCGAAGCCGAAGAAGGTGGCGATTCCAAGACCAAGTCTGGGTTGCTCGGCATGTTCGGTTCCAAAAAGAAGAACTACGGCAAGCTTCCTAAAATGGAATCTTCCGCTGCCAAAGATAGCCAGGCTGCCGCCAACGACGCGATTCGTCGTTTGATGGACAACCGCCGCTAATCTGGCTTGAGACCTACGCTTCGTTTTCAACACATGAGCCGCTCTGGCACCCAGAGCGGCTTTTTTTATTACCTTGGCTGGCCGATGTCTGCCATCTTCTACTTTCTGGGTCGTTGATCCCAAGATTTGCCGCTAAGCTTGGAATAACTGGTCAATTCTCCGCACTTTTCTTTTCCTGCGAAACCAAACCAATCGCTTCGGGGTAGTACTATGCAGAGTGGATCTGATCAGTCCAGGAGCGCCCCTTTGACGAATTTCAGCCTGCTAGTCGACCAATGCATGGAAGGTGACCAGAGCGCCGTCTCTGAGTTCGTACGTCGATTTCGAAACCAGGTGTACCTGCTTTGCTATCGAATGCTCGGAGAGCATCACGAGGCGGAGGACATGGCCCAGGAGACTTTCCTGCGTGTGTTCCGAAACCTGCATCGCTGGGATCGAACGCGTCCGATCGAACCTTGGATCCTGACAATCGCCGGCAACCGCTGTCGAACCCACCTAGCTCAACGCAATCGCCGACCAATCGCTTGCGAAACCCAGGATCATGTCGAGGATCACCGTGGCATCGATCATCGCGGTCAACTACTGGCCGAAGAAGTTCAACTGGCTCTGACTCATGTCCGCGAAGAATACCGCACTGCGTTTCTCTTGTTCCACGATCACCAAATGAGCTACGGCGAGATCGCGGAACAAATGGAATGCCCCCTCGGAACGGTCAAGACTTGGGTCCACCGAGCCCGTCGCGAGTTAGTTCAACGGCTCATCAACCGAGGAGTTACTCAAGAATATCGCGACAGTCAGCTATCGAAATCGACCGAAGAAAAGTAAGTAAGTTGTATCGCGGGTCATTTGCTCAGGAACACCTCCGTGACATTTGAAGAGTTTGAAAACACGCTGCAGGATTGGCTCGACGAAGGACGCCTCGACGAGGCGGATGCTTTGGTAGCCAAGGTCTGCGAGGCAGATCGGCCTCAGTGCGAAGAACTCTTGTTCGCCTACCGTTCGCTGTTCGCCGGTCTGGCCGCTTCGGCGCCGGAAGAACTCGCGGAACGTCCTCAGCCTCAATCGACCGTTGCCACGGCTCCGGCCGGCAGTCGCTGGAACCAGGCTTCCTTGCCTGGGCTCGCCCTCGCATTGGCACTTTGCCTGACGCTGGTTGCATTCGTGCCTGGGATGCTTCCTGAAACAGGGAGCGATCAGGTCGCTCCGGTTAATGCATTGACCACCACGACGGTCACGCCCCCTTTGCTTCCTCGCCCGATCGAAACCACGCTGCCAATCGAACAGCGTGAGTATGCCCGGCTGACGACGGTTTCGTTTGCTCCGATTGCTCGCAGCATGGCCTCGCAAACCGACATGGCGTTCAAGTCGCTCAATCAGTTCGGCGGTAGCGTCGCGGTCGACTTCAACCCGATCGATGATCAGTTTGCCGTCTATCAGGAAGCGGCCCCGCTGATCAACACCTTGACGCGAAGCCTGATGCCAGGCACCCATTCGCTCACCAATGCCTTCTCGCTCCTGCAGGAAAAGACCGACACGGCTCCCGCCATCCAGGTCGATCCCGCCGCGCCGGCTCCTCTGGAAGCCGCTGAGAACGCTTCGGTCATCTAGTTACAGAGATGGACGGCTATCTGGACGAACACTTAAAATGCCTGAGCTCCTCATTTCTAGAGCCTCCTAAGCCACCTCCAGAAGCGGAAACCCCGTAGTTTCCAGCCGTTCTCGCAGCCAGATTCTCTCGAAGCCACACGTTTTTACGTGTGGTTTTTCTTTTGGCTCCCGCCCTCTTTAGTTCAGAAAATCCCCGCTGGTGGCACGCATGCATACTTTGCGCAGCCCCATAGGTCCGGCTAATCGGAACAATCTGCACAATCTGTAGGCTTTACGGAATGTTGCAAAGTTACCACATCAGACTCCGATAGGTTGAGTATTCCCAACGCATCCTCCCCAACCATCCAAGTCAACGGAGCTTACCATCGTGGCCAAAGCAAAAACGACGACCCGCAAGACGACGACCTCGAAGGCTGCCACCAAGACCTCGACCAAGGCAGCCAAGACGAGCAAGCCTAAAGCTGGTGACCAGGAAGTAACGATGGAACGTCGCCGAACCGATCGCCGCAGCAAGGTCGCTGCTGAAAAGACGACGAAGCAGGATGTCGTGGAAGAAAAGCTCGAAACGGCCGAACCCAAGATGGAACGTCGTGCTAAGGTCAACCGTCGCCGCCAGATCGATCCAACGACCTGCGAACGCGACTACACCAATGACGAAATCGAATTCATGCAAGCTCTGGATGCTTACAAGCGTTCCAGCGGCCGTATGTTCCCGACTTGCAGCGAGATCCTGGAAGTGATCCGCGGTCTGGGTTACAGCCGTGGCGGAAACAACCTGCCTGAAGAAGAAACTGTTGAAGTGGAAGCGACCGAGCGAACGCCCGCGTTCTCGGACGAAGTTCCAGCGATCGAAGACTAAAACCTTCGAACATCAAACCAACGTTGCTAGCGGTTTGGGGAGGCCTTCTCGGCCTCCCTGAATCTTTTCTTGAGAGAATTCGTATTGATTGAGGAAGAAGTCGCCATTATTCTCCCCCGACTCACAAAGAAACCGTCGCCTGATTTCAGGATAATGGGGTTGATGACGTGCATCGACAAACGACTCTTCAGCAACAAATGATGCCCTTAGCGATTCTCGCTTCTCTCTTCGTAGCTAGTGCTGGCTGCCAGATGGCAGCTTCTGGCTACAACGTTGCCGGCGTGCGCGCCGCTGAAGAAGGTCAGCCTCAGGTTGCCGTGACTCAGTTCCAGAAGGCACTGAGTCACGATCCAGCCAATCCCGATGCGTATTACAACCTGGCGGCTACCTATCACCAAATGGGAAAGCAGTCGAACGACCGCAACATGATGCACCAGGCCGAAGCACTCTATAACCAGTGCCTGGACTTGGATGCCAACCACACCGAATGCCACCGCGGCCTGGCTGTGCTTTTGATCGACACCCAGCGCAGCGACAGCGCATTCACCTTGATGGAACGCTGGGAGCAGCGTTCGCCACAAATGGCCGATCCGAAAATCGAACTGGCTCGACTCTATCAAGAGTTCGGCGACAAAGAGAACGCCAAGAATCAGCTCAATCAGGCATTGGCAGTCGATGCGAATAACTCTCGAGCCTGGGCTGCCCTGGGGAGCCTGCGAGAACAATCGGGCGAACTGGGGCAGGCGTTGGCCAACTACCAGCGTTCGTACCAGTTGAACAATCTGGATAGTGGCGTTGGCTCGCGGATCGCTTCCCTTCAGCGACAGGGGATTCAGAGCGAATACTCGACCCTCTCGCCCGCCATGGGCACTCAGCTTGCGAACCAGCCCAACTCGCGCCAGCGATATTAATGTGCACTGAAGCGCAGCTTTCGCCGCTTTGGGCACAGTTTTTCAGCTTCTTCGAGGGATCACTTCACCACGGTCTGAACCGCTGGTGCTCTTTCGTATCCCTCTGACATACCCATATTTGCGCACCGTAGGTCCATTTCTGTACAGGCGGCATGGGGGCCGCTTCTATCGAAGTGGAATTCCTCGTAAAATCTGGGTTTACTTGCTATCCCCCGGTTTCCTCAGGGATGTCTCTCGGGAGACGACCTTCGCCCAAGCCGGTGCCCTTCCCCATTGAGCCGACAGTCATGCCAGAACGCGTATACAATTTTTCCGCCGGTCCTGCTGTGATGCCCCTCCCTGTGCTTGAAGAAGCCCAACGCGATCTGGTCGCGCTGCCAGGCGTGGGTAGTTCGGTGATGGAACTGAGCCACCGCGGCAAGACCTACATGGATATCCACGCGGATGCCAAGGCCCGATTGGTCTCGCTGCTAAACATTCCAGACACGCATGACGTGCTGTTCCTGCAAGGTGGATCGCGTCTGCAGTTCTCGATGATCCCGATCAACCTGCTCAAAGGGACCGACAAGACGGCCGATTACATCGTGACCGGTAGCTGGGGTCAGAAGGCCCTGGAAGAAGCCGTTAAGGAAGGCAAGACGAACGTTGCCTGGAACGGCAAGTCGTGCAACTTCAACACGCTGCCAACCGCAGCCGACTTGAACCTGACTTCGGACGCCGCTTACGTCCACATCACTTCCAACGAAACGATCCAGGGCGTTCAATTCGCCAGCGAACCAGAAGTGGGCAACGTGCCACTGGTTTCGGACCTGTCGTCCGACTTCATGAGCCGTCCGGTCGACATCTCGAAGTACGGTTTGATCTACGCTTGTGCCCAGAAGAACGCTGGTCCTGCCGGCGTGACGGTCGTGATCATTCGCAAAGACCTGATGGCACACGCCAGCAGCGACCTGCCAGGTTACCTGGTGTACCGTAACCATGCCGAGAACGACTCGATGTGGAATACGCCTCCAACCTTCGGCATCTACCTGCTGGGCCTGGTTTGCAAGTGGCTGCAGGAAGAAATGGGCGGCCTGGAAAAGATCCAAGCGATCAACGAAGCCAAAGCCAAGCTGCTGTACGACGCCGTCGATCAGTCGAACGGTTTCTACATCGGCCACGCCGTTCCAGAAGTCCGCTCGAAGATGAACGTCACGTTCAAGCTGGCGGACGAAGCTTTGGAAAAGAAGTTCCTGGCTGAAGCCAATGAAGTCGGCCTGACCCAGTTGGGCGGTCACCGCAGCGTCGGTGGCGTTCGTGCTTCGATCTACAACGCGATGCCAGTGGAAGGCGTCGAGAAACTTCGCGACTTCATGCTCAAGTTCATGAAGTAAACGCCCCCAAACCATCCCTTACTTCGCTGGCAAACCCTCAACCGCCAAAGAAACGCATCATGCCCAAAGTCATTGTTCTCGATACGCTCGCCCAGGAAGGTCTCGATCTATTGGATCAAGCCCCTGGGATTGAATACGAAGTTCGCACCGGCCTGAAAGGCGAAGAGCTGCGAAGTGCCCTCAACGAATTCGATGGGGCCATCTGTCGTAGTGGAGTGAAGATCACCGCCGAGTCGCTGGAAGGTAACACCAACCTGAAAGTGATCGCTCGTGCTGGGGTCGGTACCGACAACATCGACTCGAAGGCCGCAGCCCGGCACGGCATCGTGGTGATGAATACCCCAAGCGGTAACACCATCAGCACGGCCGAACATGCCTTCTGCTTGATGATGGCTCTTTCGCGTAACGTCCCGGCCGCGCACCAAAGCCTGGCCGAAGGTCGTTGGGACCGCAAGAAGTACATGGGCACCCAATTGGCCGACAAGACCCTCGGTGTGGTCGGTCTGGGTCGTATCGGGATGGAAGTCGCCAAGCGTGCTCTCGCCTTCGAGATGCGCGTGATCGCTTACGACCCATTCGTTAGCCCGGAACGTGCCGCGGAACTGGGTATCCAGCTCTCACCGACCGTTCCCGAAATGCTGCCGCACATCGACTACCTGACCGTCCACACGCCGCTGACGCCCGAAACCAAGGACATGATCAATGCCGAATCGATCAAGACCTTGAAGCCAGGTGCCCGCCTGATCAACTGTGCTCGTGGTGGCATCTACAACGAAGAAGCCCTGGTTGAAGGCCTGAAATCAGGTCACCTCGGTGGCGTTGCCTTGGACGTGTACGCCGAAGAACCATGCACCGACAGCCCACTGTTCGGTATGGAGAACGTCGTCTGCACGCCACACTTGGGTGCGAGCACCGAAGAAGCTCAGACCCAGGTCGCCGTCGAAGCGGTTCAGTTGGTGACCAACTACCTGACCACCGGCGAGATTCGTCACGCCGTCAATGTTGCTCCACTCGATCCCAAGACGCTGGAAAACATCCGCGGCTATCTGGACGTCGCTTACCGCCTTGGTTTGCTGGCAGCCCAGGTGCATGCCGGTGGCGTCAAGTCGGTCAAGCTGAGCTACCGTGGCGAAGTCGCCAACAAGAGCCCCAAGCTGCTGACCGCTTCGTTCTGTGCCGGGTTCCTGGCGAAGGCCCTGGAGGACGAACCGAACATCATCAACGCCGAAATGCTGCTTCTCGATCGTGGCGTCGAGCTGTCGACCGAAACCAGCACCGACACCGGCAGTTTCACCAGCAGCATCACCGCGACGATCGAAGAGGGCAACAAGACCCACCAGGTCGGCGGTACCCTGTTCGGTAACAACATGCCACGTCTGATCCTGCTGGATGGACAGCGTCTGGAAGCTTACCTGGACGGCACGATGTTCATCTTCGCCCACAACGATGTCCCTGGCATCATCGGACGCGTTGGCACGATCTTCGGCAACCACAACGTCAACATCGCCCAGATGGCGGTCGGACGTTCCAGCAATCAGCCCGGCGGTGCCGTCGGCGTGTTGAACCTGGATGGCCTGCCGAGCGAAGAATCGGTCAAGGAAGTGATGTCGAGCGATCACATCACCAGCTGCAAAGTGATCGAACTGCCAGCCGCTGGCGAGATGCCAACCTGGATGCGATAACTTCGCGATAATCGTCACAATCGGAATAACCGGTACGATGCGGAATCGTACCGGTTTTTCTTTGCGCGAAGTGGAATTGAACGCGTCGACCAACGAATTACTCTGAGACGTTGAACAACCACTTTCGTCCTCCGAGTTCGAGCGAACCCTTTGTCCGAGTTGATCTTACTGACGTTACTTGCCAGCCAATCCAGTGGTTGGGATCAACTGATTTGGCTAGTCTGGCTGGTCCCACTGACCGCGGTCGTTGCCTATCCGCTGATTGCCCGGCGACTGTTGTCGCTGGACGAGCCGACGCTTCGCCAGAAGCAGCAGCTACTGCGTGCGTTGCCCGAAGGCGACCAGCAGTGGGCCAGCCAACTGCGCGTATGGGACACCGGCGAACGGATCTGCAACGCAGCCGTATTGGGCTGCGTACCAGGCTTCTCGTTCGTCATGGTCAGCGACGCCCTATTCCGGCACCTTTCTCCCCATGGAGCCGCAGCGATCGTTGCTCATGAAGTCGGTCATATGCGACTGTGGCACGTACCGATCCGGCTGAGTATCGTTTTCGCCGGCGGTCTGTTGGGGATGGCGATGGTCCACCAGTTGGAAGGAGTTGAAGGCTGGCAGGCGTTGATTCAGTTTGGGGTGATTCTCGGCACGATGGGATATATGTCGATCATGCTACACATGGTAGCTCCACTGCTGGAATTTCAGGCCGACTTCTTCGCCGTCGACTTGCTTTCGTCCCGCAACGGCAGTCGACTGCAGAATGCCCGCGTATTGGTCCGGGCACTTTCACAACTGACCCTTCTCTCTGGCATGCGGCCCGATCAAAAGTCGTGGCTTTATCCCAGCTTCGAGCAGCGTCGTCGGGCCCTGCTGGGGCTCCATCTTTCGCCTTGCCTGCGGAATGGGCTGCGATTGTTTCTAATCGCGGTCTCTCTTAGCCAGCTTACGCTGATTGTCTTTTGTATCTGCCTATTGGCAGGTTCTTAGCCAGCTACGAAAAAGATTTCCGCGTTGGACTCGGTTTTCGGTTTTGACGCTGTCGCCCTGTTTTTCGATAATCGGGGACGTCTCGCATCCCCTGGCGGCAAACCAAGCTGAAGATCATCCACCGTGAATCTACTTCGCAAATACTTTCTCCTCGGCGCGATCCCCGCGCTGATCGCGGTGGGCCTGGCAACGATTCTGGACTACCAGATCACCCAGACCTTGCTCCAGGAACAGATCGACCAGACACTCAACGCCAAACTCGAGGCCAAACGTCAGGAAGTGCGTTTGTTCATGGACGAGCATCTCTCACTGTTGAAAGCGTTGAGTATCTCGCCGCAGATCGCCGACGGTAAGATCCCGCAAATCGTCGACTATTTGAAGATCCAGGAATCGGTTGTCCGCCCGAATGTTGAAGGGCTATTCTATGTCGAACTCGACGGAACAGTGCACGCGACCGATGGCTCGATGTTCGATGTCTCGGACCGGCTGTACTTTCCCGACGTGTTGGACGGTAAACAAGTCATCACCCGCATCCTGAAAAGCCGCTCGTCGGGTAATGACGTGGTGCTGCTGATCAATCCGGTCCACGCTCTGGATGGTACCTTGAAGGGAGCGGTCAGCCTGACGATCCCGGAATCGAACATGGTCTCGTTCGTCCATTCGATGGAAGTTGATCGAGGTGGTTTTTATGCGTTGGTCGACCACGAGAACCGCCTGATTGCCGCGACCGAGAAAGCCGATTTCCTTCGTAATCGACCACTTAACCCAGGCAAAGAACTGGTCACCGATTCGCATGGCATTCAGTACCTGGTCTCGCTGTCGGAGATTCCAGAAAGCTCTTGGTACCTGATCGCGGCCATTCCGGAAGCGGAGGTGAAATCGATTTACAATCGCATGGCCTGGTCGAAGGTGACCGCGGTTTGCTGTGGCATTACGGTAGCCGTGATCCTGGCGTTGTTCTTCAGCGAGCGTGCATTGCGTCCGCTTCAGCAGATGATTCAAGCGATCCGCCGGTATGCTCGCGGCGACCGAACGGCTCGCGTTTCCGAGAAAACACGCGGCGAGTATGCAATTCTGGCCGACTCGTTCAACAACCTCGCCGACGAGCTTGACGCGGCGCAGCGTCAGCAGGAAGAACATCTTCGCACGATCGAAGCCAGCGAAGACCGTTTTCGGCGTTTGTTCGACGGGGCGGCCGACGCGATCTTTCTCCGAAACCTCGAAGGGACCATCCTGGATGCCAACCAGGAAGCCTGCCGCAGCCTCGGCTATGAACGCCACGAACTGATCGGCCGTACCGTGGCCGATATCGACACCAAGTGGACGCGGCAAGATGCCAACCGGCTCTGGAACCAGTTGGCACGCGAAGGGGGACGCTACCATCCCCTGGTCGAGCGCGTACATCGTCGCAAAGACGGCAGTACCTTTCCGGTTGAAATCCGCTTGACGTTGATCGAGCGCGAAGGAGAGGCCTATGTGATGTCAGCGGCCCGCGATGCCACGTTACGGAAGGCTGCCGAAAAGCAGTTGCAGGAAGCGAAAGAGTTCGCCGAGAAGATGATCAACGCGACACCGGGGCTCATCTACATTTTCGATCTCACGACGCAGTCGATCGTGTTCATTAACGACAACGTGCAAAAGCAGCTTGGCTATACCCGCGAATATGTGGAGGAGCTGGGCTCGAAGTTCTATGGAGAAGTGATCCATCCCGATGACCTCCCGCGGCTAAAGATCGCCCAGGATGTTTGGAAAGAAGAAGATGGCGAGCCGCTCGTCCGTCGCGACAACTTTCGCCTGGCAGACACCGATGGAAACTGGGTCTGGTTTGAATTCCATCGCGTCGTGTTTCAAAAAGACAAAGATGGCAATGCGACCCAAATCATGGGCATCGCGACCAACATCTCGGATCGCGTGCGAGCCGAACAGCAACTGGTCTGGGAAAAAGCCTTGCTCGATCAGGTGATGGAAACGAGCGTGGCCGCGATCATGGTGCTGGACGCCGACGCGAATGTTCGCTTCATGAACACGGCCCTCGAGAAAACCCTGCGTATCGGTCGTGACGAAGTATTAGGAAAGAACGTGCTGAAACTCGACTGGGAAGTCTACGACATGGCAGGCCGACCGCTTCCCCCAGAGAATCGTCCTTTCGCGACGATCAAACGCACCTTACAACCGATTTACGATGCCCGTTATCGTGTTCAGTTTGGTGACGATGCCTACACGATCATCTCGAACAATGGTGCTCCGCTGTTTGACGAGAATGGCGAGTTCGACGGCGTGGTATTCGCCTTGACCGACATCACCGAGCGGATTGAATCCGAAAAGCTTCGCGACTCGCTGATTCGTGACCTGGAGGCGACTAACACCGAACTCAAGCAGTTCACCTATACGGTTTCGCACGACTTGAAATCGCCTCTGATAACCATCAAGGGTTTCCTCGGGATCCTGAGCGAAGATATCGAGTCCGGTGACAAAGCGGCAATTGACGAAGACCTTTCGATCATTGGCTCGGCCGCCGATGGCATGAAACAACTATTGGACGACCTGCTCGAGCTCTCACGCATTGGCCGAAACCTGAAATCACGAACGGAGATTTCCCTGGACGATGTCGTACGCGAGGCGATCACCTTGTTGGCGGGCGAAATCGAATCGCGGGAGGCGGACATTCAGAGTCAAGTCGAAGGGATGACGATCTATGCCGACCCGGTGCAGATTCGTCAGTTGTTTCAAAACCTGATCGACAACGGCATCAAGCACAATCGAAAAGAGAACCCGCGTGTAACGATCTCGGCGCGGAAAGCTGACGACGAGTTTGTCACGATCGATATTGCCGACAATGGTCCTGGTGTGGCCTTAGAATACCAGGAACGCATTTTCCAGTTGTTCGACAAACTCGATCCTGAATCAGACGGAACCGGCATCGGCCTGGCCATCGTCAAACGCATTGTCGATTTCCATGGAGGAACGATTGCGTTGAATTCCGATGGCCAGGGAAATGGCTGCACCTTTACCATTCGACTTCCAACCAGCGAACCGGAACCAAGTCCGCTGTTCGATCTGCAAGACAGTCAGAAGTCGACTTCTTCCTCGTAGACGGTGAACTACTTGCCTTCCGCCAAGGCATGGCGAATTGCGGCTGGCTTGTCGGTGGTAATCGAATCGAAACCAAGCCCGGCGTAACGCTTGGCCTGGGCTTCTTCGTTCACGGTCCACACGTGACATTCGACCCCTGCATCGCGGATCTGTTTGACAAATTCGACCGTCACAACTTCATCCCGGGCCTGCGTTCCCAAACCGGTTGCCTTCGTTTCCCGAAGCGTATTGAGGACTGACTTAACGCTGGGGCTCCACTTGCCGGTTGCCTCGTTCTGCTTGTAGCTGGTCAGCCAGTTTGCTTTGTACTGCGGCATCTTTTCGCGACATTGCTTCACCACTTCATCGTCGAAGCAGATGATGACGATCTGCTCTGGCTTCAGGCTCGACTTCTCCAAACCAACCCGCAGCGGCTCGACGATCTCGGGACCGCACTTCACCTCAACCAGGATCTTGCCGTTTTGGGGAACGGTCGCCAGGACTTCTTCCAACAGTGGAATACGTTCGCCCGCGAACTTGTCGTTCTTCCAGGCCCCCACTTCCAGTGCCCGCAGTTCTTCGAGTGTCGCTTCGGCCGGTTTCAATTCGGCGGCACCGCCGGTGGTTCGCTTGGTCGTCTTATCGTGCATGCAGACGATGTGGCCGTCTTTGGTCAGATAGAAGTCCCCTTCGATGGCGTCGGCCTTCTGCTTCCAGGCTTCCTGGAACGAAGCCAACGTATTCTCGGGAGCATCAAACGATGCCCCACGGTGCGCTACGATCATTTGAGCCTCACTCGTCGCGACCATGCTTGATCCCACCAGTGCCACTGCCACCAAAAACTTACCTGCTTGCATCGTCCGTTGGATCCCTTGAAGGTTGAATCGAAGTTAGCCACCTCATGGTTAGGCGGTTTAATTATAAACCACGAGATATCGCGTCTCTTGCCCCCAACAGGCCAAGCGTGATGGCAACCGGCCAGAGATCGCCATTATCTGCCAGACTTCATCTTTCCTTAACGGCCCAGTGCCGCGAAGCGTGATGTTTCATCCGTTTGGGTTACATGCTGGATTACCAAACCACGCGTCGCAGCAACGGCCATTCGAATGCCAAGCTTCGCTGAGCGACCACGACCTGACTCCCCTTTGCGGGGATCCACACGGTGTACCTGAGAGCCAAACCATGCTCCCCTAGCAAAGCTATCCTCACCTTAATTCGGGCTTCGCTTCGCTTCCGATTCCCGGCCGATAGGGAACCGAGTTACCCGCTGCAACATCCCAGTAACTATTGATCAATTAATGATTTAAAAACACACCGTTCTTACCGAATTGACAGAAGCCCAAGAAACCAGGAAGGAAGTAACACCCATCTGCTAGATTGCCAATTCCCCTCGATCGAATCGGGCTGATTTGACAGCCAGACACTGCCTGTTGACACCTTCTTTACGCACCGCATTTTTTGGCCCGCCACACGACCTAGGTTTTTGGCAACGACCATTGAGTGCCGTTGTGAACGACCAACCACCACTGAAATTGATGCAGAACGCAGGGCAGATTCGATGAGTATTGGAAAGAAGATTCTCGGGGTAAGTTTAGCAGGGCCGATTGCCTGTGCGATCATCATCGTGCTGATTGTCGTTATCAACGGGTCTCACCTCGACAAGACCGTGCTGAGCGAGGCCGAGAACATGGCACGCACCCAGTGCAATGCCGCTGCCAGCAACGTTCGGCTTTTGCTCGAATCGCAAAACGACCTCACCAGCCAGCAGTTGCACGCCACGATTCAATTCAGCGAAGAACTGCTGCAACAAAAAGGGAGCCTGACGCTACAGGATGAGAGCGTCGAATGGACCTGCAAGAATCAATTCACGGGCGAGACCCAGGCCACCGAGCTTCCGACGATGACCATCGACGGTCAATCGTTGGGCCAGGTTCGCAATCTCGATCAACATGTTCCCTTTGTCGATGAAGTCGCCAAATGGTCTGGCGGCACGTGTACCATCTTTCAGCGTTTGAACGAATCTGGCGACATGCTTCGCGTGGCGACCAACGTCGTCGCGAAGGATGGCAACCGCGCCATTGGCACGTTTATTCCAGCTACGAATCCCGATGGCGTGAGCAACCCGGTCGTCGCGAAATTGATCTCGGGCGAACCTTATTACGGACGTGCATTTGTGGTCGACAAGTGGTACTCAACCGCCTATCACCCGGTGAAAGATCACGATGGCCAAGTGATTGGTGCGTTGTATGTGGGCCTGCTGCAAGAGGAAGCCGCCGATTTGCCGGAACGCTTACAGAAGCTGCACCTAGGCGAAAGCGGCTATGTGTTCGTGGTGAAAGGGACCGGCAAAGACAAGGGAACCTATCTGGTCTCGAAGGGTGGTGCCCGGGATGGCGAGAATATTCTCGACACCGTCGATGCCGAAGGCAAACCTTGCATTCGCGAAATGATCGACAAGTCGCTGGCCGCTGAGCCGGGAGAAGTGGTTCTCCACGAGTACTTCTGGCAGAACCCTGGCGAAGAGCATGCCCGCGAAAAGCTGGCGGCGCTGTTCTATTACGAGCCATGGGACTGGGTCGTGGGTATCAGCACCTACAAAGATGACTTCCGCGCCTCGGCTATGAGCGCCCGCAGCTCGTTGAACTGGATGCTGGTGTACGTTGTGGTGGGTGCCTTGGTGGTTGTCTGTGCGATTTCGATCTTTGTGGCCTACGCCTCGAAGATGCTGGTGAAGCCTTTGACCATTGTGACCGATTCGCTTCGCGATATCGCTCAGGGAGAAGGCGATCTGACGATGCGGATCGATATTCAATCGAAAGACGAAATCGGCGAGTTGGCGAAATGGTTCAATGTCTTTATGGACAAGCTGCAGGGCATCATCAGCCGAGTCGCCAGTACCGCCTCGTCGCTATCGAAGACATCCAGCGAGATGCTAACCACCGCCGAGGAACTTTCGACTGGTGCCAACGAAGCGAAGGGACGCAGCACCAGCGTGGCTGCCGCTTCGGAAGAAATGGCAACCACCATGACCAACATGGCACAATCGATTCACGAATTGACCGACAACATATCGTCAGTTGGCCATGCTGTCGAAGAGCTGACCAGTTCCATTGGTGACATCTCGAAGAATACCGAGACCGCCTCGGCGGTGGCCGTCAATGCGGCGACCCTGGCTGAAGAAAGTAATGTGAAAATCAACAAGCTGGGCGACGCAGCCGCGGCAATCGGCCAGATCGTGGGTGTGATCGAAGATATCGCCGAGCAAACCAACCTGCTCGCCTTGAATGCCACCATTGAAGCCTCACGAGCTGGTGAAGCAGGAAAAGGCTTTGCCGTGGTGGCCACCGAGGTGAAAGAGCTGGCTCACCAAACGACTGAAGCAATCGATGACATTCGTAAGACAGTCAACGACATCCAGTCGTCGAGCACCGATGCCGTGAAATCGATTGGAGCAATCACCGATGTTATTGAACAGATTCGCGAAGCCAGCCTTTCGATCGCCACGGCGGTCGAAGAGCAGAGTCTCACGACCAAGCAGATTTCGTCGAACTTGAACCAGACCGCGACCTCGGCAACTTCGATTTCATCTGGCGTGAACGACTCGGCCGTGGCCAGTCGTGAAATTACCGAGAACGTCAACGGCGTCGACGAAGCAACGCGTCGCACGGCAACGGGTGCGGCAACCACACGAAGCTATGGCGATAGCCTGGCCCAGTATGCCCACGAAATCGACGAACTGGTCGGCGGCTTCAAAGTTTAAACCGACGTCGGAAGAACACGCGACAGAAACGCCGGCGCTGGCAGCCAGCGTTTTTCGCTCTCTTGAGCCGATCGATACCGAAGGGGTGCGACCTACATGCCAAACAGCATCAGGTAACCAGCCGTGGTGCGGGCCTGATAGCGACTGGTCTGGTATTCGTAGCCAGGCGTCGCGTAACGAGTTTGCGGCACGGCATACGAAGAGTAATGAGGCGTCGAACTTCGACGGATGCGGAAACGCTGACCAGCTTGCAGATCGAGGGAGGTTCCCAACAGAAAGACAGCGGCACAAACAAACAAGGCTACGCGGCGGCGAATCATTACCTAACCCTTAGGAGAATGGGGAGTGAAAAAGTTTGATTTCACTCTAATTCCCCTAGGCACCTGGCTCAATCGAAACCGCACCCTTTGCCGGAATAAGTTGCCCACCCCAAACAGAAAGCGGCCTATTCCCTACAAATGTTCCAGGGCTTACCCCCACACAGAAGTCAGATCCGGCTCGCTTGCCGTTTAGAAGAACATCTGAATCTGCGATCGCAGCACCGTCTGGCCACTTTCGCCTGGTTCATCCTGCAGGAAGCCGGTGTTCGGGGCCGAGAACGGAACCTCGTCGAAGGCGTGCAGCGCTTCCATCGTGAACTTCAGCCCGTGACGGTGGAAGTACCAGTTGAAACCGACCGACATGATGTTCAGCGTACTTTGATTCACCGGCATCAGGTTGTATCCGACATCGGTATAGCCATCGAACCAGATATGTTCGTATCGGGCGAATGGCTCGAAGTGATTGGGGATTACCTGGTACGAGATCTGACAGAGACCACCATACTGATTGATCTCAGGCCCATCGTTCTTCGAGTGGCGACCGACCAGCGAACCGAACGCCGCAAAGCCATGGTTCTCGTACGTCAGCTCTCCGGCGTAGGAAATGAAACCGGACTGATTATTCGCCGGCACCGAGTCGCCATGTTCGCCTGCTTCCCAGAACATCGAGGTGCGAAGAAACAACGCCGGTCCTTCGTCGGGCCACGAAGTGAAGTCGCCATACTGGGCCCACTCGCCGAAGAACTTGATGTCGAAGCTGGCCGACAAAGCAATGTCGGTGTAATCCTGATAAAAGTCTTTGTTCACGGCGGAGGAACCGGAGTTGCGACCGTCGTTCAAAAAGGCCATCCAGCGGTAACCTTCGTTTTGCTTCGACAACGACATCCCTTCCAGCACGCCGGAAGCGAACACGCTGTTGTAGTACGAACGCTCGACACCAAGCTGCCGGGTATAGCTGACTTCCATTTCTCGCAGGAAGCCTGGGTCGCGAAAGCGTCCTGCTTGCAGCACCAGTCCGTTGTCGAACTCGTAGATGATCTTGCCTTCTTCCAGGAACTCGGTGCCACTGGCTCGGCTGGCTTGCAAGATGTACCAATACTTCAGTTGCGGCGTGATGAAGTTGCCCGAGAACAAGATCGGAGCTCGTTCGATCACAAAGCCGGACTCGAAATCGTCGCCGGTAGTAACGTTTCGCCAGTCCGAGTATTGCCGGAACTGGAGCAGCCCGCGAATCTTGAGCGAGTAGTTCTTATCGCACGTGCGAAGATAAAAACCATTGTCGTAGCCGACACACTTCGAGAAAGGACAGACCGGAGGCTCTGGCGAGACACAAGGATAGAACTCGATCGGTTCGATCGGGCCCGGGTCGGGATGCGACTCGGCGATCCTTGCTTCCAACTCGGTGATTCGCTGGTACAACGCATCGATCTCGGCACTCAGTTCCGCATCAATCGCTCGGAGAGGTTGCGACGGCTGCATGATGCCTTGCCCCAGCAGCGCATCCGCCCCGGCGAGAAACAACATCCCCACCGCGGCTGAAACGATGCCGCATTGAAACCAGCGTCTCATCTTCTGCTACCCCTGAAGATCCACGTCGATGCCCTGGCGGTCGAATGTCCACCTCAAGACTTATGTGTGCCGATCGATCCTTCCCTGTCAGGTTCTGCTTTCGGCGTTGGCGCAAAGGGCGTTGCACCATGTACATCGCTCGAGCCGGCGGATGTGGGTAAGCGCATCGGCTAATCAAGACAACCGTCACGACCGTTCGCGTGCGTCTGAGCTTCTGCCAAGAAATGATGGCAAGTCGTTTGCCAACCTTGAATCCTGTGCTGCGGAAGTAGGAGCCTCTGGCAGCAAATCCCAGTAGATCGCTGCCTAATTGCGATCGGCTGGATTGATCTTCGTTTTCCCTTGGGCGACCTGCTCGGCGAGAAACTGGGCCAAGGTATCGATCGTGAAATCGTCGATCCAGGGGTCGACGAACTGGCAACCGAGCCATTTCTCGAGTTCCCCGACCAGCACGAGAAATTGCATGGAGTCGAGCCCGACATCCATCAGCTTTTCATCGAAGCGGATCTTCGCCGGCTCGACCTGAAGGTGCTTGGCCAAATATGTCGCTACCCACTGACGAATCTCTTCGGCAGAACGAGGATTCGGGTTCGACGGCTCGGCAGCAGCGGTCATGGGCTTCTGTTTTCAGAGAAAGGAACGCGAACGGGCCTGGGCGAGTTGTAGATTATAGCGCAGCATGGTTTCCGACAACAAGGATGCCATTGTGAGGTCGCGTAACTGCTTCTTCAGCAAGAGGATGTCTTCCGCAGACCTGCGCGTATTACTACATCGCCCCTGGTAAAACCTTGGGCGCGATATAGACTGATTCGCAGTCTCGTGCCGAAAAACCATCGTATCGATTCGCTTGCGAGAAGCACTTTCGCCAGAAGACCGACGCCCGCTTCATGACGCAAAAAACCACTTCGGACCGCATTTCAGAGATCGCTACCAACGGCAACGGGCGCTATGCCTCGCGTCCCTTGCTGCTGATTCTGTTTCAACTGCTGCTGATCGTGCTGGTCGTCCGCGAGTTTGAAATTGAAAAGGGACGGGGCCTGGCCGAACTGCTTTACCTGGTGCTGGGGGGCTTTGTTCTTTATGCGATTTTGCCTCTGAGCATGCGTCTCCCCGGCTTCTTGCTGCTTTCACTCGTGGCATGTATCCAGGTGGTGGGCTGGATCGGAACGGCCTGGATTTGGGGTCTGGGCGGTGTGCTGATTGGTATCAGTCACTTGCCGATTCCGTTCTTCTTGCGTGCCCTGCTCCTGGTTGGCGGTGGCGCGACTTTGGCATGGTATCGATCGACCGAAGACCAATTGTTCTGGGCGATCCTGGGGTCGATGTTCATGTTTCGGCTGCTGGTCTACGTGCGGCAGCGAAATCGAACCTCGGCACCGCTTTCGATGCAGTTGTCGTACTTCTTCATGCTGCCCAACGCCAGCTTTCCGTTTTATCCGATCGTCGACTATCAAACGTTCTGCGATAGCTGGTTCAATCGGCCAGGCATTGAAATCGCCCAGCGCGGTATCAACTGGATTGCTCGCGGCTTGATGCACTTGCTGCTGTATCGCGGCATCAAATATTTCCTGCTACCTTCGCCCGAAGATGTCCGCACGGTCAGTGATGTGGGGCTGTTTCTGGTCACCAACTATATGTTGTATTTGCGGATCTCTGGCTCGTTTCACATCATCACCGGAATCTTGCATCTATTCGGCTTCAACCTTCCTCGCACACACGAGAACTACTTTCTGGCGTCCAGTTTCATCGATATCTGGCGTCGCATTAACATCTATTGGAAGGTCTTCCTTGAGCGTCAGTTCTTTTATCCCGCCTTCTTTCACCTGCGCCGTTTTGGCGATCGTGCGGCAATTGTCGGAGCGATTGCGTTTGTGTTCGTCGTAACGTGGGCACTGCATTCGTACCAGGTTTTCTGGCTGGTGGGTGAATTCCCGATCAGCATCAACGAAGCCGGCCTGTGGCTGATTGCCGGGATCGTTGTCGCCGTTAATGGTCTGCTCGACTACAACCGAGCGGCCCGGCCAGTCGCGAAGCCGATGACCGCTCCCCTGCTCCACTCGCTACGTCATTGCTTGCAAGTGATGGGCGTCTTCCTGACGGTCGCGACGTTTTGGGCCTGCTGGACCGTGCCTGGTTTCTTCCAGTGGATCGGTCTGCTGGCTTCAACGAATACCGACTTCTGGCAAGGTCTCGGCAGCGTGTGTCTGATCGTGGTGGCAACGATCGTCAGCGGAACCTTTCTGCACTGGCAGTGTGGCGGAAAGCTCGCAATGCAGGACAAGACTGCCGCATTTGCCACCACGGCCTGGCGAGCGCCCGCTGTGGTATCCGCGGCGATGGCTGCGTTGTTACTAATGGGAATGCCGTGGTTCGCGGATCAATTCGATCTGCGAACTCGCGAGAAAATCGTCAATATGCAGCGCGAAATGCTCACTGCTGCGGAAGTCTCGCGCGACGTCCAGGGTTATTACGAACAGTTGGCCAATGTCAACTTCCAATCCGATCCACTAGTCCGCGGAGGCAACCCGCGGCCGGCTGGTGAAGCGGTGATCTTCGAGGAGATTACTCGCCCTCGCGACGACTTGCTGGAAATGGAAATGATTCCAGGTTGGCGAGGCACATTGGTCGATAAACCGATTGAGATTAACAGCCATGGCATGCGGAACCCGCCGGTTTCCCACCGCAAAGCCCCCAACACGTATCGCGTTGCCGTGGTCGGTTCGAGCGTGACGATGGGCTATGGGGTCGAAGAACAAGAGACTTTCGTCCGCCTGCTTGAGCAGAAAATCAACGCGGCAATGCCGAAAGATGGGCCCCAGGTCGAACTACTAAACTTTGGCATCGGCCGATACTATGCGCTGCACACCGCTGCCGCGCTGCGAGCCAAAGTTTTCGACTTCCAGCCCGATGCCATTTGGTACGTTGCCCACCAGGGGGAATTTCAGGGACCACCACGCCACATCGCTCAGTTTCAACAGAAGGGACACGCGCTCCTTTATCCCTGTATCGACGAGATCCTTGACGAGGCTGGTATCACAAGCCAAACATCGCAGGGCGCGGTCGAAGTCTTGCTGCAAGCGCGTGCCGAAGCGATCACGGAATGCATCTATACCGGCATCAACCAAGACTGCCGAGAGCGTGAGATCTTGCCCGTCTGGATCTACCTGCCGATTCCCGAAATCCTGGAAGAAACCGCTTCCGACGATGCGATCGTCGGCGTGGCAAAGCGTTCGGGCATGGTCACCCTCGACTTGCGAAAGTGGTCCGAAGGAATTGACTCGACGACGTTGAAAATCGGATCGGCCGATCATCATCTAAATGCCATGGGGCATTCCGTGGCAGCTGAAGCAATCTGGCGGGCCATTCAATCGAAGCCGTCCGCACTGCCGGTTTTGCCAAGCGAGCGCCCTTAATCGCCCCCTCTTCAAGCGAAACGCTCTCTCCCTCTTTTGAGATGCGGTTGCGCAAATTTATATCACGTGTCGCATGCCTATGCATGCAGCTTGGGCAAAGCAACCCGTTCGTCTTACCAAGCACGGGCAAACCCATGAATTTTTACAGAGGCCAGTTCTAATCGACGAAACCTCTCCCAATGCTCCCTTGGGCGAATGTAGATTTCGCGGTAAAGACAGCTAAAAGGGCGTCCTACGGCACATGTGGACCGATTGGTGGGGAAGCCTTGAAGCGATTATCAATTCGTGCCATTGCAGTTGCTATTCTGCGCCATTTTGTTCATCTGGCATCTCAATTGCGACTCGACGTCAACCCTCAGGAGATTCTTTGCGGCCACGGCAGACGATCAATCCACTTACCGTCGCAAAGTTTGCCAGCTCAATGTCACGCATTCATTTCATCCCCCCATCTACGAAGGATCTACGAATGAACAACCGAAAAGGTTTCACACTTGTGGAACTTTTAGTGGTCATCGCCATCATCGGTGTCTTAATCGCCCTGTTGCTCCCGGCTGTGCAGCAAGCACGTGAAGCAGCTCGCCGTGCCCACTGCAACAACAACTTGAAGCAGATCGGCCTGGCGTGCCACATGTACCACGACACGCATCAGAAGCTTCCACCCAGCTTCATTGACGCTCACGACAAGTCGGGCTTTGCCTGGTCGTTTTTTGTGCTGCCTTACCTGGAACAAGACAACTTGTACCAGCGCGTCAATTCGTCGAAGAACACCTTTCAGGACATCCTGGATAACGATCTGGAAGTCGCTCAGACATCCCTTAACGCTTACCTCTGTCCATCCGATCCAGGCGGTAGCTTGAATGACAATCGTCCCTTCATGATCGATGGCAGCTCGCAAGACATCGCCAAGTCGAACTATCCAGGCTGTGCCGGCACGCTTGGTAGCAAGGGGATGCTCAGTGGCAAGATTGGCGTCAAGTTCAAAGAAGTAACCGACGGTCTAAGCAACACGATCATGGTCGGCGAACGTCGCAGCCCAGAAGCGGGTTATGCTTCGCTGTGGATGGGTGAACGCACTAAGCAAAGTGGGGACGGCATCGTCAACACCGATGCCATTCAGGGCTATGGCTCGTACCGCATTGGTGACGGCGAATCGGTGACTGCCGGCAAAAAGCCGGACACTGCGTTCTCGAGCATGCACCCAGGCGGCGTTCAGTTCGTCTTTGGGGATGGCTCGGTCCATTTCCTCAGTGAAAACATCGACTGGCTTCCATTCTCTGCGACGCTGAAGGAACAATTCGGTACGTTCAACAAGCTGTGTGCCATGTCGGACGGCCAGGCGATCGAAGAATTCTAAACTGTCGCAGTCCCTACGGGCCTGTTTACGCCAGGGCAGCAAATCTTCTGCGTGATGCTTCCCTCGTTGCTTCGACGAGAACATCACGCAGTTGCCATCGGCGGTTTTTCATCACCTATCGATTTCATTCACCGTTCCGAGGACACCATGCGCAACGACCACCAGCCGGAGCCTCCGCTGAAGTTTGTCGCTTACGTCTACGTAGCAGCCCTTCTGTTGATTCTCGGCTGCTACAACGATGGACTGAGCGATTACGAGCGGGCCGAGCAGAAGAAAACCCAGGCCAAAGATCAGCTCGAAGCGATCGGGGCGAAGTTTGAATTGAAGAACTTCCCCCAAGGCGATGCCTGGGCGATTGACCTCAGCGGCCAAACGCTGAACGACGAAACCTTTGAACAGCTTGCTTCGCTCGGCTACATCGTCGAGCTCGACTTGAGCAACACCAACTGCAACGACGATCATCTGGGCGTCATCAACGACACTTCGATTCGTTATGTGCTGATGAAACTCGACGTCAGCAACACCGAGATTTCGGATCACGGAATGGAAAAGCTCAAAGAAATGTATCTTCTGAAAAGCATGAACGTGAATGGAACCGACGTCACCAACAGCGGAATCAAAACGCTGAAGGATGCCTTTCCATTGGTTCAGGTTCAGAAATAAGAGGCCGTCGGCGCCGGGGCATATGCCGTCGCCGAATCCGACAGGTTCCGGTCTGACCGATCGTCAGGCCAGAACCTCGTTCGGAACTTGGTTGCTTTAAGCGACTCAGATCGTACTCGCCTGGTGGAAATCGATCTCATCCTGGCTCACTTCTTCCTCTTGCGGCATGGACATCTCGTTGCGAGGCAACGCGAGCGTAAACGAAGCACCTAAGCCGACACCTTCGCTCTGAACGGTTAATGAACCACCCAGTTCTTTTGCCGTTAGGGCCCCGCTATGCAGACCGAAGCCATGGCCATCTTTCTTGGTCGTAAAGCCATGCGTGAACATCTTCGGCATATGCTCCGGTGCGATGCCGACGCCATTGTCGATCACCTGCACCACCACGGTGTCAGCATCTCGGGCACGCACGCGAAGACGGATCCAGCGTTTGCCCTGGCATTTGCAGACCGACTGCTTGGCGTTCTTCACCAGGTTCACCAGGATTTGCAGAACCTTGTTCTTATCGGTAATCACCTGCGGTAGCATTTCGATTTCACGAATGATCTCGATCTCGTGCTTCTTCATCGACGCCTCGTTGATCTTCACGGCATCGTCAAGCAAACGTTCCAAATCGACTGGCTCTTGCAGGTTGGTCACCTTGGCAAACTGTTGTTGAGCATTCACGATCTGCTTGACGTGATCGACGTGACCATCGAGACACGTCAGTTCTTCCAACACTTCCTCGTTTTCTTTGCTCATCAGATCCGCCAGGCGGTCGAGGAACTCAGGTAGTTTCTTGCCGCGAGGATCGTTCGCGAAGAAAGCTCCTAAGTCGTCTTGATGTTCACCCATTAACTGACAGGCTTGCTTCAGTGCCGCCGCCCGACGCGTTTTCAACTTTCCAATCACAACTTGCGTCGAGACATTAATGCTGTTCAACACATTCCCCACGTTATGCAGCACGCTCGTCGCCATTTCAGCCATGCCCGCCTGGCGAGAAGCCGAAGCCAGTTCGCTGAACAGACGCTCACGCTCTTCCTGGGTCACTTTGTGACACTGGAACTCGCGTTGCAACTTTTGCTGCGTCACCGTCAGCACAATCTTTTCCTGATTCAGCTCGTGGGCGACGGTATCGAGTTCTTTCACCTGGTTACAAATATGGGTCGAAACTCGCTTGCCCATCTTCCAGAACACGATCGACAAGGCCAAGGCACACAAACAGATAATCGACCACACAATCACCACGGCACTCACGAAGTGGGTACCGAGTCGTTCCGACAGTAGCGCGCTGGCCTGATCGATTTGTTCCTGCTCGACATTCAGCGCGGCAATCGCATCTTGCAACTCTTGCAGCAATGCTCGCTTCTCACGCTGAAGATCGGTCAGTTGAGCCTGCAAAATGGCGAGGCCATTCTCCTGGGCGTTTCGGAGATCGCTATCCGGCGCACGCTCGAACAGTGATTGTTCAATTTCATAAACCAGTTCCCGCAGTTCCGGATTCATCACGCTCGATTTGATTCGCAACAATCGTGGACGAATCTGGTTCTGCACTCGGTCTTCCAACTCCGATCGGTCGACTTCCGCCGCCAACTGCAGAATTGCCAGTTGCAACTGAGCCAGGTCGCCTTCCAGATGCGAAGACCGCGAAGCTCGAATGGCCGACTTGGCCAACTGCGACACGTGCTCGAAGTTGTTTTCCGCTTGGGCGGCCTGGCGAAATTCAAGAATCGCATTGAGTCGCTCGTGCCCTTTCTCATGTTCGATCTCGGAACGCAACTCGCCGGTCAGATATTGAAGCCGATTCAACTTCTCTTCCGCGGCAAAGCGAGTCAGACGCTGCCGTAGTTGCCACTGCGATGTCCGATCATGCCAGGCACGCAAGCGGTTGGTCGAGATTTCGAGGTCCGATTCATGATCGGAAAGTGCTGACGAATGGGCTAAATCGTTGGCGCTCCGGGAAGCAGCTTCTAGTTCTTTCAACCACCGAGGACGAGCCTCGGTGCGGGGTAATTCGCCGACGTCCGCCAGCTTGGTAGTTGCGTCACGATTGATACCTACGAGCGCACGCTGAATGGAAATCCGGCAATTGAGCAAACGCGTTTCCAAGTGGGCCGAACTGGCATGGATCGAATAGGTGTACGCCACCAGCACAGTGATGATCCCAAGCATGCCAAAACCGGCGATCAGTGCCAATTGGCTCAATCTCCGGACACGCAATTGAGCCATTTCCGCCGAGTTCACTTTCGCTCCCGGACGTGACGATTTATTACTGATCATCCCCATCACTCCAGTTCATGGGAAGGATTTTCTGATCTCGAATGATCGTCGGCCAAACCATATTGCTGGCCTGATGATCGTTGCAGCTCAAGTGGAGTGGGACTCCCAGCCCGAGGTCGAAGTCACCCATCTGGTCGAAGGCCTCCACAATTTTCTCTCGGGTCAACCTACCTTCGATCGATTGCATCGACCGCAGCAACAAGCGGCCGGCGATGTACCCTTCCAGTGAACCGAACGAGAGTTGCTCGTCTGGCTGAAACTTCTGCATCGCCTGGCGATACTCGAGGGCGATGGGGGTATTACCCTCATAGTGCGGAACCACTTGCGTCACCACGACTCCCTCGCTTAGTGTGCCTAGCGCTTTGAGTAACGGATCGACGCCGACAAACGACACGTTCAAGAACCTGGGCTCGAAACCATTCGCCTTCGATAGTCGAATGAACTCGGCACAAGGCGCATACGCGCCGATCATGATCACGGCCTTCGGTGTGGGCGAATGAACCAGCAGATCGGCCAGCGCTGATTCGACGGCTTGCGAATTCCGTTCGTATCGACCATGGGCGATTTCGATCTGCGTGATCTCGGGACGAATGCTTTGAATTGCGGCTAGACCGCCGTAGTACCCATCGTCGCCATAGCTATCATCCTGAGTGAAGAAGGCGATCTCGCTCGGCTTAATCCCTGCCTGCACAAGCCCCTTCACCATCGCCGCCGTTTCTTCTGCATAGCTGGCGCGGTAGTTCACCACGTAACGATCGGGTGGCGATTTTCGTAACAAGCTCGCACCGGTGAACGGTGCCACAAACGGAATACGATGTTCATTCGCCAGAGGCACCGCCACAACCGCCGTCGGCGTACCGACGTTCCCAATGATCGCCATCACATTCTCATTACCAATCAACTGCACCATGTTGTTGCGACAGTTACGGGGCTCGTAGGCATCGTCCAAGGCAATCAACCGGACCATCCGACCATTCACGCCTCCCTGGTTGTTGATCTCTTGAAAGGCAGCATTCACCCCGGCGCGCATATCGAGCCCTAGCCTGGCGGTTGGCCCCGACAGAGCGGTCGACATACCGATCACGACATCGTCCTCGGCTTGGACCACAACGATCGGCATTGCCTGCCACATCACAGCGGTGACGATCGCAATCGAAAATAGATTCTGAAAGGCTCGGCAGTTCATTCTTACAGGTATCCAAAGGCTGATGGCCGCGGCTTACGCAGGCACAGGAGTTTCATCTTTCGACGTCGACACGGTCGTCTGACGCAATTCACGAATCTGGATGATCTTCTTGACGGGGCGCGATCGCTTAAACTCTTGCAGCCGCTCCAGAATCAAGGGGCTTACGTAGCGTCCGCGAGCCAGAAGGACCTCGCCATCTTCGGTGCAGAGATTCGATTCCAGTAGCATGCCGTCCTCGAGCTGACCAATATGAATCTCGCGAATGACGTAGTCGACACCGATCATCTCGCGCAGAAGTTCGAGGATATCAGGATCGTATTGCCCCTTCTTGCCGGACAATATCGCCACGGCACGACTCTCTTCCATGCCTGCTTCGGTTAAGGCATCAAAGTCGAGCAGTAGCTTTAAGACCCTCGCTCCAACTGGTATCGCTTCCCCCGATACGTTGTCCTTAGGAGAGCCGGTACCATCGAAAGCTTTCGCCTGGTAAGCGACAATTTTGGCGACGCTCTTCAGCCGTGGAATCTTGTTGATCAACCGGCTCGCCACGGCAGCCTGACTATCGAGCTGATCACGCTCGGCATTGGTTAACGACTCACCACTCGCGGCACGTACCAGAAGGGACTCTGGCACCGACATGCTTCCGATTGGAAACAACATCGCGGCCAACTCCACTTCCCAGGCCTCGACTTCTGGCATCAGCGGGGCGAAGCGTTTCGCCAAAGAGCGAATGCGGCCAGTGCGACCAAACGCGACCGGATTATTCAGCGAAAGCAACTCGGTCAGCACCCCCACACTGCCACCAAGTGTCTTCGTCAGTACACTTCGTTCCGATGTAATCAGGCGATACTGTTCGATTCCGGCGTCAATCAATGGCGTCAGTTTTTCGATCGGGCAAGGCTTGGTCGCGAACCGAAACACTTCGCCGCTGTTCACTGCTTCGATCGCCGTGGCCTGGCCGGCGTCGCCTGTTAACATGATCCGGATCGTGTCGCGATTCTGTTGCTTTGCCTGCGACAAGAACTCCGCCCCGTCCATTTCAGGCATCTGCATGTCCGAAACCACCACGGCAAACGGCCCTTGGTCGGCCATCATCGCCAATGCGTCTTCGCCACTGACCGCGGTGAAGACTTCGTACTTCTTTCGGAGTTGCCGGTTCAAACCTCGCAGCAAGTTGGGGTCGTCGTCGACAAACAGAACGCGCTTATTCATGTCGCCCCCCTTTGCTGACCATCACCCGAACGCGATCTCGCCATCGATCGATGTGATCAGCCAGGCCTAAACCATCCAGCCATTCGAGATCAAGTTGGGCATCGACTTCTATCGGATTCTGTAGCGTGGTTTCATTCACCAGCACGTTGGCCACATGGACCGCGACCAGCGGATTGAATTCTTCTGTCTCCATTTCACGCGGCTTGGCATGAAAGGCCACGGCCTCGACAATTGGTTGTGGCAATCCCCACAAAGCTAACAAGTGCGCCCCGACCAGAAGGTGCGTCGTACCAAAGTATTGGACTTCGGTCTCGTACAGGTCTTGCTTCCGTTCGACGACATCGCGATGCACTTGTTCGTAAGTATCTGGCATTCGTGAAGCGAGCAGTAGCTGCCCGACATCGTGCACGAAGCCAGCCATCTGCGAATCGTCGACTATTTGCTTAGGAGCCTCCAGATCTTCGGCGATCATCTCGGCGACCTGGCCAACAGCCATGGCGTGATCCGAGAAAGCCACCATCGAAAACGGACTCTCGTTCTTCACGTCGAACTGCGAGAAGATCCCCACGGTCAGCACCACCGGCCGCAAGACATTCAGTCCCAATAACGCCGCGGCCTGGGCTGGGCTTTCCACTCGGCGTTTTAAACTGAAGAAGGATGAGTTCACCAATTGCAATAGCTTGGTACTCATTGCCACATCTTGCGAGATCAGATCGGCGATCGTCCGCAGGCAGGCATCGGTCGACTGAAGCTCGTCCACCACCTTCGCGTAAATCTGCGGAGCGCTTGGCAAGCTTCGCGTTTGTGAGATCAACGCCTTCAACTTCTCGTTAGAAAGCCGGTCGCGTAGGGCACACGAGCGCGACACGGCCTGAAACAACTCGATCGGATCGCAAGGCTTGGTAAAGTATTGATGCGTTCGCGAAACGGAAAGCTGCAAGCTCTCTTCGTCCGACTGCCCCGAAAGCATCACTCGCACAATATCGGGATATTTGTCGCCAACATACTTCAGAAGCTGAGCCCCTGTGATGCGAGGCATTTGCATATCGGTGACGATGACATCGAGCTTTCGTTTTCGCAGAATCGAGACCGCTTCTTCCGCTCCGTTGGCGAACAGAAGTGCCCACTGGCCACGAAACTGGCGCAGCGTCCGGCGTAACCCGGACAGCACATTCGGCTCGTCATCGACGAAAAGAATCGTTCTCATCACACCCCTCCTAGACACTCATTCCACGAGTCCGGCGATCAGCGGACTCCACAGGCAGACGAATTCGGAAAGTCGTCCCTCGTCCTTGGGCGGTGAAAACTTCGATCGTGCCCCCATGTTTGTCAACGACCACGCTCCGAGCAATCGCTAAGCCTTGCCCGGTTCCCTTGCCGACCCCCTTGGTCGTGAAGAACGGATCGAAGATGCGATCTTGGATTTCAGCCGGGATGCCGGTCCCGGTATCGGTGAAATCGATCTGTGCCCAGCCATCGCCATATGAAGTTCGAATGGTGATCGTTCCCTTTTGCTTCGATTGCTTGCCGTTGGCTTCGGCAATCGCATGGGCCGCGTTGACGATCAAATTCAGAAAGACCTGGTTAAGCTTTCCGATCAGGCAAGGAATCCGAGGCATGTCTGCAGCGAAATCGGTCTGCACGTCCGCCACGTATTTCCATTCGTTACGCGACACGGTGATCGAAGTCGTCAACGCCGCGTGGATATCCACTAACTTCTTCTCTTCATCGCCAGGGTGCGAAAACTCTTTCATCGCCTGAACGATCGACGCCACACGGTTAATCCCATCAAGCGTTTGCGAGAACGTGTCTGGGGCTTCACTTAATATGAATTCGATATCGGAGTCTTCCAGAACCTTGCGAATATCTTTCACCAGGTCTGGCAGGTAATTTGTGCTTTCGCACGCCGCGTGCAACGACTGCAGTTTGTCGAGCGCCAACGTCAGGTCTTCAAACGAATCGCGAAGGAAACGAACATTGTCACCGACGTATTGCGTTGGTGTGTTGATCTCGTGAGCGATTCCGGCGGCAAGCTGGCCGACCGACTCCAGCTTCTGTGCCTGGGCCAGGTTACATTGCAATTGGCGATGTTCGGTCAAGTCGCGCACGATGGCAATAAAGAACTGCCTTTCACTGCTACGAAAATGCCCGACGGTCCATTGGGCAGGAAAGACCGATCGATTGACCCGCGTCGAATCGAGTTCGATCGATGCCGTCTTGCGGGATTCGGTCAGCTTGAAGGCGTCGCGCACGTTTGCGGCAGCGCAGGCATCCTGGTCGTGCAGCAAGGCTTGCACCTTGTTCCCCAGAACTTCCTTCACCTCGAAACCAAACAACTCGCAGGCGGCGTTGTTGACCGACTCGATGTTACCGTCGGCGTCAAACGTGATGATTCCGTCCGGGGCGGTATCCAGAATATTTCGTAGTCGCTGCTCGCGTTCTTTGAGGGCGATCGTTCCTTCATCGAGGCGATCTTCCAGTTCGCCCAGGTGAGCCCGCAGCTTTTCCGACAGCCGACGCTTCTCGACCAGGGCCGAGGCCATTTGGCAAACTTCAGCGTTATCGAATGGCTTCTTCAGCACCAACCAGCGATCGTTCGCTCCCAATCGCTCGACGACGTCCGACCACGAATAGTCGGCATAGGCGGTGCAGATCACGACATGCAATTGCGGGTCGACCTGCCAGAGATGCTCGATGGTTTCCAGGCCGTCCCAACCAGGCGGCATCCGCATGTCAACAAACGCCAATGAGAAAGGCGAGCCGTCACTGAGTGCCTGCTTTAGTTTCTCAAGACCTTCTTCCCCTTGCTGCGCGGCATCGAGTCGGAATCGAGGCTTGATTTCCGGCGACGACACTGGCACCCCGAAAAGCTCGGCGCTGAGATCCGACAAGGCGTTATCTGGTTCTTTATTCTCGAGTACCTTCCGAAAATCGGCATGGATCGCCGGATTGTCGTCGATCACAAGAATACGCGACAGCGTTTTCTCTTGTAAAACATCACTTGTCACTGGACCACCCCTTCCAGCTATTGGTTTTCTGCCTTTGATGACGACGTACCTCGTCATCAGTAAACGTAGTTCTGATTGCCTGACTTTCCGGCCTGACACCGTGCGGTATACCGAAGCCGAGAGGTTCGGCACGACCCTCCTGCAGGAGAACTCAACGTGCCTCCCATCGGTCGCAAGTCACGCGAAGTCAACAAGAACGGACGCACACTGCACTTGCAGGAAAACGGCCACGAACAGCACCGATGATCTAGCCAATTGACATCCGGAGCCCGGCCATCCACAACATTCCGGCGACACCCCAAAGAAAGTGCGCCCGCCGAGCCCCAGCCCACCGTAAGACAAGAAACAAAAAAACCGCATCGCTACGGCTTTGGCCTCCCCTTAGGAGACGATGGAACGAAGGCACAGATTACTACAGGAACACCTCTTGTACGGCACATACCACTCCGGTCGGCACGGCCCTACACCCGGTTCCTCCGACGGATACACTGGTAGGTGCTCCTGGTGCGGATATACATGACACCGACAAACGATAACCTCGCCAGGATTAAGACGACGACCGGATAATCCCGATCGGTGCCGGTAGCCTGGCATGGTGTTTTGTATGCGCCCCCTCGACCATCCGGCGATGGGAGAACAACGGCACAATGTCCAAGCCGCTAAAGATGAGTTATTGGACGCCTTGGGATGCCGAGGGAATCCGCGAATGGATACGGCAAGGGTATCCTCGAGGTGAATAACAATAACAACTTGGAGTTTGCAGAATCATAACGATGTCAAGCGAGAACATCATTCATCACATGGCGTGTGACATATCTCAGTGGATTACTGTGATTGTCCCGAACTGGCCATACCCTAACGAGCCAGCCGAAGAATACTTCGATGCGATTCGTGCTGCGTTTGGGGAAGCGCCCACTGAGGCATCTGTTATTGCTGCCTACAAATCTGGTGATGCAGCGGCGGCAATGCAACGCAGTCTGAATCAGGACTTGGAAACCGACCTTGTCTCCCCGAAAATTGCAAAGCAGTTGACGGAGAGAGTAATCATTAACAATTTTGGTCGGGACGCTTTGGCGTGAATATGACCAAATTGGTTCGGGTAGCCGGCTGATCCTTGGCGAAAGCTTCACGCTGGTGCTGTGGTAATCACGTGCCTACCACGCCCCGCACGGATCGGCCCGACGAAAGGCAAGTGAATCGTGGCGGACAGCTACGCCGACGAATCGCGGAAGTTCGCCCATACGATGGACGGTGCGAAACGCGAACTCAACCTGCCCACGAACAATCCGCCAAGCGCACGCACCTGCATGTCCGCACCCAACAGGCAGCGGTTCAAGCAGCCTGGACGTTGGCGTCTGCGGTCGCTCTGGGATTCTCTAAAATCAGGCCCGTGGCCTGAAAGTCGCGATGTTGCGATGAAGACGGCGTTCTTCCTGCCCTCTCCACTTCGTCGCAATCACATATAGAACGATGATTTACGAAAATCAGCGCATAAAAAAAGCCGCATCGCTGCGGCTTTAGGCACCCCCTAGGGGAGTCGAAGAAGATCCGTTTTTCTCGAGGAATTATGCCATTTCAGCTAAGACCAACGCAGAATCCGACGCAATCCTAAATGATAGGGCCCAACTTCGGTTCATATTCAACAAGTGGAGTCAACTTTCGGAAAAAGTAAAACTTAAAATCATGGAACTGATAGAAGAAACTGGCTCAGCTAGTTTACACAATTGCGACTAGTTAACCCGGCCCTTCTTGGCCGGTGCCTTCTCGGCCGGTGCCTTCTTGGCCCGTGCCTTCTTGGCCGGTGCCTTCTTGGCCGGTGCCTTCTTGGCCGGTGCCTTCTTGGCCGGTGCCTTCTTGGCCGGTGCCTTCTTGGCCGGTGCCTTCTTGGCCGGTGCCTTCTTGGCCGGTGCCTTCTTGGCCGG
>NZ_JBFEFG010000246.1 GCF_040718835.1 Bremerella sp. JC817 | reverse complement strand
ACAATCCCGCCCATGCCAAGCTGATGATGCGCACCCTTCGAGAATTCGGCGAAGCGTTGTTCATCGATCATGTGACCGACGGTGAAGCCGCGCTGGCCTATCTCTGTCGCGATGGCAAGGGGCAAGAGCCCATGTAACTGGTCGTGCGGCCAAGCGGATCGGTCGTGCTGAGCAGTTGGCCTGCGGCGTCGTAGCTGTAGGTGGTCTCAGGGGCGGTCAACGCTCCCGCGCCGTCGGTTTGAATTCGTCGCGGGCGGGTTTCGCTACATTCGCATCAACGCTTTAAAGAGCAAGCATGGGGGCTGGGTCACCTTCTTGTTTTAAGACGACCGGGGCCTGTTCGTGGGCTTCCCTTTTGTGACGCAAACGCTTAAACGCTATCGCCAACACGACCGGCTGGAAGATCTCAACCAGCTGACCGAACGCGTCCCGGCCCAAGGGGGAATGCCGTTTGAGCCTGGCCGATCTGGCTGAACATCATCATGGTTTGCTGGCCTTGGTGGTGCCAGACTGGCA
>NZ_JBFEFG010000245.1 GCF_040718835.1 Bremerella sp. JC817 | reverse complement strand
GACTAACCTTCGGTGTCGGTGCCTTCAGCAGCAGGCAGCTTGCCGGCTTTGTTCGCAGACGAGGCCATTCCCAAGCTCGAAGCAGTTGAACCCGCAACTTGGCATCAAACCTATGGGGACGTCTACGAACAGCTTCGTGCTGGTGCCGATCGGCATCCAAGCCCCGTGGGGTGGTTCGTTGAGTTGGAGCAATCAACCCATAAACGAACAGCAATCATTTTTAGACGTAAATCCAAAAACAATGAAACACAACCGTTCGTTAGGTGGGTCCCAAACCCGAAGAGAACAACAAAACCAACATGTT
>NZ_JBFEFG010000244.1 GCF_040718835.1 Bremerella sp. JC817 | reverse complement strand
AACGTGCGCCAGGTGAACGCGAATCTGATGCGTCCGGCCCGTCTTCGGCATCACCTTGAAGACCGAGAACCCGTCGAAACGCTCGGCGACTTCGTAGAACGGTTGGGCTTCTTTGCGCCGTCGCTTCGAAGCGTTCCTTCTCGTATTCTTCGGTGCCATACGCTTTGACGACGTGATAGCCTTCCATGATCTGGAGGAAGATCTTGCAATTCCTGCCGGGTAGAAGGGAGAGAATAAGATTTTAGGATCTGCCCGAACGGATCGCGCAGTTGCTGATATTTTACGTTTCGCCGCGCATGGGCCAGCCGAGACCAGGTCGCCCAGGTCATGACTTAAACGCACGATTCCGCTGCGTTTGGCTCGGACCCATTTCGATTCGCGGATTAACGCTGCGAGTCGCTTGGGTGGTTCGACGAAATTCCGGCTCTGCTCGAGTTCGAGTTCTTCCGTGGCGATCAAGACAACGCCGCGTTTGTCACGCCTCGTTATGCGGCGACCCAGTCGGGCGTCACGTTTCTCCCGAGAATACTCGCAAGGTGCTGGTATTTCGCATTCGTGTTCCGCGCGATATGCTCGCAAGCACTTTCGAACGACCCGACGTGCTGTTCCAGGACCCGTATCGCCATGAAGGTCCCGTTGCGACTGAAATCGCGGGGCGTGCACGGGGTGTCGTCATCCCGTCCGAACCGTGGATAGGGGCTGCCTCTTGTTGCGGCATCGGGCAGGACATTCATCGGATCATGAGT
>NZ_JBFEFG010000243.1 GCF_040718835.1 Bremerella sp. JC817 | reverse complement strand
GGTAGGTCCTGGCGCAGCATAACGGATCGGGTGAACCCATCTATCATAGATGGAAGAGCTTCGGTCGGACAGAGCCGGGGGTGAGAAGCCAGGGCTGTTTCAAGTTGACAGTTGCGAAGTCCGACGAAATTGAGTAATTCTTCGCGGTGCATCACCGTGGAGGGAGCCTCTCCGATGAACACCGCGACGTTGTCCTTGATGGAGCGGTTGGCCCAGGTGCCCGACCCACGCGGTCGGCGGGGGCAACGCTATCCACTGCCGTCCTTGCTCGCCCTGGCCGTCGTGGCCATGCTCTCGGGCATGACCTCGCTGGAGGCGATCGCCCACTTCGGACGCCTGCGGGGGCCTCGGTTGACCCACCTGCTCGGCTTCCGCGACGGGAAGACGCCGAGCAAGGCCACCTACTCCCGGCTCTTCGCCGCGGTGGACACCCGGGCCGTCGAGGCGGT
>NZ_JBFEFG010000242.1 GCF_040718835.1 Bremerella sp. JC817 | reverse complement strand
CCTGATCATCGCCCAGAATCCGGAGGTTCGCGCCGTCTTCCTTTCCTCGCCGAAGCTGACGATGGCAGGCTGGGATAAAGTGATCGCGTTGCCTCAGCTCGATCAGTTGAGTTTCGATGGCGAGGTCGAGCTGACGCCGTCGATGAATTTCCGCGAAACTTACTCTGAAGCGTCCCGTTAATCTGGTTAAGCCACTTGGCAAAGAAAAACACAAGACCCGACGCAAAAAGGAAGGAGCGTTTTATACGCCTGAGTTCATCACTCGATACATCATTGAACAAACGCTTGGAGGTGTGAAGTGGACCCCAATTTTCGGACCACGGGA
>NZ_JBFEFG010000241.1 GCF_040718835.1 Bremerella sp. JC817 | reverse complement strand
ACACCTGTTCCCTTTCCGAACACAGCAGTTAAGCACAACCAGCCGATGATAGTGCCCACCAGTGCGAAAGTAGGTATCGCCGGATTCATTTACACTTCAAAGCCCCGTTCATACGAACGGGGCTTTTTTGTTGCGCTGATGCGAAGTTCGTAACTCCTCACGGCTTTACTTCTCAATGAGAGTGACTTAGAACTAGCCCTGGAGCTGGTTTGCTGAATAGTTGGTGAGGGGGGTGGCAATGCGAAGGTTTAATTCGCCTGGTCGACGTACCGGAGCTGCGGGGCGCACGGTTGTCTTCATTTTGGCCGGGGTCGGTGGTGTTCTGCTTTTGAGCGGCCTTCTTTGCGGTGGCGGTTTGTTTTTGGTGCTGAATTGGGCGGAGGGGAGTTTTCAAGAGACCTTCAACGCGAATTATCGTGACCATCCAATGGTGCAGGAGCATATTGGCGAAGTCGACACGATGACGATTGACTTTGCTGATATGGCCGCAGTTAAAGAAGATCGTGGTGATCCTGACTACTTGAGTTTCTACGTGGTCGGTACGAAAGGCGAAGGCCAGGTGGTTGTGTTGGTGAAAGAGGGTTTGATTGATACCTGCGAGTTGATAGTTCCAGCGGGAACCTTTCAACTGAAATAGATCAATCCCACCGCGGTCAGTAGGGCTTTCTTGCCACGGCGTTCCGGAGTAAAACAGAGGCACCTATCGTTTGGCCCCTCGTTTTCAGGCATCTGTCTTGGTTGACTCCCGCATCCATCTTCGAATCAAACATCGTGATCGCCGCGGCGCGACTTCTCCGCTCGTTCTGGCAATCGCCGCAGTCGCTGGCTTGATCCTGGTGAGCTGCCTGGTTTGTAGTGGGCTGGTCTATTTCGGCGTAAACTCCCAGGTCACGACCGAGATCAAAAACAAGTTTGGCGAACGGCCAGCTGTGAAAGAGAACATCGGCGAGATCTATCGCGCCTGGATCAACGCCGAGGCGAGCCAAGAGGTAGCCGACCAGTTCGGTCACCCCAATTACGTGGTTTATGATGTCTATGGCTCAGAAGGGGAAGGGCAGCTCGTCATCATGCAGGGAGAAGATGGTTCTCTGGTGGGTGATGAAGGCTTTTTGCGAATCAAAGACGAGGATCTTCCGTTATAGCGGCTGAAGTTCATCGATTGACAGGTATCTTTCATTGAGTGTCAGCCCTTCCGCCTATCGTTTTGAATCGGAGCTGGCCCAGCTTTCTCCCCGCCAACGTCGCGATCGGGGAGTTTTCTATACGCCGTGGGAAGTTGCGCAGGCCGTCGTTCGGCAGGTCGATCAGACGTTAAAGCATCAGTTCGCTTTACCTCTCGGGCTGGCGGATTCAAGTTCGTTTGAGCAAGTGGCCAGAAGGGGAAATATAGTTGCGCCTATCGAATGCAATCCCAGCCAGGCATTCGTCCGAGTTCTCGAGCCATCTTGCGGTACCGGCATTTTTCTAGTCGCTGCCTTACAACAGATGGCGGAGAACATCTTGGCCCAGGCAAGTCGAGAAGGGTTAACGCAATGTCAGGCCAATCTGCGATGGGAAAGTTTCATAGCGGAGGAGCTCCCCCAGAGAATTGCCGCTATTGAACTGATGCCAGAAGCGATCGATCAGGCCCATCTGACAATTTCGCAGTTCTTCCAGGCAACGGGAATCACGAAATACGACCCAACCTGGGTAACGATTCACTGCGGTAACACGCTCGAGCCAGAGGTTCACCAAGAATTAGGTTCGCCAGCGACGGTCATTCTCGGAAATCCCCCCTACGCGGCGGCATCCGCAAACAACGGGTTGTGGATCAAAGAACTTCTTCGGGGGAAAGTTGGCAAGCAAGAGACCTATTGCAGCTACTTTGAGGTGGAAGGCGTCCCGCTGCAGGAAAAGAAGTTGTGGCTGCACGACGACTACGTCAAGTTTCTGAGGGTTTCGCAGTGGCATCTGGAACGGGCCGGGCTGGGGGTTCTCGGCCTGGTCGTGAATCACGGTTTTCTCGACAACGTCACGTTTCGAGGGCTGCGGTATCAATTGCTGCGGCAGTTTAATCGGTTGGAACTGCTCGATTTGAACGGAAACTCGAAGAAGCGAGGAACGGCGGCCTTTCTTTCCCGGGATGAAAGTGTTTTTGATATCGGTCAGGGAGTCGCGATTTCGATTGGTTCGCGGTCTAAGGTCAGCAGCGAAGAGTGCGAAGTTCAGTTCGGGCAGCTTTGGGGAAACCGCGAAGACAAGTTACACGCCTTGTCCCACCAAGGATGGAACGAGCTTGTCGATCAAACTTTGTGTCCGCAGTCGCCCCATTTCTTTCTTGTTCCGCGTCCGACGGATGTTTCAGCAGAGTATTCCCAGGGGATTCCAATCACGGAATTGTTCCGGGAGTCGACCTCAACGGTGGTAACGGCCCGGGATTCTTTAGTCATTGATACGTCCGGGGAGCGTCTTTTGGCTCGGCTTGAAGACTTTCGCGACGCAGCTCTGACCGACGAAGAGATCCGAACGAAGTATTTTCCTCGTCCTCGGAGTGGAAAATATCCGCCAGGGGATACTCGTGGCTGGAAACTTGCCATTGCCCGTACTTCTTTGCGCGAAGATCCGGAATGGAGAAGTCGTCTGACACGCTGTGCGTATCGCCCGTTCGATCACCGCTGGATCTATTGGTCGGCAGAAATGATCGATTGGCCTCGTGGTGAGATCATGCAGGAAATGCAGAAACCGGGGGCAGTAGCGTTGATCGTGCGACGGCAAATGCCCGCGGATCGGCCTGCCAACTACTTTTGGATTGCCGATGCTTTGACGGTCGACGGTATCGTTCGAAGTGACAATCGAGGCAACGAAACGCTTTTGCCCCTATCTTTTCGGGGAAACGAGAACATCAATCGGGACCTGTTGCCCGAATATCTGCGGGGTTCGGTAGGTGGCGAAGCGATCGTCGCGATGATTTACGCGTTGTTTCATAGCAGCGAGTATCGCACCCACTTTATATCGATGCTGCAGATCGAGTTCCCCAGGTTGTTTTTCCCCGTCGAGAAAATGAACTTCGAATGCTTGGCAACGCATGGCCAGAAGTTGATTGCGCTGCATTTGGGAAAAGCGACTTGGGAATATGAGACGGCCATGGCGGAACTGGGACCGGTTGCCGCGGGCTATCCCAAGTATCACGACGGCCAGGTTTGGATCGATCGCCGAACACCCTTGGCGGAAGTGCATGCCGCTGACTGGGCCTATCATGTCGGAAGCCATCAGGTGCTGAAAAAGTGGTTGAAGGACCGTCGGCATCAGATGCTGAGCGCCGAAGATATTTGCCACTACATAGGAATGATCCAGGCCATTCGCGAGACGCGTGAGACGATCGCGCGGATCGATCAAGAAATAGAAAAGCTCGGTGGGTTGCACCGAGCTTTCGGAATTGAACGCAACTCGTAGTTCGCGATTATTCTTCTTCGCGAAGCTTCGCCAGGATCGAATAGTCTTCCAGGGTCGTTGTGTCCTGAACCACTTCTCGGCCAGCGGCGATGTCTTTCAGCAGACGACGCATGATTTTGCCGCTGCGAGTCTTCGGCAGCGAAGCGGTAAAGCGAATGTCGTCCGGAACGGCCAAGGCACCGATTTCTTTACGGACGTGAAGCTTCAAGATTTCGCGGGCTTCGTCTTGATCGTCGGTATTCTTCAGGGTCACGAAGGCCGCAATGGCTTCCCCCTTCAGTTCGTGTGGACGACCGACAACGGCGGCTTCGGCAACCAGCGGGTGGGAAACCAAAGCACTTTCGACTTCGATGGTGCTGAGGCGATGGCCTGCGACGTTGATGACGTCGTCGATACGGCCCATGATCCAGTAATAACCATCTTCGTCGCGGCGAGCATTGTCACCGGCCAGGTACTTGCCGGGAACCTTCGACCAATAGACTTCTTTGAAGCGTTCTTCGTCGCCCCAGATACCTCGCAGCATGCCTGGCCAAGGTTCGGCGATGGTGAGCATGCCGCCCTGGTTGGTACCGCATTCATCCAGTGAGTCGTCATAGATCTTCGGTACGATGCCAAATAGCGGACGAGTGCAACTGCCTGGCTTGGTTGCCGTGGCACCTGGCAGTGGCGACATCATCAGGCCACCCGTTTCGGTTTGCCACCAGGTATCGACGATCGGACAACGTTCTGCACCGATCTTCTTGTGGTACCACATCCAGGCTTCCGGGTTGATCCCTTCACCCACCGTGCCGAGCAAACGAAGGCTCGAGATGTCGTGTTTGTCGACCCATTCGTCACCCCATTTGATGAAGGCACGAATCGCGGTCGGAGCGGTGTACAGGATGGTGACCTTGTACTTCTCGATGATCTCCCAGAAGCGACCTTCGTCCGGGAAGTTCGGAGCACCTTCGTACATCACACAGGTCGCCCCGGCCGTGAATGGTCCGTAAACGACATAGCTGTGACCGGTGATCCAGCCGCAGTCGGCGGTGCACCAATAAATGTCGTCTTCGCGATGATCGAAGACCCATTCAAAGGTCTTCTTGGCGTACAGGTTGTACCCGGCCGTCGTGTGCAGAATGCCCTTCGGTTTGCCGGTCGAACCGCTGGTGTACAGGATGAACAGTGGCGTTTCGCTGTCGAGCTGGGCTGCTTCGCAGTCGCCGGAGACGGCGTCCATTTGCTCGTGCCACCAGACATCGCGATCGGTCTTCATTTCGATGTCGTTGCCGACACGCTTCAGGACGACGCAATGTTCGATCGAAGTCGACTTCTCAAGGGCCTCGTCAACGATTGCCTTCAGTGGCAATTCTTTTCCACGACGCCAACCGGCGTCGGCGGTGACGATCACCTTGGCCTGGGCGTCGTTGTTACGCTCGGCGATCGATTCCGCCGAGAAGCCAGCGAAGATCACCGAGTGGATCGCACCGATGCGGGCACATGCCAACATGGCGATCGCCAGTTCCGGAACCATCGGCATGTAAAGCGAAACGCGGTCCCCTTCCCCAACGCCCAAACCTTTGAGCACGTTGGCGAACTTGCAAACTTCGGCGTGCAGTTCTTTGTAAGTCAGCGTGCGCTGATCGCCTGGTTCACCTTCCCAGATGATGGCCGTCTTGTCGGCGGTCGGTGTGCCGAGGTGGCGATCGAGGCAGTTGTAGCTGACGTTGGTCTTTCCACCGACAAACCACTTGGCGTCGGGGCAGTTCCACTGGAGCACTTCGGTGTAAGGTTCAAACCAATGGAGTTCTTCCTTGGCAAACTTATCCCAGAAAGCTGGCAGGTCCGCTTTGGCTTCGTTCCAGATCTTTTCGTAGTCTTCGATCGACTTGATCTGGGCCTTCGATGCGAACTCTTCACTGGGCGGAAAGAGCCGCGATTCGTGCATCACGTTATCAATCTGCCCGGTTTTTCCATCCGACATGAAAGTTACATCCTAAAAGTGCGTTAATGATGGAGGTTCTACCGCGGAAAGTTCGAGGCGATTTTAGGGAGGGTCCAAGTGGGTGTCAAAGAACAGCCAACTGGACCAGATACCCTAGGAATTGTCTTCGACTTCGACAGTAACTTTGGGAGGATCGACGAAGTCGTCACGCAGTTGTTGAACCTGAGCGACGTCCATCTCACCTGGCTGAAGCCACAAACGATATTGCAACTGAAGGGGCTCTTCCTCCGAGACATCGGTCGCGAAATAGGAACCGAAGCGTCCATAGTCACGTTCGCTGAAGCGAGCCGGTTTGGGGTTTTCAGGGGAATCGAGATAGCAGCAGGTATATCGCTGATCGAAGGCCACGAAGCTCAACGCGTTGAACTCGAGGTCGATGTGTTCTTGGTTGCCGGGCCAGTTACGGAACTTGCCTGGCTCGCCTTTGCCATCGGGACGAACGTAATACGTCTGCTTGGCGGTCTTGTCCGGCACATGCTGCGTGGCACGGAACTGAAAACCGGCATGTTGCGGGTCGCCATCCAACTTTAGATTGTCGGACTTGGCGATCAGCACGGAAGTGAAGTCGATGACCTGGTCCCCTTCCACGTGATAGACCGTCATCTGGCGAAGTTCCGTGGCGAAGGTTTTGCCATCGACGCCGTTCCAGTTGATCTTCAAAACTTGGCGAGCGACCACGGGCCCAACCTCTTCACGGGCGAACTTCTCGTGGGTCTGGCTTTCCTTACGGTTGCAGTGCCAGACGTCGGCGGTTTTCTTCTCGCCGTCTTGTTCGTAGCTGATGCGATTGAAGCCGTAGAAAATCCCGCGGTGATGTTGGAACAATCCGCCGGGACCTTTGGTCAGCAGGTGTTCGCCTTGGGGATCGTACAGATGGTGATAGACCTTCATCGTTTCGTGACGACGATCTTCGTTCGAGCTGTCGACCGCTTCGTACATGTAACGCATCACCGGGCGATCGCCGTAAAGCAGGTCTTTGTATTTGCCTGCTTCGTCCTGAAAGCGGAAGCTGGTCAGGTCATCGAACTTCTTCGAGATCTCGACCTTCAAATCACGCTCGGGGCCGATCAACGATGCGGGCAGTACGAAGTGGAGTTCACGAGCTAGTGGATCGGGGTTCTCGTTGCCGAGACCAGGTTTGGTCAACTGAGCGACGATCGGATCAATTCCTTTGCTGGTCAGTTCGACGACATGCACGTCGGCGAAGCTTTGCGGAACGGAGACATCGACCTGCAAGGGAAGCGGCCGCTTGGCATCGCCCTGGGCAGCGACTTTCACATGAAAGGAATCGGCCGCGAATACGGGCGAAGCGCAGAGTGCGGCGAACAGCAATGAGCGGATGATGTGACCGGGGGCAAACATCAAGCGGAGTCCTTTCGGCATGGCAAATAGGAAATTCTCAATCTTCTATGATAAACGCGTAACCAATCGCAAACCACTAGTGAGTACTTGTGGGCTACGAACTGGACACAAAGTGTCCGCCACCACGCTTTGGAAGGGGTTTGGCTGATCGAGACGGGGCAACGCCAGACAAATCGATGGGGTCAAGGGATGGCGGAGACGTTGCCGTTGGCAGGGAATGGCAACGAGGGCGATCGGACTCAGCGAGTCTTTACAGGCAGGAACCAGCCTGATCGCTCTAGCAGAATATTGTTGGCCAGACACCAACCGCGCGGCAACCCTACCTGAGGCCCCTGAAGCCGCGCAAAACGGCAATTAATGGATGGTATTCTGGCAATTGATGCGGATTGCTCCTTTTAGAAGGGGAGCACCCGACCCAGCCCCAGACGGAATATCGTGGCGACGGCGATCATGGCCTTCCGCATATTGATCTTCGAGCTGCCATATTGCCGCTCGACGAAAACGAACGGAACTTCGACGAAACGAGCCCCGTTGGTGCGCAAGTGAAAAAGGATCTCCTCGAAGAAAGAGTAGCCGTAGCTGAGGAACGAGTCGAAGTCGATCTGTCGCAAAAGGGCGACCGGATAAGCCCGAAAGCTGCCGCTGCAGTCCTTCATCGGCAGGCCCAGCAGCAGTCGCGTGTAAAGGTTGATGCCTCGACTCATGAAGTGTCGCTTAAGCGGCCATCCGGTGATGCCACCTCCTGAGACGTAGCGCGAGCCAATGACAACGGTATGTTCCGCTTCGCTCCCAGACCAGGCTTCCAGCAGTTCCGGGATCTTTTCCGGAGGATGGCTCAGGTCGGCATCCAGGTTGACCATCACGTCGTAATCGTTTTCGACGGCATACTGCATGGCCGCGATGATCGCCGAGCCGAGACCCGGTTTGCCCTTCCGATGGAGGCAGCGAATTCGCGGATTAATCTGCCCCTGATCTTCGCACCAGTCACCGGTGCCATCGGGGGAACCATCATCAATAACGAGCAAATCGACATCGGGCAAAGTGTCCACCAATCGCTCGACGAAGATCGGCAGGTTCTCGATCTCGTTATAGGTCGCGACCGCAATCAAGATTCTCGCGGACTTCGGGGAACGATCAGTCCCCTTAGCGGAAAGCTTATGCGGAGTGGTCGAGAGTTTGTCAGCGATTTCGCTCATTCGTTTCTGAAAAAAAGTGGTGGGCTCTGCCAGGTAGCAGGTCCCGAGGAATTCCAGGCGGGGAGTGCGTATACTGTTATTCTAACCACGCCACCCGCAAAACCGAGATGAGGATTCATGAATTCCGCCGTGGTCACGGCAGAAGAGAGGTCGACCGTCCCGCAAATTGCATACGGCCGCGAATTTTGGCTGGCCTATTTTGCCAATACCGCGCTCATCGTCTGCAACAGCTCTCTGTTCCGTTATTTCGACTTTGTCAGTTTTCTGGGTGGTGACGAATATAACCTCGGACTGATCACCGGGTTCGGCATGGCCGGAGCCGTTCTGATGCGGTTCGTTCAGGGCGCGATGATCGATCGCTTCGGTACCCGCGTCGTCTGGCTGGGATCTTTAGGGCTGCTCATCTGTGCCCTGCTGGGACACTTCGCCGTCGGTCGCATCGATGGTCCGGAGATCTATGGGCTTCGGCTCTGTTACATGGTCGGCCTGGCCGGGGCCTTTGGCTCTTCGATCACGGCCATTTCTTTGAAGGCTCCGAAGGGGCGCGCGACGGAACTGATCGGTGTGCTTGGTTCGTCCGGGTTCATTGGTTTGGGAATTGGACCGCTCGTCGGGGATATCATCTTCGCTGGTTCCGGTACGATCGAGTCGAAGATTCAAATGATGTTTGTCGTGGCGCTTTTCGCGAGTTGTGTTTCGATCGCCCTCACGTTTCTCGCCACCCGAGGCGATCGCCCGCAGGTCTCGCGGAACCACCCTTCCCTTTGGAAGCTGATTCGTGAGTACCATCCCGGCTGGATGTTGGTGATGTCGTTCGCGATGGGAGTCGGCGTGTTGTTTCCGCAGATCTTTCTGCGAAGCTACGCGAAAGAAGTCGGGATCACGAACCTCAGTTCTTTCTTCCTGGTCTATGCGATTACCGCCTTTTCTTTCCGCTTGATGACACGCAAGCTGCCAGAACGGATCGGCGTCAAGAATGCGGCCACCATCGGGATACTGGTCCTGGCGACGAGCTTGGCGTTATATCTTTTCGTCCGCAATCCCTGGCTGCTGCCGATCCCTGCATTTATTGGCGGAATCGCGCATGCGTTGATCTTTCCGGCGATCATCGGCGGCGGGAGCGTGGCGTTTCCGAAGAAGTATCGAGGCACTGGCACGAACTTGATGCTCGTGATGCTCGACTCTGGCGGGCTGGTGGGGCAACCGGTGATTGGGGCATTGATCGCTGGAAGTCGCAAGATGGACTTGCCTGCGTATCCGATTACATTCGTGGCGATCGGCTTGTTGTTGGCGACAATTGCCCTGCTGAATCAACGCTTCGCGAAGCCTGTGGTCGCTCGGGAAGAAGATTCGCCCGATCTGGAAGACCGGGCGATGTGCGTGAACGAATCGCTATAAGCGAGGCAGGCTCGATTGCCTTAGGCTCGCTGTGTGGCCAATTCGCGGTAATAGGCGATCGACTTCCGCAGGCCTTCGTCGAAGTCAACTTCGATCTCGTAGTTCAGCAATTGCGTGGCCAGTGTGTTATCGGCCATGCTGTCCCGGACGTCGCCTGCGCGAGGCGGATCGTGATTGGCTTGAATATCGGTTCCCAGATATTCGTTCAGCAGGCGAAGCAGGGTCAGCAGTGAAGTACTTTTGCCATTGGCAACATTGATCGTCCGACCGGCGACATTCGGGGCAGCCATCGCATTCAGGTTGGCGTTGACGATGTTCTTCACGTAGGTGAAGTCTCGCGACTGTTGCCCGTCACCGTAAACAACCGGCTGCTTGCCTTGCAGCAGCAAGGTCAGGAAGATCGGGATCACGGCCGAGTAAGGGCTGTCAGGATCTTGGCGTGGACCGAAAACGTTGAAGTAACGCAAGCCTACGGTTTCGAGGCCATAGGTATGGAAAAAGGCCTGGCAGTAGTATTCCCCCGCCAGCTTGGCAACCGCGTAAGGCGAAAGCGGAGCAGGCAAGTCGCTCTCTCGCTTCGCCAGGAAAGGCTGATCGCCGTAGGCACTGCTCGACGCGGCATAGACAACACGTTTCACGCCTGCCTTGCGAGCCTCGTTCAATACGTTCAGTGTGCCGGTCACGCAGTGCAAGTTGGTATCAAGAGGACGTTCGACACTCAGCGGAACGGAAGCCAGGGCTGCTTCGTGGAAGACATACTCGACCCCGTTCAATGCTTCGGCCAGTTGGTCGGCGTTGGTGATGCACCCCTCAACGAAGGTGGCCTTGGCATGGTCCGGCAGGTTGTCGCGGCTACCGGTGCTGAGATTGTCGTAGATGACCACTTCGTCACCTCGAGCCAGCAGGCCATCGACAATGTGCGAACCAATAAAACCGGCACCACCGGTGACAAGATACTTGGCCATGGATTTCAAATCGGGAAAGGAGGGTGCGTCGTGCGAGATCTCAACAAGTGACAAACGGCACGTAAGTATAGCACCTATTTCATCACTTTCGTGGCAATCAGCCCGCTCAGTTCGATTCCGGCATATCGGTACGTATCGACCGCGGCGTCGACATCTTCTGCCGACAGATAGCCCAGCGTGGCCTGAAGATACGATCGCGTGGCGACCTGGGCCATCAACGACGAAGCCGCCACGTCGGGGCCTTCACCTGCGATCAGCACGACTGGGTAGCTCTTTAAGATCTCGCGAATCTGATCCCGCAGTGATGACAGGTCCTGCTCGCTGGTGGTCAGCATGAACGACGACTTGCCCGCTGGGATGAAGGCGATTCCAGAGTCGCTATCAACGTAGGTGCCATCCTGACGATATGTCTCGCGGCGGACCGCTTCAAACAGGCCTGGGCTGTGGCGAAGACCGAGCTGCTCGGAAAGCGTTTTGGAACGCATCGCTCCGTCGATTACCAGCACGTCGCACGATTGTTGACTGAGCCAGGCCGCCAACTGCAAGACCGCCGTCCCAGAGGACTGGCCAGGCACGCAGGTTCCGACAAAGATCACTTGTGGATCGCTTAAGAGCAGGAAGTCGAGCGGACCAAAGATCTTCTCGCTCAGATCCGCAAATTCCTGTTCGAGGTGGGGCTGGTCCAGATCGGCGATTGCCTTCCGAATCGGCTCAACGTGCGGAATCTGCTTCTGCGGGGCCGCTTTGTGGGCAGGGGCTCGAAATATCGGCGTGCTTCCTGCGGGTCCGGGTGTCGGTAAAGATGATGGTGCCGAAGCCTTTGGTGGAACTGCCGGAGCAGGTGGTGGCGTTGCTTTGGCGGCTGCCGCAGCGGCGGCAAGCTGTGCCTTGGCCTGTCGCTGGACGCGATCTTCGACTTCGCGAAGCTTCTGGGCGAACGCTTCTTCTTGAACTTGTAACTGCTTACGAAGTTCCGATTCGATCGACTTCAAATCGGTCTCGATCGTCTTGGCGGAACGATCATGTTCTTCCAGCGTATCGCGAAGGCGGACGATTTCGGCTTCGTGCCGTTGATCATGCGACTGCAGCGTTTCCCGAACCTGAAGCACTTCGCGGGCGATCGTATCACGCTGCTTCAAGACAATCGAAAGCTGCTCGGTCAGCTTGGCGATCAACTGCTGCTGTTCGGCCGATTGGGGCGATTCTTTGGGTGGCTCTGCGGGAGCTTCCACAGGAGCAGGTTCAGGCTTGGCTTTTGCTTTGACCTTCGTCTGTATCTTCGCGGGCTTCTCGACCGGTTCTTCCAGCACGATGGTCTGGCTGGCCGGCGGCCGCGGCTCGGCTGCGTTGGCCCGGGCGGCTTCCGGCTGAGATTCCTTCGACACCGGTGGCGGGGTCTCAGGAGGTGCCGAGGCCGACTTCTGCGGGGAAGTCGGCGCGGGCTCCTGAGATTGCAGACCTTGCAGTGCTTTCAGGAATCGTGCCATGGTGGAAGCTTACGCGTGTTCGCGACGCAACTGCGAGAACAGTTGGCGATAGGTACGACGGCGTGGAGCAGGCATCTTCGGATGAACTGGCTCTTCTTGACCGGCTGGCGATTCGATCACGATGATGTCGCGATCGTCCAGGTTGGTGAAGCTGGTCGAATCGGTCGAGAAGTCACGCGAAACCACCAACGAGTCGGCATCGGCGTATTCTGGTTGCACCACGTCGACTTCGGAAGGATTCTCTTCCGTGCCGATCAGGAACGCGGCAATCTCCGAGTTCTTTGGGCTCAGCACGCGGCGGATACCTTTGACCTCGGCATCCCCCAGCGAGGCGAAGCGGTCAATGATCACCTCTTCCTGGGCGAACCGTTCCTCGAATGGGTTGGCAGCGTTCTGGAACGTGAGCTCAACTTCGGGTTCTTCCGCAGCGATCGGCTCGAACTCTTGTTCTTCAGAAGCTTGTTCGCGATCTTGGAAGCGGACGACCGCTGGGAACTCGGCAACCGTTTCGGTCGGTTCTTCCAGCGAACCAAATTCGATCAGCGAATCAGTCGAATGGGCGGCGTCGTGACGAATCTGACGCTTTGGTGCTGGCAGACGCTGCAGATCGGCCCAGGCCTCTTCGACCCCTTCGCCATCCAGCGTTCGCATATCACCCAACGATGCCAGCAGCAACGAGTGATCGCAGATCTGATTGATCAGACGCGGCACACCCGAGGTCAGGCGAGCGATCGCTTCGATGGCCGAGTCATCGAAGATCGTTCGCTTGGCACCTACCTGCTTGATCTGCTGACGAACATAGAGAGAGACTTCCGCAGTGCTCAAGGGCTGAAGGTAGGCCCGAGCTCCGATGCGTTGGCTGAACGAAACCAGGTACGGGCTGGCCAGTCGTTCTTCCAGGCTCATGTTGCCCATCAACACGACCGAGACCCGCGATCGTTCGTTGTGAGCAAAGTTCGTCAGCAGACGTAATTCTTCCAGCAGACGAATCGGCAGCAGATCGGCTTCGTCGGCCAGAATGACAATCCCCATCAAGCGGCGGCTGTCGACACGTTCGACATACTCGGCGAACTGGATGCGCAGTTCACCTTCTTCCATACCACGATGAGGCAGCCCCAACTCGTAGGCCAATGCTTGCAGCAATGCACGACGCGAACCGCAATGTCCGCTGTTCAAATGCACTACTTCAAACTGACCATCCAGTTCGTCTTGCAGGCGGAGGGCGATGGTCGACTTACCCAGACCTGGGGCGGCGACCAGCGTGGCGATACCTTCGTCTCGGCGAACGCATCGCAAGATGGTGTCGATCGCTTCGGCATGCGAATCCGATTCCACGTATCCGGCGAGCGACGGAACGCTTGGAAAAGGGCGATGCGAGAAACCAAAGAATTCTTCGTACATGGTCATCCGTGTCCCGGGGAAGGCTATCAGTTCCGCGTCCATGCGGGTGATCGAACTTTCAATTTAAGCAAAGGGTCATTCATTGCATCGGCATTTCTTACGGCTCTTCTCCAAACGGAGGGCCGTCCATCCGATGCTATGTCACTCTTCCTGGCAGAACGCGCAATACTTCGCGAACTGCTGCCAGGGGATCGTCTTTGAGGAGCTGGCTATACTCCGGCTGCGTTTGGGTTGCTAGCACCACCAGGGCAACCACACCCAGAATGGTGAGTTCCGCCAGGCGAGTGATCCAGAACGAAACCCGCCGTAGCGGCCAAGGTTTGGCGGGGGGAGGCCCAATCGCGGCATCGACCGTGACCGTTGCCAAAACCGGAATCGGCGAAACCGCGGCCAGCTTGCCCGAGGTCGAAACAACATTAGGTTGAGCGGCGCTTGATGCGAACTGAAACGAGATCAGCCCGGCGAAGATCGCCCAACCACCCAGGACCAGCAATGCGGTCGATTTCCAAGATCCCCCGATCGAGGCGACGCGAAACTGGTCGCCGGGCACATGCATGACAATTCCATTGAGGAAGCCAAGAGCCTTGTCGGCGTCCTTCTTCATGCCGTTGATCGAATTGAGCCGGGCCGCTGCCTGCTGACGCTGCTGCCTCAGATCGGCGATGCGACGGTCGTTGTTGTTGGGGGTTGGCTCGAGCTGCGGCTTGGGAAGTGGCTTCGGTTCGCTTCCAGCATATTGAGGAACAACCGACAGCGATTGTCGAACCTCTTCCACCTTCCGACGCTGATTGATCACCACCGGGTGACTGTCGGTTCGGGTCTCGAGCATGTTCCGCAGTTCGTCTTCGGCCTGGGAGACCGCTGCCATCGCGGCCGACCATTCCGGATTGACCTGGCGAGTTGGCGGTGTGATGGTTGCCACAGGAGCCGGAGCCGCAGGAATGCCTTCGTGCAAGCCACGCAGTTCGGCGTCGATCGCGACGACGCGCGTCTTGGCCTCTTCGAGTTGACCAGAGTAGGTCCCTTCGATGTTCGAGACCTTTTCTCGTTTCCAGTCGTTGAACTCGCGTTGGAAATCTTCGAGCACGTTGGCGATCAGTTGCGAACAACTTTCGCGGTTGCCTGCGTAGAAGTGGATGCCGATGGTGATCTCGCCGCCGACACGCTGATGGTTGATCTCCATTCGGCGGCGGAGGATTTCAATCGCGGTGGCTTCTTCCTCGACACCCAGTTCCCGCCGAAGCTGCGGGTCTTGTGCCAAGTAGTCGCCTAGCTGCTGATCGGTGGTTGTGGATTGAAGGATTTCCTGAACGAGCGGTTCCAGGTGGGCATGCGCTTCCGACTCTCGCGAGTCCGAGACAATGGTTGCCTGACCGTCGCCGATGAAACCGGATTGCCCGGTGCGACACCATGGCAGACCGACCACCAGGACGGCAACGACCACGACGATCGCTCGATACCAAATCCAAAGACCTCCGTGTCGGGACTTTGGTGGGGTGTATCTTGGTTGAGTCATAGACACCAGATGGGTCACCCAAAGCAAAGGATGCTGTAAACTGAACTGAGAGCTGAACGGGGTGTCCTCCTGACATCGCCGCTATTCACTTTGCATCGGTTTCACGCAGCAGAATATTCCGTCTGCAGTGGCGGTTAACGAATATACGGACCAAGTCGATCATGCCTGTGCCTGAGATGTTCCGCATCAAGATCTGCGGACTGAACGATTTCGAGAACGCGATCGCGGTCGCTCATAGCGGCGCCGATGCGATCGGGCTCAATTTCTTTCCGAAGAGCAAACGGCGAATCGACCTGACGACCGCCGAGCGGATCGCTAACTTCGTCCGCGGCGAAGTACAGATCGTCGGATTGTTCGTGAACGCTTCGCTCGAAGAGATCGCCGAGACCCATCAGAAGTTGGGCCTCGACTGGATCCAATTGCACGGGGACGAAACGGCCGAGTTGGCGCTCTCTATATATAAGGAAACAAACGTCCCGATCATGGCGGCCAGTCGCGGAAGACTTCATCGCTGGAAGACACTTCCCGATGGCTTTCAACCGCATGCCCAATTGATGGACGCCGCCGTCGACGGGGCATATGGCGGGACCGGACATCTTTCCGACTGGGAATTGGCCGCAACCTGGCGGTCGGACGAGCTGATTCAGCGCTTCGTGCTAGCGGGAGGATTGACCCCCGAGAACGTGACGGGAGCGATCTCCGTGGTGAGGCCTTCCGCGGTCGATGTGGCGGGGGGCGTCGAGATTGCAGGCCAACCAGGGCTGAAAGATATGGTCAAAGTCGAGCAATTTGTCTCCGCCGCACATCGGGCGTTTGGCGCGATCACGTAATAGGCGACTTCGATAGGTACCGCATGCGAAGGGATTTCGGGCAAAAAGTTGCCTGAATTTGAAGCTGATACCAACGGTTTCCCGTTAAGCTGGCCCCTTCATCCCGGGTTGCTAAAGAGTGCCAGCACTTTATCATAGCAGTTTAGTTACGGCGCAAATTTGTGCGTATTTGAGCCTTGCGAGACCGCCGGGAATCACGGACCGCAGAAGGCTCACTCCCCCCGTCCCTTTCAATACAAGGTACAGTTCACAGTGTCGCAAGTCGAAAAGCTTCCGTACAAGGTTAAGGACATCTCCCTCGCGAAGCGCGGCCGTCAGGAAATCAACCTGGCCGAAGTCGAAATGCCCGGCTTGATGGCGCTGCGTGAAAAGTATCGCGACGAAAAGCCACTGGCTGGCGCTCGGATCGCAGGCTGTCTGCACATGACGATCCAGACTGCCGTGCTGATTGAAACGCTGGTCGAGCTGGGTGCTGAAGTCACCTGGAGCAGCTGCAATATCTTCTCGACCCAGGATCACGCTGCTGCAGCCATGGCCGAAGCAGGTATCCCAGTCTACGCCTGGAAGGGCATGACCGAAGAAGAATTCGATTGGTGCATCGAGCAGACCATCTTCTTCCCCGATGGCAAGCCGCTGAACCTGATCCTGGACGACGGTGGTGACCTGACCGCCATGGTCCACAACAAGTTCCCCGAGCTTCTGGACGGTATCAAGGGTCTGTCGGAAGAAACCACCACGGGCGTTCACCGTCTATACCAGATGCACCAGAAGGGTGACCTGAAGACCCCAGCCATCAACGTCAACGACTCGGTCACCAAGAGCAAGTTCGACAACTTGTACGGCTGCCGCGAATCGCTGGCCGACGGTATCAAGCGTGCGACCGACGTGATGGTTGCCGGCAAGATCGTCGTTGTCGCTGGTTACGGTGACGTCGGTAAGGGTTGTGCCCAGTCGATGCGTGGCTTCGGTGCTCGCGTGATCATCACCGAAATCGATCCAATCAACGCCCTGCAGGCCGCGATGGAAGGTTACGAAGTCACCACGATGGAAGAATGCTGCGATCGTGCCGACATCTTCGTCACCACGACCGGCAACCGTGACATCATCACCGGCGAACACATGAGCCGGATGAAGAACGACGCCATCGTCTGCAACATCGGTCACTTCGATCTTGAAATCGACATGGCCTGGATTAACGGTCAGAAGGACGTCACCCGCGAGTGCATCAAGCCAAGCTCGCAGGAAGGTGGCCCAGTCGATCGTTACACGTTCGCCGATGGTCACAGCATCCTGATCCTGGCCGAAGGCCGCCTGGTGAACCTGGGCTGTGCAACTGGTCACCCATCGTTCGTCATGTCGGCTTCGTTCACCAACCAGGTGATCGCTCAGCTCGAACTGTGGAAGAACGCTGAAAAGTACCCACTGGGTGTTCACGTTCTGCCGAAGTCGCTGGACGAAGAAGTTGCTCGCTTGCACCTCGATAAGCTCGGCGTGAAGATGACCAAGATGTCGCAGGCTCAAGCCGACTACATCGGTGTGCCCGTCAACGGTCCTTACAAGCCAGATCACTACCGCTACTAAGCGGACCCGAGCCCAAGCGGCTCTTGTGACCAGCTAAGAAAAAGGCCTCGTCCCGGTGACGAGGCCTTTTTTTGTGCTTGTCGGATTGCCCTGCATTGGTGGGGCAACCAAATCGACTACTGGAATGCGCCTGGATGCTTCAGAACGAATAGGATCAAGATCGTCTCCAGGTTTTCACCCGACTGCGCGAAGGCAGCGTCGAACTTCTCGAAAGGATCACGCCCAGGAAGATCGTGCCGGGCGATCTCTTTGTAGGCGGTTGCCAGGTCTTCGTCCTGGTTGGCCTCGATGGTGCCGGTTTGAATCGAGGCTGCCTCGAAGATGCCGGCGATCTTGTTCGCTCCCATTTCTTTCAGGGCGTTCAAAGCAACCTTTTGTTCGGCAACGGGAGTTGTCAGGAAGTATTCCTCGTGGCCGCTGTCGGTTACGTCCGTCATATAGCTCCAGACAGCCCAATACTTCTGATGCGAGTCCGAGAGTTGGTCGAATTCGAACTCGAAGACACGATCCATAACGTAATAGGTTGGAGCTTCAATTCCCTTCATCTCCAGCAAGATCTCGCCGATGTGTTCTGGGTATTCGATGACTGGATTGGTGAGCTCTTCGATCAGGAATTGTTCCGTGTTCTTATCTGGGTTGTTGGCATAAGCTTGAACCGCCGCCAGGTAGACCCAGTACATTCGTTCTTCGTCAATCGAGGCTTTGGCCTGTTCGATCAGTGGCAACAAGATCTCGTGGGGGATCTTGATTTCGTGATCGTTAAGTGCGTCTAAAGCATCGGCTGTGGTCAGATTGTCTGGCTGAAGACTGTCTTTGGTCACCAGAGTGGCAACAGCACGATCGGCGTCGATTTGTAGCATTAGCTCTTCGGCCGAAACTCCAAAGTCGTAGATGTCCAGGTCCTTTCCGCGGACCGCATCCACAGCTGGGAAGATCTCGCGGAGGAACTTCTTGGACGCTACTTGTTCGGTGATGGAATCCTGAATTCCATTGAGACCGTTCACGACCACAGCCACATCCTGGTCGGCAAGTAGCTTTTGCAATGGTTCGACACAATCGCTTTTGCCGATCGCTCCCAACCCATAGGCGACTTCTTGACGCAGCATTGGATCGGGCAGATCAACCAGCTTGGTTAGCGGCGCGATCGCCTCTTGCGGACCGAGCGGGGCAAGGAGGTAGACGATTCGATCCAATGGGGAATGGCCATATCCGGTGGTGACCTCCTCAAAAGACTGCGACCGGATACGGGGATCGTCCAGCGCCTTCACCAGGAACGGAACAGCTCGCCCACCCACCACCGACAGCCGCATGACATTCCAATTGTCGTCTTCTTCTTGAAAGAGCTGAGCGACCATTGACTCGATCTCGGCATCCTCCAGGTCGTCCGGAGCCCGGAAGTTGTGTTCCTCCAAATCTTCACGATCCAGCTTGGCAAGCGACGGATAAGCCAACCAACGCTGAAAGCGAGCCTTGGCCATAAAGTTCCGGTGGACCACGATCCCGACCGTCGTGAGCAAAGTGACCACGATCAGGACAGCGATCATCAGGCCTGTCTTGAAAGACCAATTCATCAGCAAGGCAATCTACAAATCGGTTCCGAGGGCAGGGCAGGGAAAACAGGCGTCTGTTTGATTATCTCACATCCACCCACGGGGGTCTATCGACGGGCAGTTGGGGCCTTGGTGATGCCCCCTTGGACTTTTCCAATTGCAACAGGTAGGTTGTTTCACGTGAAACATGACGCTTGCGAAAGAAATGAAATCCATGCCTGACATCCGCGCTTTGCACGGTCTTCGATACGATCTGGGCCACATTGGTTCCCTGGCCGAGGTTATCTCCCCGGCTGAAGTCGCCTCCGATCCGACCCTGGTCGACTCGTTGTTCGAGCGTCATCCGGCCAACGTCATCCGGATCTTGGCCAACCGGGAAGAGCCTGGCGACGACCAACTCAACAACCGATTCACGCGAGCCCGCCGCTTCCTGACCGACTGGCAGCGGCAAGGTGTTTTGCAACGCGAGCCCGACCCAGCGATCTATGTCTATCACCAGGATTTCGACTGGAACGGCCAGCGGGTGACCCGCCGAGGGTTCCTGGCCGGGCTGACTCTGGAGGAGATCGACCAACAGCAATACGAAGCCCTGCTGCTCTTGCTCAACCAACCAGCCCAGGAAGCCTTGGAGATGCTCCGGGCAACGCAGACCAATGTTCGTCCTGGCATCGCCTTGTATGCGGACTCAAGCATTTCGGTGCAGCAGGTTCTGGAGAACCAGATTGCAACCGCGACGCCTCTGATCGCCAAGGATGAAGCTGGGGTCGTACATCGACTGTGGCCAGTCACCGATCATCAGGTGATTGGCCAGATCCGAGAGAAGATGGCCCATCGTCAGATGTTCCGCAACGCCATGGACGACTTCCTGCCGGCAACCCTCAACCGGTACGAACTTGCTCAGCGTGGCGAACTGACCCCGATGCACCCAGCGAACTTCATGTTGACCGCCTTCTTCGAGCTGACCGAGCCAGGCTTCGAGCCGAAGCTCCGGTTTCCTCTCGCGCATGCCGCGCCGCGTCTGACCAGCAGCGAACTGGTCGAGAAGCTTGGCGTTCACTTCGACTGCCAGGTGATGGACAAAGGTCTGGAGGCAGCCGCCGAACTATGGGAAGAGATGCAGACCAGCAGTGAGTTGGGGCACTTTGGTATCTACTGCGGAGCGGACCAGACCTGGGTCTCGGTCATGCTCACCGCCGATGGTCAGGTCCGCATGGAGGAAGCGACCCCAGAGCGAGACGAAGCCTGGCGTGACCTCGACGAGAACCTCTGGGAGTGGCTGGTCCTAACCGAGCTCTTGGAAACGGCCGATGCCAAGCAGACCTATGCCCGGTCAGTCGAGAACCTGGTCGGAGTCCTGCAAGAGGACCAAGGGGGCGAGATCTCTTTGGCGGCGATGATCCGCCCGGTCTGCATGACCCAATACCAATCGTTCCTGGAACGTCAGGTCAGCTTCTTCCATAAGATTGAAACCGACCCGGCTCCGGTATGCGGACTGGTGATCAATCGTCTTGCCTGATCGCTACCGTTTCACGTGGAACAATTCCCTCGGGCCCGTATCTCTGACAGGTCCGAGGGGCAACTCTGGATGCCTCGCCGGACCGATCTGCAGGTCCGGCTTTCTACCTTTGGCAATCGTTGCTCGAGGTGGCTCCCTTTTGGAATGACCTCGCCAGAGTGTCAAAATGGGTGTTTCACGTGAAACAGTGAGGAATGCGGAAACTGTTTCACGTGAAACACGTCCCCAGAAACGCAAAGTGCCGTTTCCTCGTTTTTGGGTTGGTGTCTAAAATCCGCTCCTCGAAAACGGATTTTCGATCACCATCATGCTGAGGAACCATGGCTCGCATCCTGTGCATTGCCAACCAAAAGGGAGGCGTCGGTAAGACGACCACGGCCATCAATCTGGCCGCTGGGTTGGCAATGGCCGACATGCGCACGCTGCTGGTCGATCTCGATCCTCAGTGCAACGCGACGACCGGCATCGGCCATCAGCCGACCGAACGTCATCCGTTGGTCTCGGATCAGCCGCTGGGCGATTCGATTATCCAGACCAAGATCGAGAACCTTTCGCTGGTTCCTGGTAGCCGCAGCTTTGAAGATGTCGAGCGTTTGGCCGGGGGCGAGAAGTCGACTTCCGCGGTCCTGACCAATCACCTCGAGTCTGGCATGAACCAGTTCGACTACGTGCTGATCGATTGCCCTCCTTCGGTGGGCGCGATCACGCAGACCGCGTTGGCCGCTTCCACCGAAGTCGTGATGCCGATCCAGGCCGAGTACTTCGCCATGGAAGGTTTGACGCAGATGATCAAGGTCATCCGCGACGTCATGCGGCGGCCACCTGGCAAGCTCGAGTTCGGCGGCATCGTCCTGACGATGTACGACCCAACCTTGGAGCTGACGCACGAAGTCGAGCAGGAAGTTCGCGACTTCTTCGGCGATATTGTTTTCGATACGGTGGTCCCCCGGGATCACTGGGTTTCCGAAGCACCCAGCTTCGGGCAGTCAGTAATCACCCACGCACCTCGCAGTCGCGGGGCTCGCGCTCATATGGAATTGTGCATGGAGGTTTTGGATCGTGACTAGACAAAAGCGATTGGGACGTGGATTGGCAGCCTTGTTGGGAGACCCGACCGATGAAGCCGCATCGGACGTCGTGATGCCAGAAGAAGCAACCGATACGCTTCCTTTCCGTCCTCGCCTGGCGGAATCGGACATCACCGAGGAAGCTTCGCAGAAGTCGGATGCTCTGCGGATCGCCCTGAGTGAAATCGATCGGAACCCGTTCCAGCCTCGTCACAACTTCGACGACGCCGAGATCGCTTCGCTGGCCGAGAGCCTCAAAGAGCATGATATCCTGCAACCGATCGTCGTCCGCCAGATGGGCGATCGTTATCAGTTGATCAGCGGTGAACGCCGTTTGCGTGCGGCCGGCATCGCCGGTTGGGACACCATCCCGGCGTTGATCCGTGAAGCGGACGATCGCCTGGTGGCCGAACTGGCCATTGTCGAGAACCTGCAGCGGCAAGACCTCAACCCACTGGAGAAGGCAATCAGCTTCCAGCGGTACCTCGAACAGCACAACGCGACCCAAAGCGAGTTGGCCGATCGAATCAAGGTCGACCGCAGCACGATCGCCAACCTGGTGCGTCTGTTGGATCTGCCCGATGCCGTGAAGTCGGCCGTTCACAGCGGCGAGATTTCCCAGGGACATGCCCGAGCTTTGTTGCCACTGGGTGATGAACAAATCCAGTGCGAGTTCGCCACGCGGATCGCTCGCGAAGGCTGGAGTGTCCGAGCGACCGAACAGGCCGTCCAGGATTTCCTGAATGGCGAAGAGGGAGCCGCTCCGGCTCCGGCAGCCAAGAAGGGTGCTCGAACCAAGTCGCAGCAGGTGGTCTCGCTGGAAGAAGACTTGCGGATGGCACTCGGCACCAAGGTCGACATCAAACAAGGGACCAAGGGTGGCAAGATTGTGATCCACTTCAAGAACGCCGACGAATTCGATCGCTTGAACGAATACCTGTTGGCGGAAATGGAAGAGCAACGCCGCGCCGCGTAGCTTGCGATTTCGATCGACGATTCCAGATCCAAGGCGGAAGCAAATTAGCTTCCGCCTTTTTTTGTGCGCTAGTCGCAAGGATTGCGGATCGACTTCAGCAGATGGTCGACGCTCTGCGAGAGCTTGCTCGAGAAGTGTCGCAGTTCGGTCGCGGCACTAACCAGGGTCTCGGTCGAGTGGCGCGTTTCGCTGGCGGCTTCGGTCGTCTGATTGATATTCTCGAAGACGCAAGTGGTTTCTTCTGCCGCGTCGACCGCATGCTCGCGGATTTCGGTGGTGGCGGTCGCCTGTTGATCGACCAGGTTCGAGATCGTCTCGCTCACATGATGGATCTCGGCAATCAGGTTGCCACAGGAAGTAATCGCTTCGGCCGCTTTCCCAGACGAGTCTTGCACGCTGCCGATCTCTGCCTTGGCTCGCTCCGTTGCGTCGCGAGTCTTCTCCGCCAGTTTGCGAACTTCGGCCGCCACGACGGCGAAGCCAAGACCCGCCTCACCTGCCCGAGCGGCTTCGATTGCGGCGTTTAGCGAGAGCAGGTTCGTTTGCTTGGCGATCTGAGCGATCGTATCGACCACGGTTCCAATCCGGGAGGAAGACTGCTCCAGTCCAACCACGATCGAGGTCGCTTGTTCCGATTCGTTGACCGCACGTTCGACGACATTGTTTGCTTCGCCCACGTGCTGTTTGACCTGTCCGATGCTGGTGGCAAGTTGCTCCGAAGAGTCGGCGACCTGCGAGACGCTTTCCTTGGTTCGGTTGGCTGCTTGTGAGGCATCCGCGGCTTGTTGGGCTGTTTGGTTGGCAACCGACGCAAGTTGTTCGCTGGCGTCGAAGATGTCGGTGGCGGCGGATTCGACTGAGTTGGCGATCTCTTTGACCGTCGTTTCAAACTCGTCAGCGATAGCCAGTCGGCGGACCTCCGCGTTGGCGAGTTCATCCGAAGAACGTCGCATTTCAGAGATCGATTCGTTGATCAGCAGCGAGGCATGTTTGAAGGTGCCGACCATCCCACGGAGGATGACACGGCGGAAGAATTTTCCCTGGGCGGCATAGCTCAGCGAAGCTTTGGCCTCGCGAACGAAGGCATCGGTATAGTCGAGCAGCGAGTTGATGCTGACCAGCATCCGCTGCATATCGCCATCGGCATCAATATGAAGGAGCCTCGCTTCCAGGTCACCATGGGCGGCGTGTTCGCAGACGATGGTTGCCTTTTCCATCCAATGTTCGTACTGGGCAATCTTGGCTTCCAGTTCAGCGACACGAGCTTCGAGTTGCTCGCGGCTTACTTCGGTCGAGGGCTGTTCGGCAGTTTGTAACATCGGTGTCAGGCTCCTAAACGCACTTGACCAAGGAGAAGGCGAACTGGTCGTAGGTCATACCGGAGTCTGCCAACAGGTTACCAAGAGTGTGTTCTGCTTCTTCCATGCCGGTGCGCCAGTCGGAGGCAGAGTCTTCGATGTTCTTCAGCTGGGCGTAGATCGGGACGATGGTCTCGATCGCCTCTTTATCTGGCACGCGGCGACTAGAATGGTAGCCAACGATTTCACCCTTCAAGTTGAAGGTCGGCGTGACGTGAGCCAGGACCCAGTAGTGATCGCCGTTTTTGCAGAGGTTGACGACGTAGGCAAAGATCTCGTGGCCGCTGGAGATCGTGTTCCATAACAGATGGAACACGCATCGCGGCATATCGGGGTGCCGGATGATATTGTGCGGAGCGCCGAGCATCTCTTCTTCCGAGTAGCCAGAGACCTTTAAAAAGGTGTGGTTGGCGTAGGTGATGATGCCCTTCGGATCGGTCTTGCTGACGATGATTTCGTCGAGTCCGAAGGTACGTTCTCGCCCGGTCGGTGTGATGGTCTTTCTGGTCATGCCCCTTGCCCCACAAGCTCAGCAGATGTCAGTCTGCGATACGATGCTGCAAACGGCAGCTGCCCCATGGAGTGCCGGGAACAAGGTGCCTTCGCTGCGGAAAATATGGGAAAGAACTAAGGGGCGTGCTAGCGATCGACAGCGTGTGGGTTTCCGCAGAAGGGGTAGCCGGCAGGGCGATATCAGAATAACCGCGCGAAGTGGAAAGTCATCACGAAAGCTCAATCTCGACAGAACTCCGGCGACTAAGAGCTAGTTGGAAACTCGCCAATCGCCTGCATGTTGTCGTCGTCAATCGACCAGACTTCGGTTGAAATCGGGTACGACGCGTTGGAGAATTCGCGAACTACGACCGGTCCAACACGTCCCGTCAAGGCTTGGAATTCAGCTCCCCACACGTACACAAAATCTCGATCGGGCGCGACGGCCAACACAGGCCAGCCCATCGTTGGTTCGACGATGTCGCGCAGAGTCGGAGCCAGCAACAGGGCTGCTTTGCAAGGGAAGTCGGTGACAAAGTAACCAAGCTTTGCTTCATCGACGGTTTGCGATTCGAAGGTGGCAGCGGCCAAAGCTCGATCAAGATTCGCGAAAGCGATTGCCCCAGCTTCGTCAGGCGAAAGTTCAATCTTTGCCAGCATCTCGGGCGTGACCCAGCGAATCGTGCGACCACCGGGAGAGATATGCACCAATACGCGGTCGGTGGTGCCACTCAGTGGAACACGAATGTCTGCCGGCGGATCGTAGTCGTTCGGTTCGAGCGACCAGTAGAGGTTTTCAGCGACGAGGGCGTCGTCGGGATGGTGGGCCGTTTCGACAATCGCATCAACGAAGCGGCTGACCCGCTTCAGGTCTCCATTGGCTTCGACATCGCGTGCCACGTTGTCCAAGTTGACCATCATCTCGAAGTCTTCGATTTGAACGCGGTACCGATCGGTCTCGGCATCAAACTCGAATGTGAGGCCGCGCGCAGTCAACTCTTTTTCAAATTCCGCTCGGACTTCCAGCATGACAGCTTCCTCCTAATTCGATCCACCTGATTCGGAGGGCAGTGTAGTTGGCGGCACGGTGGCAATCAAGCAATCGGCGATCGCCGCACCAGTACGATTGCCAGAATCAAGCCGACCAATGCGCCGAGATAACCGGCGTTGTGGATCATGCCGACGCGAACGAATGCCGTACCATCTTCAATGCGAAGGCTACGTAGCATTGGTTGCCAGGTCGAAAGATCGGTACCAGGTCCAAGGCTCAATCCATACCCATAGGCCGCGGCTCCGAACAAGAAGGTCACCAGGAATAAGCAGCCCATCGCGCGAAAGACATTTCGCCAGGCCATCTCGCGCGGGCAGCCTGGGAAGTAGTATCGCGCGAGGAACCATCCGGCAAACATGCCAACCCACCAGGTCGCCAGAAATCCGATCGTTGCCACGAACACCCGATCGCCAAATCTTAGGTCAGCATAGGCAAACTGATCGAACTTGAATCGGGTGAAGTACTCCGGCGATATCGAGTAGGTGATCTGATCGTGGAGGATGCCGTACAACCCAGCGATTACCGCTCCGATCGCAGCCGCATGAAGCATTGGCAGGAAATCGGCTCGATCAAATTTCGGGACCAGGTAGCGAAGCAAACTCGACTCCATTGGCACGGAAGAGACTATAGTCGCCGCTTACCAATTTCATCGGAGATCGCTTAGGCGTGGGCTCCGCGCGGAAGGTCAGCGGACGAACCTGTCTTGGAAAGCTTTGCCAGACGGCGAGCCACATGGATCACGATGGCCACGTGCACGCCAATCGCGACCGCCAAGGCTGACAGATGAAACGTCCAGCTAGCACCGGCACCTGACTGCAAGATACACCAGCCGCCCAGCGGAAGAAACAATAACGCCGCAGTGATGACGCCGGGATTGTATTCGCGACGTTTGATCGTCATGCCAATGTGAGGTAGGGCGTTCACCACGGCCAGGTAACCAGCCGCGAGTCCCCAGGCCGGCCCAACGAACCAGGCGAGGTACAACGCTACCAGGTCGACTGCCCACACTCCCAGCGAGTTAATCCAGAAGGTGGCTGCCGGTGTCAACGCTTCGCGTCCACCAACGATCGTGCGATTGATATAAAGCCGGAACCGGTCGCCGGTGTGCTCTTCGAATTGATGAATCATGTAGAGCGGCAACTGCAGGAAGATCAGCGTCAATGCCAGACCAGCGGACGCGGCGATTATGGGCGTCAGCGCCAACAGGAACAGCGAAGTGAAAAGTGCCGCAGCCGGCCAATGCCAATCACGAACTAGCCAGGTCCACATGGGACGAACTCTTAAGTTGGAGGCGTCGAGTGAAGTTTCCGCGTAAATACATTCCAGCCAGACAACCAGTCCGCTGGCAATTTCGCAAGCTTAGGTCGAGATTCATGACACCGATTTCGTCTCGCAACGAAGATGAACGCTGGGGCCACACAATTGATACGACCATTACGAGCGGAAGTTCGCTCTATTCTTCCGCTGAGTCTTCCAGGCCTTCAAGCGGAGAGTGAACGGATGCTATCTCTTGGGCAAGTTCCGCCTCGTAGAAAACGAGTTGTTCTGGCTGATTTAGCTTTTTGGCGGCAGAAACGGCGGCCTCGAAGATCACCTGGCTGTTCGTTTCCAGTTGGCTCTGCCGATAACAGGCCCAGCGAAATGCTTCCATTGCGGTGGGATCCGGAGCGACCGCGGCGATCTTGAAAGCGGTTTCGACCAACGAACGTCCAAGGCCGACCTCGTGCCAACCCTCGATCTGATCGAGCATCGCGTCACAGGACGTAATCGTCCCCCAGGCCTCTTGGACGTCGCCAAGTTGAAAGAGAACATCGGCAATCGAATGGCTCTCAGAAACGCGATCCCAGTTGGTATCGGCAGCGGCCAGCATTTGCCGGTAAGTGCTGAGCGCCCCAGGCAGGTCGCCTAGTTGCTTCTGGGTAAAGACCAACCAGTAGAAGTCGATCTCTTCGGTTTCGAGCCGGTAACGCTCGAGAAGGACTTTGGCCTCGGCTAGTTGCTGTAAGTCGATTGCCAATTCGATCCAGCCCCTGATCGAAACCGCCTCTGGATCGCGTGGAAAGTAGTCGGCAAGGGCGGCCTGCCATGCTTCCATTTCCGAGGCGTTCCAGCGAAAAGTGCCTTCCTCGTCGAAGAGGACTTCTTTCAGCCACTGCCCAGCATGATGCTCGCGCGAAGCGAGTCGGGCGGTGGCGGCCTCAGGGCCGTGGATTGCCAGGAACTGCGAATCATACCCGCACGCTGTATCGAAGTTCGCTGACTTGGCGTCCGCATAAAGCCAGAAGTCATCCAGACGATGCCACCGCATCAAAAGGTAGCTCGCCAGGCGAACCTTATCGCCATAGCCTTGGTACGGATCGTTCTCCAGCAGTTGGATTTCTTGCTGTAGCAAGTAACGCACGAGCGATTCGTCTTCATCGGTCGCCGCAAACTGAAGTGCCGTCAGGATCAAATACCGAGCAGAGTCGTTGGCGTCGCAGAACTCGCCGGCTTCGGTTTTCGATTCCCGGTACTGAAAGCGGTGCCACTCTTTTTGGTCAGAACGGATCCGCGGCAGGTCGTGGATGGCGGCTTGGATAATGGCGAGCATGGCAACCCAAGGCAGATAAGAGAAAGTAGGCCAGAAGTGCGACAACGCACACGGTAACATGACCCAACGACAGGGCCAACGTTCGCCCAGGGAAGCCTCTGCGAGGCAAGAAGCCAACAAAAAATCCCTCCGACAGTCGTTGTTCGACCATCGGCGGGATTTGATGCTGATTAAAAGTCGGGGTGATAGGATTCGAACCTACGACCCTCTGCTCCCAAAGCAGATGCGCTAGCCAGACTGCGCTACACCCCGTGGACTTGAAATAATAGCGTCCCTTCCCAGACCTGACAATGTGGGCCAATGCCATATCTGGGGTCGAGTTGCTAATTTCTTAGAGGAATCTTGCTGGAAATGGTTCGCGGTGCTGGCATTCTCTGGGGTAGAAAGTGCAGATAAGGGCGAAATGGCCACTTATTGCCGATTTCAGCCCCATAAAAATTTTCTCAGCTGCTTGTCGAAGCTTGTCTCTTTCAATCGACCAGATAGCAGGGGAACCTCTGTACCGAGCCCCCGTTAGATTGGCGTTCTGTTTTTCCGGGGCCGTAGTACGATGCCTATCACGATTCAGATTCCTTCAATGCTGCGATCGGAATGCCAGGGGGCTTCCCAGGTGCAGGTCGAAGCGGCCACTGTTCAGCAAGCCCTCGATCAGCTTCAGCAAGAACGCCCCAATCTCTTTCGCAGCGTCTGCGACGAGACCGGGGCGGTCCGCAAGCATATCCATCTGTTTGTGAATGACGACCTGCTGCATCGGACCGAAGGGCTCGCCACGCCGCTGACGCCAGACGATGTTCTGTTCATCATGACCGCCGTTTCAGGAGGCTAACCCATGGCCGATCGTGTTGTTTTGTGCATAGGAACGAAGAAGGGACTGTTTGTCGCCGAGGCCAGCAAGTCGCGGGGCCGTTTTGAACTTCGCGGCCCGTTCGGATCCGGCGTGGCGGTCTATTCGGCGTTGATCGATACCCGCAAATCGCCTCGTCTTTTCGCGTCTAGCTGCAACGCCTGGTTCGGGATGAAGCTGTTGACCTCGACCGACCTGGGGAAGAAGTTCAAAGAAACCAAGTCGGCCCCAGCCTTCCCGGGGAAAGATGGCCGCTCGCTCGCCAACATCTGGGCGCTTGAAGCGGGACCTGGCAGCAAAGACCTGTATGCCGGTGTCGAGCCTGCGGCGTTGTTTCACAGCGAAGACGGCGGCAACTCGTGGGAGATGATCTCAGGCATCAGCAACCATAAACATTCCAAAGATTGGCATCCTGGGGCTGGCGGGCTTTGTCTGCATACGATCGTCCGGGATGGCGACCGGATCCATCTGGGGATTTCGACAGGGGGACATTATCTAAGTGAGGATGGCGGCAAGACATTCGATGCCGCGAATGACGGCGTCGGCGCTGGCTTCGTCCCGAATCCTTATCCTGAGTTTGGTCAGTGCGTTCATAAGATTGCCCGGCATCCGGCCGCACCCGGTAGGCTTTATATGCAAAACCATGGCGGTTGGCCCGATCGGCCTGGCATCGGTGTGCTGCGGAGCGACGATTACGGGCATACCTGGGAATCGATCGCGGAAGGTTTGCCTTCCGACTTTGGGTTTCCGATCGTCGTGCATCCGCACGATCCTGAAACGATCTACGTGGTACCGCTTGAACCGTCGACGCGAACCTGTCCGGAAGGTAAGCCCGCTGTTTGGCGAAGCACCAACGGCGGCCGCAAGTGGAAGAAGCTGACCAAAGGGCTACCGAAGAAAGATGGTTTCTTCACGGTCTTGCGAGACGCCATGACAATCGACTCGTGCGATTCACCAGCGGTCTATTTCGGAACGACGACCGGTCAGTTGTGGATGGGCAACGAAGGTGGTGATGGCTGGACCTGCCTTTTTGAATCGCTGCCTCCCATTAACTGTGTCAAAGCGGCCGTGATTTAGGGAGGAAAAGTTTTTCGCTGATTGTCGAATGAGGAGATGCGAGAACGACTACTTGGTAAACAGGCGATTCGTTCTAATCTCGGGAGAGAGAAACCATGCAAGGTATTACGACATTTCTTTGGTTCAACGATCAAGCGGAAGAAGCGGCTCGGTTCTACGTGTCGGTCTTCGACGATGCCAAGATCCTTTCTGAAACCCGCTATGGCGAGGTCGGTCCAGGCCCCGAGGGCTCGATCATGACCATCGAGTTCGAGATTCAAGGCCAACGCTTTGTCGCCTTGAATGGCGGACCGATCTTCACCTTCACCGAAGCGATCTCGTTAGTCGTCAACTGCGAATCGGCGGAAGAGATCGATTATTACTGGGACAAGCTTACTGAAGGTGGCGAGCCTTCCCGCTGCGGATGGTTGAAAGACAAGTTCGGAGTTTCGTGGCAGGTCGTCCCGACAAGGCTCAAAACCTTGCTTGGCGATCCTGACCCTGCGAAGTCACAAATGGTGATGGCCGCGATGATGCAGATGGAAAAGCTCGATCTGCATGCCCTGCAAACTGCCTATAACGACGCCTAGTGCCATGGCGTTCTGATGGTTCGATTTCCTGATTTCAAAACTACTTCCTTGGAAGGACAACAATATGTCTGCACCTGTTCCTGCTGGTCGCCCTGGTTTTATTCCTCACCTGGTGTGCGATCCTTGCCCGGAAGCGATCGAGTTCTATAAGAAGGCCTTCGGTGCGACCGAAATGTTCCGTCTGCACGCGGCCGATGGCGAAAAGATCATGCATTGTGAACTGGTCATTGGTGACGCTCACTTCTTCATCGCGGACGATTTCCCAGAGTACTGCGATGGCAAGCTGCAGTCACCGAAGGCACTTGGTGGTTCGCCGGTAACGATTCATCGCTACGTCGAAGATGTCGACGCCGCCATGCAGCAGGCCGAAGAAGCCGGGGCGACGGTTCGCATGCCTGCCACTGATATGTTCTGGGGAGATCGGTACGGCGTCGTGGTCGATCCGTTCGGCCATAACTGGTCGTTGGCCACGCCGCAGCGGCAAGTATCGCCTGAGGAAATCAAAGCGGCTGTCCAGCAGATGGCCGAGGAAAATTAGCTTTCGGCTTGCCAATGCCGCAAGATTTCTGCCGATCAAACGAATGACCCTGGGTAAACTAACCAGGGTCATTTCTTGTTGATGGAGGCAAATCGGTGGAGGCGATCGAGTGGACCTGGAATCGCATCGCAGGCTGTATTTTCGCGGCGGCTGTGGTGCTGGATTGCCTGGTGACGACCGGCGAACTGAATCGCACGGCAGCGATTGCTTTCGGGTTTCTTGTTTTGCTCGGGATGCTCTTCTGGCCGGAAGAAGCAGACCGAATGCACCGACAATCATCCGATGGTTTTTCGCATTCCGGCGGCGAGCCGACACCAGGGATCATCTTGCAGATCGTGGTTTGGCTGGTGATGCTCACGCTGGGGATCATTCCCATGCTTCTGCGTTGGCCCTCCTGAAGAAGTTGCTTTCTTCGCGCATCTGCGGCCGGTATATTCGAGAGAACTTTTCCACCCCCTCTCGAATTCCCTCCGGAAGGCCTCTGCCATGCCAATCGCTGTTCGTCTGCTCGTGTTTACGTTATGTCTGATTGGATGGGTGCTGCCCGTCGCTGCGGCAACGACCGAGCAGCCACCGAACGCCAGTAGAGTGTTGGCACAAATGAAGAAGGCAGCGACGTTCTACCGTTCTCAGGTCGCTGTCCGCGGCGGCTATGTTTACTTCTACAGTTCCGACTTAAAGCAGCGATTTGGCGAAGGGGTGGCATCGCCGGAGCAAATCTGGGTGCAGCCGCCAGGGACGCCGACCGTGGGGATGGCGTTCCTGGATGCGTATGAGGCCACCAGCGATTCGTTTTACTTGGATGCCGCGACCGAAGCGGCCACGGCATTGATCTACGGGCAGCTGCAGTCTGGCGGATGGACGAACTGCATCGACTTCAATCCGCAAGGAGAACGGGTCGCGTTCTATCGCAATGGTCACGGCAAAGGAAAGAACAACTCGTCGCTCGACGACGATCAGACGCAATCGGCCCTGCGGTTTCTCATGCGGTTGGACAAGACATACAACTTTGAAAACAAAGCGATCCACACCGCCGCGATGACCGGACTCGATGCCTTGTTGGCGGCTCAGTTTCCCAACGGTGCGTTTCCTCAGGTATGGACCGGACCTGTAGATTCTTCGTTGCCCGTTGTCCCGGCGTCGTATCCTGACTACGACTGGAAGACCGAAGGTCGCGTCAAGAATTACTGGGACATGTATACGCTCAACGATGGCCTGGCAGGTAGTGTCACCGAGGTGCTACTCGATGCGAACGAGATCTATAAAGATCCCCGCTACTTGGAGGCTGCGAAGAAGTTGGGCGACTTTCTGATTCTCGCTCAGATGCCCGATCCACAGCCAGGCTGGGCCCAACAGTATAGCTACGACATGAAACCGATCTGGGCTCGCAAGTTCGAGCCACCAGCGATCGCCGGCCGAGAGTCGGTCGACGCGATGGATGCGTTGTTGAGCATCTTTCAGGTTACCCGTGATCGAAAATACTTGGATCCGTGCGGGAAGGGAATCGCTTACCTGGAGTCTTCAAAGCTGCCCAATGGGCAACTGGCCCGTTACTACGAGCTGAAGACCAATCACCCCCTCTATATGAACCGCGAGGGGAAGAACTACGTGCTGACTTACGACGATACGAACCTGCCAGATCACTACGGCTGGAAGACCGACTCGAAGGTGGCATACCTGAAAGACCGCACCAATCGCGTACTCAAACTGCCACGCCAATATGGGAGTCGACGGAGCGTGTCGGTCAGCGACGTGAATCGAATCCTCAAGTCGCTCGACAGCGAAGGTCGCTGGATCACGACCTTCAAGGATGAACGCCTGGTTGGGGATCAGCGGTTCAAGCCGGGCGATCAATTCATCTCGAGCGAGACTTTCGCCGACAACCTGGTCGACCTGAGCACTTATCTTAAGAGCATCAATTAAGCGAGCGTCGCATCAGGAAGTTGCTCAGCGTCTGGCCATTGATCGTCACTTGCTGTGGCTCTTCAACCGAGAAGCCGTGAGCCTCGAAGAAGGAACGCGCGGTCAAGCTGACATGCGAGTGCAGCGATGTCAGCTTCATTGCTTCGGCACGCCGCTCGATCTCGGCGAAGAGCATTCGGCCGACGCCGCGGCGCTGCCATTGATGATGGACGAAGAACATGTCGATCAGGCCGTCCGGCTGAACATCGCAGAAGCCAGCGATCTCGTGTTCTTCGATGGCGACAAACGGATGGATGCTCGCCATTCGAGCTTCCCAGCGGGACATTTCAATTTCGGCTGGTGCCCACGCGTCGAGTTGCTCAGGCGAATATTCGCGGGCATTGACAGAGTGAATCGTCTCGTAAAACAGTTGCCAGAGTTGAGGATACTCTTCAGGCAAAGCGTCGCGAACATCCATGCTCTCGATAGTTGGGGCTAGTGGTCGACGGTTACGCCGCGATAGGTCACCTTGCCGCGTGTCGCACAGAAACGTTCGGCAAGTTGTGGGATGTCGTTGGTGTGCCCTAAAACGATCACGATATCACCGGTGGCCAACACGGTTTCGGCAGGCGGATTGAGGAGCGTCGAGCCATCTTTTCGCCGCAGACCGACGATCAGAAAACCATGGTTACTGCGGAGTTCGATGCTGCTGATCGTTTTGTCGACCAGCGCCGAGCCCGCCGCCACGACTAACTCGTCGAACCGCAGGCCAATGCGGCCCAATTCGTCGTTCATGTCGCCTTGCGTGGTGACTTGTTCTAGCATGTTTTCCGCCGAAGGGCGAATGATCATCTGGGCGAGCTTCTTCGCTCCAATCGCGGTGGGCAGAACGACCTTGTTCGCCCCGCAGCCGATCAACTTCTTCTCGGTTTTGGGGTTCTCGCCGCGGGCAATGATCATGATGTCGGGGTTCATGCCCCGGGCCGTCACGGCGACAAACACGTTCGTGGCGTCTTCGGACAGAACGGTCGCCAAGACCGAGGCACGTTTGATTCCGGCCAGTTCCAAAACATGTTCGTCGGTCGCGTCGCCACTGATCCACAGATAGCCCAGTTCCTGGGCGGCGTTCAAACGGCGCTCGTCGGTGTCGATCACGACAAACGGCTTGCCAGCGGAGTTTAGTTCGCGGGCCAGGATCGATCCCATGCGGCCGACGCCACAGATAATGGTGTGTTTCTCGAGGCGATCGATTTCCAGCGACATGCGTCTCGCTCCTAGTGCCTTCTGAAGTTCACCGTCGACCAGCATCTGCATGAAGCCGCCGATGGTGTAAATGACTGCTCCGTAGCCTGCGATGATCACCATGATGGTCAGGGCTCGCAGGGCAGGGGACTCGACCGGTTGGACTTCTCCATAACCGACGCCGAAGATGGTGATGATCACCATGTAGATGGCGTCGTCCATTCGCCAACCATGCGACATGTAGCCAGCGACCGCCACGACACAAATCGCAACAAAGAGAGCTCCACCAGTGGCCATCTTACGAATGGGGCCTGTCAGCGGTGCTTTGCGTTTGGGTGGCGGATGATCGGGATCGAGGTGTTGCGTGACCACGTTGGCTTAATGCTTAGACGTACGGACTCCTCCTGGTTGTCACTCATCCGCCAAGCGAGTCACCACCAGAAAGGCATTCCCGAACCAGCAGGTCATCGGACTTGCTGGATGGAAACCCTTACTCTGTCGAGTCTAACAGGGGGAACCTGGTTTCGCCATCGAGAATTCCATCGGGCGATTCGTTTCAGACGATTGTCTTGACAAGTGTTGTTGCAACGCGAACAATCAAAGCTGTTTGTTCCCTGCTACCGCTTTCCGGGAATTGCCCTCAATGGGGTTTCTTCGTTTCGGCTCTTGGCCTCGCATGTGGCCGTTCTGGTTGTGGCTGACGATTTTCTATTCGGCCTGGCTGACGCTGGTCTTGGTGGGGGGATATGTTTCGACGGTTCTCCACCACTGGCCGATCGCGCTAACGATGTCGGTGGGATCGTACGTGGCAGGCTCGACCCCCATGGGAGGCGGCACGGTCGCCTTTCCCGTCTTGGTGTTACTGTTCGATTTCCCTGGGGCACTGGGGCGCAACTTCGGCCTGGCGATCCAGTCGATCGGGATGACCTCGGCGACAATCTACATCCTCTCTTCGGGGCGAAGCGTCGACTGGGGACTGCTTCGGCCTGCGTTGGTGGGGGCACTGATCGGCACGCCGCTGGGTGCGGCATGGGTGGCCCCTTGGGTGCCGGACCTCTGGGTGAAGCTGATCTTCGGCGTCATCTGGGCGAGCTTTGGCATCTTGCACCTGGTGAAGCTGCGCGAATTGGTCTCGGCCCATCAGCCGTCGCGGCAATGGCATCGACTTGATTTGTGGATCGGCTTGGCCATCGGTGTCACCGGCGGTATCGCTTCATCCATTACCGGCGTCGGGATCGACATGATGATCTACGCCACGCTGGTTTTGCTGTATCGAGCCGACCTGAAAGTCGCGATCCCAACCTCGGTGATTCTGATGGCGTTCACGTCGGTGGTCGGTATTGCCTCGAATGGTTTGCTGGCGACATTCCGGCCCGAGGTCTACCACATCGCGCCTGAAGTCTTTGCGAACTGGTTGGCCGCCGCACCGATTGTGGCCTTAGGGGCGCCGTTCGGGGCGTTAATCGTGAACCTGATCAGTCGAACCCCGACGCTGGTTGTGGTGTCGATCTTATGTATTGGTCAATTCGTCTGGACGCTGGTGCACGAACATGTCACTGGCTGGCCGTTGGTCGGGGCGCTCGTGGGCGTGGTGCTTTTCAACCTGCTGTTCCATGGGCTGTACACCTTGGGAAAAGGAAATGCCCTGGTCCCTGGCCATCCGCTGGAACTGGCAACCGACGAACTTGATTCTTGACGGGCCCGCCTTCGAACGGCCGGAATCGTACGGCACAATGAAGGTTGTGTTCGTCCGCCGTGTCACCCGCAGAGAAGGAGTTGTCTGATGAAGCAGCCTGAGACGGTATTCGAGGGAGTCCGATTCAATATCGAACGCGTCTGGCAAGGAGAACGCCCGCGCGATGTCATGCGTCACCCCGGCGCCGCGGTGATCTTGCCGCTGGTCGATGACGACCATGTCTGCCTGATTAAGAACTACCGGATCGCGGTCGATCAAACGCTGTACGAACTTCCGGCCGGAACGCTCGAGCCGAACGAGCCGCCTGAGATTACCGCTGGTCGCGAACTGGAAGAAGAAACCGGCTACCGAGCTGAGAAGGTCGAACTGCTGACCGTCTATTTCCCATCCCCTGGTGTGATGGACGAGAAAATGTATACCTACCTGGCGACCGGGCTAACGATGCATGCCCCGGCTCGCGAAGAGGGGGAAGAGATCGAGAACCATATTGTTTCGCTCGATGAAGCGAAGGCGATGGTTCGCGATGGTCGCATCGCCGATGGCAAGACGATCGCCGGGCTGCTTTATTACTTCGAGTTTTGTCGCGACCAGTAGTCGTTGCCGCGAGGAATGGCGGAACCTACTTCGGTTCCGCCGGCTTAAAACCTGCCTGGAGCATCTCTTGATAGGTTTCGGTGATCGGAATCACTTCGACACCCAGTTTGCCGAGAAGGCGGGCCGTCAGCTTGGCTCGCCCGCCTGACTTGCAGTGGCAATAGATCTTCTGTTCTGGCTTCGCTTCCGCTTTGAGCTTGGCCAGAATCTTTTCGTTGTGATCACCTGATGCGATCTCGGAACCGGGCACCAGGATCGCCTTTTCGAGGTGAGCCTCTTTCCATTCGTCTTCTTCGCGAACGTCGATCAGAATTGCTTTCCCCTGCTCGATTTCCTGTTGGATCTCTTTCAGGTCGGCGGCCAGGGCACTCGAGGAACACGCGAAAATCGTCAGCAGGCCCAGCAGTAGATGGCGAAAAGCATATTTCATCGGGACGAATCCTATTGGAAGTCGGCGAGGGAATGGTGATTCGATAGCGTTTCATTATACCCGGATGCGTTCCGGTTTTCTCGCAGGCGATACGCAGGCAAGAAACAACTTCGGCCGAGGCATGACTGCTTCGGCCGAAGTTTTGAACATTGCGATCGCAGGACTGGCACCTTATGGAGGCAGCACCGGGATCGGCGGTTGCCAGTTGGGATCGTTGCCGCGGACTTCTTTAAATCCGGCATTCACCAGCGAGCGGTACGAGTCCTTTAACGCAATCACCTCGACGTTCACGCGTTTGAACATGTCCGAGGCGAGCGTCGAGACGCGGCCGTCGGTCGACAACGCGTACAGCTTCACATCGGGATCGGACGGAAACCGGGCGGCGGCGCGGCGAGCCATGGAATCGGTGGAAATCGTTGAAAAGGGAACCGATTCGGAATCGACCAGGTGAGCCCGTTTCCATTCGACTTCTTCGCGAACGTCCAGCAAGATCGCTTTGCCTTCCTCGACGTTCTTCTTCAGCTCTTTCAGGTCGATGGCCTGGGCTACACTGACCAGGGTACCGATGCCCAGCATGCAAAGGGCGATCGGCAAGGTTCGACGTAACATATCGAGGGTCCTTACGGCGATATTCGACAGTTCACCGGCCGGTTTAAAACTCGGCCCAGCCGGGGGTGCGTGGGAACGGGATCACGTCCCGGATATTCCCCATGCCCGTAATAAACTGTAGGACGCGTTCCAGACCAAGGCCAAAACCTGAGTGCGGAACCGTGCCATATCGTCGTAAGTCTAGATACCACCAGTACTCTTCGGCGTTGAGACCCTGCTCTTTCATGCGGCTTTCGAGCACATCCAAGCGTTCTTCACGCTGACTTCCGCCAATAATCTCGCCCACCTTCGGGACCAGAACGTCCATCGCGCGGACCGTTTTCCCGTCGTCGTTGCAACGCATATAGAACGGTTTAATCGTCCGTGGATAGTCGTGCAGGATGACCGGTCGCTTGAAATGTTGCTCGGTCAGGTAGCGTTCATGTTCCGATTGGAGGTCCATACCCCAGCTCACCGGATAATCGAACGTGTGGCCTGACTTCTGCAAGATCTCGATCGCTTCGGTATAGCTGCAGCGGAGGAAATCGCTTTCAACGATCCCCTTCAGCGTATCGAGGATGCCTGGTTCGATCCGTTCGTTGAAGAACTCCATGTCCTCGGCACAGTCATTCATCACGTCGGTGAAGATACGCTTGAGGAAGGCCTCGGCGACCTCCATGTTTTCTTCCAGATCGGCGAACGCGATCTCTGGTTCAACCATCCAGAACTCGGCCAGGTGACGGCTTGTGTTCGAGTTCTCGGCACGGAAGGTCGGGCCGAAGGTGTACACCTTGCCGAGTGATGTCGCGAAAATTTCCCCTTCCAGCTGACCGCTCACCGTCAGGTAAGCAGGCCGCGAGAAGAAGTCTTTGCTGAAGTCGACCTTACCATTCACCTTCGGCGGCTTCTCGACATCGAGCGTCGTTACGCGGAACATCTCGCCTGCCCCTTCGCAGTCGGAGGCCGTGATGATCGGCGTGTGGACGTACAGAAATCCTCGTTCCTGAAAGAACTGATGGATCGAGTACGAAACCCGGTTGCGAACGCGGAACACGCTGCCGAAGGTATTCGAGCGGGTTCGCAGATGGGCCCACTCGCGCAGCTTCTCGAAGGTATGACGCTTTTTTTGCAGCGGATAGGTTTCGGCGTCGGCGGTACCGTAGAGGTAAACTTCGCTCGCTTTCACCTCGGTCGACTGACCTTTGCCTTGCGATTGCAAGACTTCGCCGACCACTCGAATCGAAGAACCTGGCGTGAGGTGTTTCACTTCGGTTTCGTAGTTGGCCAACTGGTTGTCGGCCACGACTTGAATATTGGCGAGGCAGCTACCGTCGTTCAGCTCGATGAAGCTGAAACCACCTTTCGAGTCTCGTCGGGTGCGTACCCACCCTTCGAGACATACCTGTTGGCCAATCGTATCCGCGCTGCGGGCCTGTAAGACCGATCGCTTTTCCATCGCTGGGGTCCCTGTTTTGGTTAAGCCTCGCCAGGCGACCAGCTTCTTTCCAAAAGAGGGAGCCTAGGCGAGTGTTGTCGCGTAAGGCGGAATTCGAAGGTTAAGCGTCGACAGGATCGTCGTCGACGCCCGACCGGAAGAAGAATCCGCCTATAAACAGGATCAGATAACCAATGACCACGGTCAAGACGACAGCCTTCTGTGCGAACGGAGTTCCGGCAGAAGTCACCTTATCGGTGATCGAAACCACCGCAGCGGCGATCGCACCGACCACCGCAATGACCATAAGCACGTTCCAGACCAGCCAGCTCGTGCCGGTCGGCTTGTTTTCGCCGAGAATCTTCTTGCTGTTCATCATCATGAAGAAGGTCACGTAGGCGATCGGCAGGAACATAACTGCGAAGCTCGAAACCAGGATCGCCAACCAGGTCTTGGCCGGGCCGTCCCAGACGATGAACCACGAAGCACCCGACAAACCGGCAACCAAACAGCCGATCACGTGAGCGACGCCATTGGGCTTGGTGTTCAGCATTTCAGTAAACGCGTAGCCGTTGATCATCATCAAAATGATGATCGTCGAGAAGCCCATGCCGAAGATCCCGATACCGAAGACCCAACGAGCGAGGTTGTCGCCCAGCAGCGGGGCCAGCGATTCCGAAAGCAGGAACTCACTCCGTTTGACCAGCGAGGCAGCCAGGCGTTTTTCGTTTTCAGGCAGATCGGCCATGCCTTGAAGCAGCGGTTCGTACTGAGCCTTCAGCAGCATCGACGCCAGTTCAGCCTTGTTGACTTCGCCAGCTTCGTTGGTGGCTTCCTTCAGGTATTCTTCGGGAACCTGGAGCGCGTCCTCGTTCATCAGCACGCGAGTCGCCAGCAGCTTTTCGGCACCACCATAGACCGGGCTGGTCTTCATCGTGGCTGGCGAGTTCGAGAGGAAGGCTTCGTCCACCTTGCCGTGGAAGGCAGCCGCCGAGGCAATCACCACGCAGCTAGTCACCAGGATGTAAGGAATCGCCATACCGGTCGACAAGTCGAAACGAGCCAGACCGCGGAACGTCTTGTCCCAGCCACGAGCCAGCATCGAATAAGGCAAAAGGAAGGTCATGTTGATGCCAACTGCCGTGGCAGCAGCGCCGATCATGGCCGCCCTTTGGTCGGATACGATCCGAGTCGTCCAGAACGAACGGTAAGGTTCTTCGACGGTGCTGGCGATTTCGTCCAGATCGCCGGTCGGCGTTGTTGCTGCCGAGAAATCAGGAATGAAGCCAGCGAAGACTTCCGACCACGAGAACGCTTCGCCTGAGAAGCCAAGTTTCAGCACCACACCGAAGAAGCAAATCACGATGACGCCGATCATACCTTTGAGCAACAAGTCAAAGATCTTCGTCGCTAAACCAGGACGCGAGTTCATGTAGACGAGAACGCCGCCCGCGATCAGCAGCAGCAGGGAAACGATCGCCTTGTCGGTGAGTGTATCGCCGACAAGGCCTGGGGCCAGGTTCTTATTCAATGCGGCGTAGCATAACCCAAACTGCGGCATCAGGAAGATCATGTTTGCGGCGACCGTCGCGATGATCCAGCCCCAACCCAGCACTGGGTTGATGTGGGCATTGATCTGGCGAAATGGACGTTTGCTGGTCGAGAGGGTCACGTAGCTGATGGCCGAGAGCATCACCACACCACAGACGATCGCGACCAATTGCAGCCACAACAAGCTGTAGCCACCCAAGATCCCCATGAACAAAGCACCCGACAACGAACCGCCGCCAAGCGTAATCGCGCTTTGCAGCCAGCCCGGGCCTGACAAGCGAACCCACGCACCTAGCGTAGCGGCGGGCCCCTGGGATTGCGCTTCCTGCAGAATCTCTCGGTCTGTTTCGACTTTGCTCACGGTATCAGACATAGCGAGTCCTTCGCCCAGATTTGGCGTAGATTAGGGATGGCGGGGTGATGGGGCAATAAAGCAAAAGGGGAACGATCTTCGTTCCCCTTGTCATGGTTTTTTACTAGACACAGGGAGCCGATAGGGTTCTCAGTGCCTCTAATGATGGTTGCCTTTTAAGCTTAATGCAAGCCCTGCGAAGCAAGCCAGCGTTCGGCGTCGAGAGCCGACATACAGCCAGTACCGGCGGCGGTAATTGCCTGACGATAGTAGTCGTCGGCCACGTCACCCGCTGCAAAGACACCGTCGACACTGGTATTGGTGCGGAACGGCACGGTCCACTTGAGGTAGCCAGCGTTGTTCATTTCCAGCTTGCCCTTCAGGAAATCGGTGTTGGGTGTGTGGCCGATCGCCAGGAAGAAGCCGGATGCTTCCAGGTCTTTGCTGGAGTCGTCGACGGTGCTGGCCAGCTTGGCGCCGGTCACACCGTTCTGATCGTCGCCAAGGACTTCGGTCACGACATGGTTCCAGACCACTTCGACCTTTTCGTTGGCCATGACCCGGTCGACCATCGCCTGCGAAGCACGGAACTGATCGCGACGGTGAACAAGGTAGACCACCGAGCTGTACTTGCTCATGTAGTCTGCTTCTTCAATCGCCGAGTCACCACCACCAACCACAATACATGGCTTGTTGCGGAAGCGTGGCAAAGCACCATCGCAAACCGCACATGCGCTAACACCGCGATTCTTGAACTTGGCTTCTGATTCCAGGCCCAGGTAGTTTGCGCGAGCGCCGGTCGCGATGATCACCGAGCGGGCCTGGAGCCATTCTTCCCCTTCGCGGGGCTTTAATTTGAAAGGCCGCACCGAGAAATCTACTTCGACGATATCGTCGGTCACCACGCGCGTCCCGAAGTTTTTCGCTTGCTGACGCATCAGCTCCATCAGTTCCGGGCCGCTCACACCATGCTTCTGATGTGGAGCCATGTACTGGCGGAGGCTCTCATCGATGGCATTATCGAGATAACCGCTCAGGTCGCCCGCTGGAAACCCTGGGAAGTTCTCGACTTCCGTCGTCATGGCCAACTGTCCCAGGGGACCTCGGCCCAGGTCGTAATGCTCTTGCAGAGCCGCACCTTCGTACAGCAGAGGGTTCAGATTGGCCCGGGCCGCATAGATTGCAGCAGTCCATCCTGCAGGGCCACTACCGACGATAACAACGTTTTCAATCTTGTCCGACACGATCGATCAATTCCTTGTGAAGGCGCCAAGCCGCAAAAAAATTTTATCTCAGTTCGATTGTGAGCTATTCACGTCGTTTGAAGTATTCATCATTATAGAGAGCGGCAGGGGAGCCCACTATCCCCGCACGTCCCACCCTCTGTTCTCTCTCCTTGGATGCACGGTGCCTCACACCGTCGCACGTATTTTACGCTTATGTCCACGCTGATTGTCGCCGTTCTGTCATTTGTCGGCTTTATTGTTGCCTATAACACCTATGGGCGCTGGCTATCGAAGAAGATCTTCGATCTGGACGACAATCGCGAGGTCCCCAGCAAGCAATTGCAGGACGATATCGATTTCTGTCCGACCGACCGCCAGATCGTCTTTGGACACCACTTCACCAGCATCGCGGGAACTGGCCCGATTGTCGGTCCTGCCATTGCGGTGTTTTGGGGGTGGCTGCCAGCTTTGCTGTGGGTTGTGTTTGGCTCGATCTTTGTCGGAGCGGTACACGACTTGGGTTCGTTAATCGTTTCGCTTCGCAACCGTGGCCAGACCGTCGGCGAGATCGCCGGTCGCGTGATCAACAAGCGAGCGAAGTACTTGTTCCTGCTGGTGCTGGCCTCGGCCTTGATGGTGGTGCTCGCAATCTTCGGCCTGGTGGTGGCCAGTATCTTTGCCTTCTATCCGCAAACAGTGTTACCAGTGTGGATCAGCATGCCGATCGCGATCGCCCTGGGGATTTATACCCGTAAGAAAGATGCCCACCTGCTGTTTCCGTCGCTGGTGGCTTTGGTGATTGTCTATGTCTCGATCTACGTCGGCGTCTATTACCTTCCGGTCGATCTGACCGCGATCTTGCAGAACGTGCTGGGGCCAGACCTGGCGGCGAATCCTTATCTCAGCTCGCTGGTGATCTGGACGGTCATTCTGCTGATTTACTGTTTTGTCGCTTCGGTGTTGCCAGTCTGGCTGTTGCTGCAGCCACGCGACTATGTGAATAGCCATCAGTTGCTTGTGGCGCTGGCGTTGCTGTTTGTCGGTTTGATGGTCGCGAGTATCACTGGTCAGGCCGATCTCTGGAATTCGACCCCTGCGGTCGCGCAGGAACTGCCGGCCGGGGCTCCGCCGATCTTCCCGTTTCTATTCATTACCATCGCGTGCGGTGCTTGTAGTGGCTTTCATTGCCTGGTGAGCAGCGGGACTTCGAGCAAGCAGGTCGAGAAAGAATCGGACGCCCAGTACATCGGTTACGGAGCCATGCTGTTGGAAGGCGGGCTGGCGGTGATCGTCATTTTGGCTTGCTGTGCCGGGGTGGGGATGGGCATTTATCAAGGGGAGCGAACCGCCAATGGGGGCTTCACTTACACGGCCGTGACTGACGCGACAGGCGCTCCCATGGTGGGGCAAGCGGCCTGGGAAATGCGTTACAGCATGGCCAAAGGTTGGAACGGTTTCGGCCTGCGAGAGCTGGTGGCAGCGTTCGTCGAAGGGGGAGCAAACTTCCTCTCGGCGATCGGTATTCCCCTGGAAATCGGGATCAGCATTATTGCCGTGTTGGTAGCGAACTTCGCGGCAACGACTTTGGATACAGCAACCCGGCTGCAACGCTACGTGCTGCAAGAATTGTTTGATTCGACTCCGATTACCCGTCCCCTCGCCGGAAAGTATGCCGCGACCGGTGTGGCGGTGGTTTCTGCCCTGGCAATCGCCGTGTTTGCCGGACCGGTGCCAGGGAAGGGGGGGACCCTGTTGTGGCCGCTGTTTGGTGCGATGAATCAACTGCTGGCAGGTCTGGCGATGATGGTAACTGCGTTCTATCTCTGGCGGCGCAGCAAGCCGATCTGGTTCATTGCGATCCCGATGGTGGCAATGTTGATCCTGCCTGCGTTAGCGATGTACTACAACTTGTTCTCCGAGAACGGCTACCTGGCAGAGCGTAAGGTGCTGTTGTCGATCTTGGGAATCAGCGTGCTGGTCCTGCAAGTCTGGATGCTGTTCGAGGCCATCCTGATGTGGCCGCGGGTGAAAGGCGTTTTGGAAGAAGCTCTTCCACCCCTACCCGAAAAGACCGCGGCCAGCTCCAAGCCGAAGTACGCTAAGGCGTAGACGTAGGCATCAAGCAAGAACAAAAAAAGAGCCTGGTTCGCTGTCGAACCAGGCTCTTTTGGTTTGTGTTTTGGCGACCCGAAATTAGGTTTCGGAGTTGCCACCAGCGACGACCACGGTCGCAACCGATTCACCACTGACGTCGCCCGGCAGGTCGGTTTCAATGGTGATCTTCTGAACGATCGTGCCACCCTTTTCTCCCGCGGTGAAGGTCAGCGGGATGAAGTGCAGCTTCTTGGCTTCTTCCGGGACGGCGGCGAACTGGAAGGCTTCATTGTCACAGGTCACGCCGGTGATCTTGAAAGGCTTCTTCGCTCGCACAATCAGCTTGGCTTCTTTCTTCTCGCCGGGCTTCAGTTCACCCAGCGACAAGGCACTTGGGCTGACGTTCAGAGGCGAATCAACTTTGCCTTCGACAGGCAGCGAAACCGATGGGCTGCGGCCGTCGTTGGTGATCAAAGCCAACTGGGTGGAGATGAAGCCAACCGGAGCATTTTCTTTCAGGCGAACGGTCAGGTCATACCCAACACGACCACCACCACGATTGGTCTCGGTCATTTCCACGCCGAGGAAGTCATCGTTGCTACGCACGTCGGTGATCATCCAGTCGCTGCGACCCGCTTGGGTGACGTGCACCTTGGCAACGGCACCTTCGCCCTGCTCGACGTTGCCAAACTGAACCGAACCTGGTTCAAAAGCAACGTCGCCACGGATGTTGGTCGAAACGTTGAGCTGGACTTCTGCGTAGAATGGTTTGTCGATGGTGACGGTCACCGTGGCACTCTTGTGCCCCAGGAAGCTGTCAGTATTCAGCTTGGCGACGATCGCGCCCTTTTCCCAGGTATTCAGCGTGTCGGTCTTGATCGAAGGGCTGGTGCAGCCACAGCTCGATCGAACGCTGGCGATGTGAACCGTTTCCTCATAGATGTTCTGGAGCTCAAATTCATAGAAGACTTTCGCGCCCTTCGCTACTGTCCCAAAGTCGTGGGTCCGAACTTTGAACATTTTGTTCGCCCAGTCCTGGCCCATTCCAAACGAGGCCAGCAGTGGTAAGAGACAGACAGCAAGCCATAACTTACGAAACACAGTATGATCCTCCGATATTTGGTGGGTTGGTCGGAAAGGGTAGGATGCAGTGCGAGTCGTACTTACTCGCCCCGCATTGGGACCATTCCACCAAAGATAGCACGTTCATGGGTGCACGTTCGAAAATATCGCTTCCGGGCGACTCCGGAATAATCGCTATAATCGTTATACTTTGTCGGCCAAATCTGGGGCTGACCCCAGGAATTTTTTCAAGATGCCACCAGCTTGCCTCTGTGGGGTGGTGGTGGCACAAGAAAACCAATCCGAAACGGGGTACAATTCGGGATCAACCCTTTCGGATAGACTTGGCCGTATTGTACGAAAAACCACAGCCTTTCTCTCCTGAAAACGTTCCAATTTATTGGAATCCTGCCCTCGCAATTGGAAGGTCTTATCAATGAATTGCATGCAAATCTCAACCTTGCCGTTCCTGCGCAAGCTAGCTCTCGTTGTTGCTGTCTTACTGCTGGTTGGTTGTGGTAGCTCCTCATCGCATCCGTTCGCAATGGCGGAAGAACAACAGCCGCAAACGACCGAAAAACCTGCTAGCGGTGACGCAGCCGAACAGCCTGCAGCGAAGGCTGCCGAGCATCCTTTTCGCGTAAAGATTCCAGCGCCCGAGTTCCCCAAAGATATGGAGTGGATGAACACCAAGGGGCCGCTGGAACTGAAAGATCTGCGTGGCAAGTTTGTGCTGCTCGACTTCTGGACTTATTGCTGCATCAACTGCATTCACATCCTGCCGGAACTGAAGAAGCTTGAGCAGGAATTCCCCAATCAGTTGGTGGTGATCGGAGTCCACTCAGCGAAGTTTGATACGGAAAAAGAGGCCCAAAACATCGGTGAGGCCATTCTGCGGTACGAGATCGAACACCCGGTCGTGAACGACGATCAGATGAAGATCTGGAACAGCTTCTCGGTGAATAGCTGGCCAACGATGTACTTGATCGATCCGGAAGGAAACGTCGTCTATCTGCGTCGCGGTGAATTCAAAGCCGACGATATTCGCCAGGTGCTGAACGACGCGATGGCTTACTATCGCGAAAACGGCTCGCTGGACGAAAAGCCGATTCAGTTCGACCTGCTGGCTTACAGCCAAGACCCAACGCCGCTGCGATTCCCCGGGAAGATTCTGGCCGACGAGAAGTCGAATCGTCTCTTCATTTCGGACAGCAATCACAACCGCATTGTCATCACCTCGCTTGATGGCGAACTGCAGGAAGTGATCGGCAACGGCGAGATCGGCTCGGCCGATGGAAGCTATGAAGAGGCCCAGTTCGATCATCCGCAAGGTGTAGCGCTCGTACAGGACACTTTGTATGTCGCCGATACCGAAAACCATCTGCTGCGAAAGATTGATCTGAAGGAGAAAAAGGTCACCACGATCGCCGGAATTGGCGAGCAGGCCCGCAACAACTGGCCAGGTGTCTCGGAAAACGCGACTGTCAGCAGTCTGCCAGATCGTTTTATCGGAACCCCCAAAACGACGGCGATCAACAGCCCTTGGGCGTTGTGGCCTCGTGGCGACAGCCTCTACATCGCCATGGCAGGTCCGCACCAGATCTGGAAGATGAAGCTGGATGAATCAGAAATCGGTCCTTACGCAGGCAACGGCCGCGAAGACATCGTTGATGGACCCCTGTTGCCCCCAGTTCCGTATCAACAAGGTTTCGCCTCCTTCGCTCAGCCATCGGGGCTGACTTCCGACGGCAATTCGCTGTTCGTCGCCGATAGCGAAGGCAGCTCGATTCGTGCGGTTCCTTTCGATCCCGAAGGAAGTGTCCGGACGGTGATCGGGACTTCGCACCTGCAGTATGGCCGCTTGTTCACCTTTGGTGACGTCGATGGTCCGCCGAAGACAGCCAAGCTGCAGCATGCCTTGGGCGTTTGTTACGTCGATGGCATCATCTACACCGCCGACACCTACAACAACAAGATCAAGGCGGTCGATGCTGCAACCGGCGATGTGACGACCCTGGTCGGAATCGGCGAGCCAGGGATCGCCGACGATCCTGCCCAGTTCGACGAACCGGCCGGGATTTCGCATGCGAATGGCAAGCTCTACATCGCCGACACCAACAACCACATGATCCGCGTTTTCGACCTGGAAACGAAGAAGCTTTCGACGCTGCAGATCCAAGGTTTAAAGACAATGCCAGTCAAGAAGCGACCGGCTGCCGCCGAGAACGCCACGCAGAAATAGCTTCTGTCAGGCCTGCTCGCTCCTCCTTCCCCGCTCCTCTCCCACCTCGATGATTGCCCCATGACGAAAACAAAAACCTCGATGGCTGCGGTACTTCTGGCCGTGGCGTTGACGACGTTCGCCTCGGCCGAAGATGCCCGCAAGCCAGTGCCGCTGATCTTCGATACCGACATCGGCAACGATGTCGACGACGTTCTGGCGCTCGGCATGATCCACACGCTGCAAAGCAGTGGTGAGTGCGTATTGCTGGCGGTCACCATTACCAAAGACAATCCGTTGGCGGCTCCGTTTACCGACGCCGTCAACACGTTCTATGGTCGGGGAGAAATTCCGATTGGGGTCTGTCGCAGTGGCGTAACCCCGGAAGCAGGCAAGTTTCTGGGGCTCGCTCAGCAGATAGATGGCGATCAGCTGCGGTTTCCGCACGATTTGAAATCAGGGGCCGACGCTCCTGATGCGGTCGTCTTGTTGCGAAAGACCTTGGCCGCGGCGGAAGACCATAGCGTCGTGATCGCTCAGGTCGGTTTCTCGACGAACCTTGCCAGTCTGCTCGCTTCGCAGCCGGACGACATTAGTTCGCTGGGTGGTGTTGACCTCGTCAAGAAGAAGGTCAAGCTGCTTTCAATCATGGGCGGCGCCTTCACGCAGATCCCTGGTAAGAAGGGACGTTACGGCGAGTACAACATCATCAAAGACCTGGCCGCCGCTCAAAAGCTGACGCAGCAGTGGCCGACGCCGATTCTGTGGAGTGGTTACGAAATCGGCATCGCGCTGACCTACCCGCACGAAAGCATCGAAGAAGATTACGGCTACGTGCCGCATCATCCTTTGTCGGAGGCTTACTACTTATATAGTCCTCCGCCACACGATCGCCCGACCTGGGATCTGACCTCGGTTTTGGTGGGGGTGCGTGATCCGGAGCAATACTTTGCCCTTTCAGCCCCTGGCCAGGTCAGCATCAACGACGAAGGTCACACGATCTTCGCCGAAAATCCCCAGGGACGCGACCGCTACCTGATCCTGGCAGAAAAGGATCAGCGCAAGGTTCGCGAAACGCTGGTGAAGCTCTCGAAGCACGCTCCCGGTAAACCTTGACGGTGAAGTGGGTTAGGTGACCTGGCTCCCGCGTTAGTCACGGCCTGACAGGTGACGATCTCCGCATGAACAATAGCGTTCCACACGTTGGCGGGGGTGTCTTGCCGGAAAAACACCCCCTCGGCTACCCATTACCAATTGCCAACCTGCTGTGGGGTTCGCTAGAATACGCGTTTCGACCCATCTCTCGGGAGTGGTCCGTAGGTATGTTTTGCCCTTCCAGGGCGAAGCAATCTGCCGCAGGTTACCGCCCGAACCAACTGTATTTCGACCCCTAGGCATAGCTTCCCATGTTGGACTCGTTACAAGACGGCTTACGATCGGCGTTTAAAACGCTGCGCGGACAAGGCCGATTGACCGAATCGAACATGCGTGAGGGCCTGAAGCTGGTCGAAAACGCTCTGCTCGAAGCGGACGTAAGTTATTCGGTCGTCAAGGATTTCATGAAAGATGTCTCCGACAAAGCTGTCGGTCAGGACGTCTTGAAAGCCTTGAAGCCGGAGCAGCAGCTCGTTGGTATCGTCAATCAGGCCCTGATCGATCTGCTGGGCCCGGTCGACCCGACTCTGAAGCTCGAAAAAGATGTCACCGTATTGATGATGTGCGGTCTGCAGGGAGCTGGTAAGACGACCACCTGCGGTAAGCTCGCCCGATTGATTGGCACCGAAGGCAAAAAGGCCTTGCTGTGTGCCGCCGACCTTCAGCGTCCGGCAGCCGTGCAGCAGTTGCACGTGGTCGGCGAAAGTGTTGGGGCGAAAGTCTATAGCGAAGAAGGGGCAACCGACCCGATCGCTGTCTGCCAGAACGCGGTGAAGTTTGCCCGCGAAAACGGCCTCGATGTCGTGATTCTCGACACGGCCGGTCGATTGGCGATCGACGAAGAGCTGATGCAACAGCTCAAAACGATCGACAAGAGGGTGCAGCCTGACCAGGTCTTCCTGGTGGTCGACGGTATGACCGGTCAAGACGCAGTGAACAGTGCCAAGGCATTCAACGAAGCCTTGGAGCTTGACGGCGTCATGATGACCAAGCTGGATGGCGATGCCCGTGGTGGTGCGTTGCTGTCGGTCAAGCATGTCACCGGCGTGCCGATCAAGTTCATCGGCGTAAGCGAACACATGGACGGCCTCGAGCCGTTCCACCCCGACCGTATGGCCAGTCGAATTCTGGGCATGGGCGACATGGTCTCGATGTTCGAGATCGCCCAGCGTGAATTCGATCAGGAACAGGTCCAGAAGACCCAGGAACGACTGCAAAAAGGGCAGTTCACCCTGGACGACTTCCGCAAGCAGCTCGATCAAATTGCTCGCCCAGGTCTGATGACCAAGATGCTCGGCTTGATGCCAGGCATGGGTGAAATGAGCAAGATGCTGCAGGGTGGCGATCACGAAAAAGAGATGAAGCGTCTCGGCGGTATGATCGACTCGATGACCGCGGCTGAACGAAACGATCCGAAAGTGATCGACAACAGCCGACGTCAGCGTATCGCCAAGGGTGCCGGTGTTTCCCCGCAAGAGGTCAACGAACTGATCAAACAGTTCGACAGCATGGCTTCGTTGATGAAGGGAATGGCTGGTGGCGGCATGTCCAGCGCGATGGACATGATGCGAAAGCTTCGCAGCGGAGAGTTGATGGACCCGACTGGCAAAATGAAAAAGGCCAAGCAGGGAACCGGCAAACGATTGACGTCGAAAGACGTTGCCAAACAAAACAAGCTTAAAAAGAAGCTCAAGAAACGACGTCGTTAACCTCGTCGTTGAGCTTAGTTCGTCAGAAGGTTTACTTTAGGAGTAACGTAGTGGCAGTTCGCATTCGCATGAAGAAGATGGGCCGGACTCATCGTCCGTTCTATCGTATTTGCGCCATGGATTCTCGCACCCCGCGAGATGGTAAGGCTATTGAATACCTCGGAACCTACGATCCTTTCGTCAAGGAAAAGGATGCTCGCGTTTCGTTGAAGACCGACCGTGTCGATTACTGGCTCGGCGTCGGTGCACAGCCTTCCCCGAAGGTTGCCGTTTTGATTCGTAAGTACGGCACCAACGGTTCGCACGTGGCTGCACGCGAAGAAGCCTTGGCTCGCATGGCGACCAAGACTGCTTACGTTCCTCCGAAAGTGGAAATCAAGGAACCAGAACCAGAAGCTCCAGCACCTGCCGAGGGCGAAGCCCCAGCAGAAGAAGCTGCTGCCGAAGGTGAAGCCGTGGAAGCTGCCGCCACCGAAGGTGGTGAAGAGCAAAAAGCGGAAGGCTAAGGCCTTAGCCTGCCATGCGGTTCGATATCCTGACGCTGTTTCCAGAGATCTTCTCCGGCTATCTCGGAGAGAGCTTGCTCAACAAGGCGATCGGGAAAGAACTGGTCGAAGCCCATGTCTACAACTTGCGGGACTGGGCCAACGACAAGCACAATCGAGTCGACGACCGGCCCTTTGGCGGCGGACCAGGAATGGTCATCCGTGTGCAACCAGTTGTCGAAGCCATCGAGCAGATTCGTCCCTTGGCCCCGTCGCCAGGAAGATTGATTCTGCTCAGCCCGCAAGGCAGAACCCTTGATCAGCCCCTGGTCGAAGAACTCGCCCAGGGACCACGACTGACCATGATTTGCGGCCGCTATGAAGGATTCGATCAACGCGTGATCGATCTTTTGCAGCCGGAAGAGATTTCGCTAGGAGACTTCGTCCTCAACGGGGGTGAAGTCGCGGCGATGGCAATCATCGACACAGTGATTCGCCTGATCCCTGGCGTGCTCGGCGACGAGCAAAGTGCGGTGGACGACTCCTTCAGTGAAGGCAATCGTCTGCTCGAATTCCCGCAGTATACGCGGCCTCGCGAATATCGCGGCCTCGAAGTGCCTGAGGTTTTACTCGGTGGCAATCACCAAGAGATCCTCGCCTGGCGGAAAGCTCAGTCGCTGGAAAAGACAAAAATACGGCGAGCCGATTTGCTCGAGAAGCAAGCGGACGATGCCAACGAAAATAAACGTTAATACGCTGTAGCAGAAGGAAACTGGCAATGAGCCAAGAGTTGATGAAAAAGGTCGAAGCGGCCTACCAAAAGAGCGAAGTCGATTTCTTCGAAATCGGCGACACCGTCGAGGTTCACACCAAGATTCTCGAAGGTCAGAAGGAACGTATCCAGAAGTTCATCGGTACCGTGATCGCCAAGAGCGGCAGCGGCACCCGTGAAATGTTCACCGTTCGCCGCATCGTGGCTGGCGAAGGTGTTGAAAAGAAGTTCCCACTTCACAGCCCACAAATCGCCAAGGTGGAAGTCACTCGTCGCAGTGTCGTTCGCCGCGCCAAGCTGTACTACCTCCGCGATCGCGTTGGTAAGGCAACCCGTCTGCGGGAACGTCGCGTCTAATCGCGATCATTCTCCTACAGCGAGACGAAATCAAAGCACCGCCTGCTGGAAACGGAAGGCGGTGTTTTTCTATGCGCCGATCTCAGCCAGGTATCCGCGTGAAGCAATTCACTTCGCCAAACTTTCCGAAGCCAAGACGTTTGTACAGAGACACCGCTTGCTCCGAAGCGCAGAGAGTGACCAGGTCGTAACCTTGCTCTTCAATCAGGGAGGTCAAAGTCAGCGTCAGCGAAGAGGCAACACCGCGGCGGCGATAGGCTGGCAGGACCGAGATGTTATAGATTCCTCCGGCATTCGATCCGAAGTAGGCAGACCCAACTCCGGCAGGTTCGCCATCGACCAGGGCTAAAACATGCTGCAGCTTGGCATCTTCATGAAGGCCAGCCTTTAGAAGAATCTTTCGCCAAGGTTCCTGCGGAAATGAGTTATCGCTGAACAAGCCCGTCATGATCTCTACCCACGTGCGAAGCTGCGGGGCAGAGCGGACGAGCAAAATCTCTACATCGAGACTCAGCAGTTCAAAATCGACCCCATACGGCCGCGCGGCCATCAAGGTTTCACGGGTTGTGTGTCGCAGGCCATGCTGGACGAGGGCTTCTCCCAGATTCGTTGGTCGAGTTGTCGGGCCAACCCACCAGGTAACCGGTAGATTTCGTTCGCGGAATGGCCCGACTGCGGCTTCGATCTCTTCGGCCAACTTCTCGTCGGCCAGGTTGGCAACAAAGATACTATTGAAATAGGGATGATCGATATCGCTGACGAGCCGGTACCAGCGATCCTCTTGGGTCAGCGAAACTTCCGGGCAGTTGGCCCAGTGCAGACAAAATTCGGTATCGTTTTGCTCGATCGCCAAGGCAATCGCCGCGTACTCGTCCGGCTCGAAATATTTCAACGGGGCATCTCCGGGAGATCGATCGAAAGGTCCGCTGCCTTTCCCTCACTCCCGGACACTGAAGTGGGAAAAGGGTTCACCGTGCGCGCCGTTTGATGCGTTGCGATATCTTCGATCTCGGTGGTCAGGCAGGTGTTCCTTTGGAACGGCGTTTTCTCTCGCGATAGACGAATTCGGCGTAGTCGATTTCGCGGACGATCTCCCAGTCGTTTTCGTCGAACTCAGGAAAGTAGCGGTCGCCGTCGTAATCTTTTTTGATCTCGCTGAGGTAAATCCAATTGGCCAGCGGAAGGGCCAGTGCGTAAATCTCGGAGCCGCCGGCGACGAAGATTTTCATTCCGAACGAATAGGCCTTTTCGAGGGCCTCTTCAATCGAGTGGGTGACGATCGCGTTGACATCGGGTTCGCCACGCGAAACGACAATGTTGTGAACGCTGGTTAAATCGGGCCCGAAGATCTCGTACGACTTGCGACCCATGATGACGGTTTGGCCGCGCACGTTATCTAAGAACGTCTGATAATCTTCCGGGATCTCCCACGGCATTCCGTCGCCAATTCCGATCACGCGGCTGGGAGTCATCGCACCAATCAGGATCACCGGGGGAGGGGAGTTGTCGGGACGCGTCATTTTTGAAAGCCTTTCAGCGAGGGGCAAGAAACAAAAAAAGCGGCTCGAGACCGAAGTCTCGAACCGCCTCAAACTACCAGGCCAGTACCTCAGACTCTCCGGCAGAGAGTCAAAGGAGCCGGTTTTGCAACGTTACGCACCGCAGCCACAATCGCTGGCGGGAGCAGCTTCGCCACCGCAGCATGGGTCGCAGCAAGGAACCGGGCAGCAAACCGTGACCGGAACCGTCTTGCAGACAACCTTAGGGACGCAGCGGGTCACCGTGTAAGCAACCTGCTTTGGCACACACTTGGCAACCTTGACGGTCTTCGTGGTGTGGACAGGCTTCTTGACGCAGTAAGGAACCTGCTTGGTGTGGGTCTCTTGGACCATCTTGCACACCTTGTAAGGAACTTCCTTGGTGTGGCATTCCTTCACCATCTTGCAGACCTTGTAGGTGCAAGTCTTGGTACGCTGTTCTGGCACCATCTTGCAGACCTTGTAGGTGCAAGTCTTGACGCGCTGTTCAGGAACCATCTTGCAAACCTTGTAGGTGCAGGTCTTGGTCTTGTTTTCCTTGACCATGTGGCAGACCTTGTAGGTGCAAGTCTTGGTGTGCTGCTCAGGAACCATCTTGCAGACCTTGTAGGTGCAAGTCTTGGTACGCTGTTCAGGAACCATCTTGCAAACCTTGTAGGTGCAAGTCTTGACGCGTTGTTCCTTTTCCATGCGGCAGACTTCGTAAGGAACCTGCTTCTTGATCACTTCCTGCTCGTAGCGAACGCAGTCGATGGTCTTTTCAGTGACTTCTGGAACCCAGACCTTTTTGCAGCAGGTCTTTGGTGGGCACTGAACTTCAACAACCTTGGTTTCGCCTGGGCAGTAGACGCACTTGCAGCAGCAAGGGTCCCAAGTCCAGCAACCTGGTTCCTGGATGCACTTCTTCACGACTGGACCAGGGATCGTTTCGGTCTTGGTTTCCCAGTGACCGCCACAAACCTTGACCGTCTTGGTGTAGTGAACCGGCTTGCAGACCGTTTCGCACACTTCACGCATCTTGGTTTCACGAACTGGCTTGCACACGGTGTAGCAGATGTCCTTGGTCTTGGTTTCCCAGACTGGCTTGCACACGGTGTAGCAAATTTCCTTGGTCTTGGTTTCCCAGACTGGTTTGCACACGGTGTAGCAGATGTCCTTGGTCTTGGTTTCCCAGACTGGCTTGCACACGGTGTAGCAAATTTCCTTGGTCTTGGTTTCCCAGACAGGCTTGCACACGGTGTAGCAGATTTCCTTGGTCTTGGTTTCCCAGACAGGCTTGCACACGGTGTAGCAAATGTCCTTGGTGCGGGTTTCCCAGACTGGCTTGCAGGTGGTGTAGTTCACCGTGCGAGTCTTGGTTTCCCAAACTGGCTTGCACACAGTGTAGGTGCAATCTTTGTAGCGCGTTTCCGTTTCGTAGGTCACGCAATCCACAGTCTTGTCTTCGTAGACCGTTTCATAAACAGTCTTGTAGCAGGTTTGTTCCTGCTTTTCGTAGACGACCTCTTTGCAGGTCTTGTTAACGGTATAGCACTGCTTTTTGCAGCACTCGTAAGTTGCTGGCTCACAACAGCCAGCGTTACGGAAGCTGAACAATCCGCCATAAGCGGCTTCAGCCGAGTTCGCCGAAAAAGCAGCCAACATGACCGCTAGGATCGGCAATCCCAATACAGCTCGCATTTTCCTTCTCCTTCGATGACAAAACGCCGTACGACTAAGGGCCTGGCCTGGTTTGGGCAAATCCTTGCCGTGTCCTGTGCCCTCAAACATTGAATCGTGCAATATCTCCTGCTATCGCCCGTTTACCTGGACTGCTTACTCAGAACGTCTTTTCTGGCTGTCATTGACTGCCCAAGTCGCCCATTCAGCTTCCAGATGTCCTTCTGTATCGTCAATTTGGGATGTCTGCTTGAGATCGAACAAATAGGTGTTTTTCAAATCCTGGGAAGAGTGCGGTGAATGCACAGAGTGCATGCATCAGTTTGAATGCGCCAATTGAGCATAGTGCTACTTGCTGGGCGCGTTGTAACGATCGCAGGGCCTTCGTCACTTGCACGAGAAATGCGGTCAAAACTGAGTGTTGGCGAGAATTTGGCCCGTCGTTGGGCCGACATGAAGGCACTGCTGGCATTGCCGTGATGTCAGCTTCCCCTTAGCCAAAAATTGGGGCTGGTATTTAGGCGAAATATTCTTGACCGCGCCACGCTGTGACGTATCTACCTTCAGATGGAAACAACAACCGCTGCATTTGACGTAGCTTTATATTGCCCCCGCGGAAGAAAACCTGACTGGCCTAGCCGTGAGAAACAGAGCTTGCCCGCCAGTAATTTATGACTTGGAGTCTTGGGACATGTCGCATTCAAAGAAAAATGGTTTTACGCTGATCGAAGTGCTGATCGTCGTGGTGATCCTGGCCGTTCTGGCAGCTACGGTCATCCCGCAATTCACCGACTCGACCACCGATGCCAAAAAGAGCAGCGTGCTGTTCAACTTGCACACGCTTCGCTCGCAGATTCAACTCTATCGAGCTCATCACGATGGCAAGGTCCCTGGGGCCGCGCTGACCGAACTGACGATCGCCACCGATGCCGATGGCAACGCCGGCGGTTCGTTTGGTCCTTACCTTTCGAAGATCCCGGTCAACAACTTCACCAACAGTGCGACTGTTTCTTCGACCACCGGAGCACCTTCGGCAGTCGTTGAAGGGGCCGGCTGGTTGTACGACAGCACGACTGGTGAAATCTGGGTCAACGATGCGGACCTGCTCAACGAATAATCGCCCCGGCGAGAACTCGAAAAGATTTCACAAAAGCCTGACTGCATCCTCAGTCAGGCTTTTGTTGTTTCTTGTTGGTCCCCAGGATCCGTAACCACCCTTGTTGGGCAGTTAGCCCAGAGAGTAGAGTTGAAATACCCTGATATTCACCGATCCGAGAAACAACCTAGGGCGCTTCCGCGTCACTGCGATCACGCACGTCATGGCGAAGAGCAAAGACAATAAGAAGTCTTCCAGCGATCAGCGCGTCTCTAAGGCTGTAGTCAGTCGTCTGAGTCTCTATCTTCGCGAACTATCGCGGCTGGAACGCAATGGAATCGAGACCACCAGCAGTACCAAGCTGGGCGAGATGCTGGGCTTTTCCGATGCCCAGGTTCGGAAAGACCTGGCGAACTTCGGCCAGTTTGGCTATCCCGGGGTGGGGTATCGCTGCTCCGAGTTGATTGCGACCATTCGGCAAATCATGGGGACCGATCAACGCTGGCCGGTGGCCCTGGTGGGAGTCGGTAACCTCGGTCGCGCACTGCTGGGGTATCGCGGATTTTCCAACCAGGGTTTCAATACCGTGGCCGCCTTCGATCTCGACCCAAAAATTGTTGGATCGGAAATTGAAGGAATTCCGGTTTACAGTCTCGAGAACGTCGACAAGATCGTTGAAGAGAAATCGATTCAACTGGCGATTCTCGCCGTGCCTGCTGCGGCAGCTCAAGAAGTCGCAGAACGGCTCGTGGCTGCGGGGATTCGAGGGTTTTTGAACTTTGCCGCGGTCACCCTTCGCTTGCCGGACGAGGTGACGGTAATCGGAGTCGACCTGGCGATCGAGATGGAGCAGTTGTCATTCGCGATGACTTCGCGGATGAATAGCTAGTTTGCCCCTGAACCGAATCTTTGTTGTGGGGTCCTCTTGTCGAAACGAAAGGTTTTCCGGTACTATCTATAGTCCCTGAAACGGGAATTACCCCCTAGTGTAATGGTAGCACTACAGATTTTGGCTCTGTCAGTCGAGGTTCAAATCCTCGGGGGGTAGCTAAGCACGTCTGAAAATGGCGTGCTTTTTTTATGCGCGGTTCATCCCCCATGGGCCGAGATACCTTTCTGCTAAGGGGATTTTATCTTGCGAGTGTTGGATGGCTAACGTTCGGAAGGCGACTTCCAGCGTAACATCTCAGTGGTGACGGCATCCCAATGGGAACCAACCCAACCACGATTGCCTCGCCGATGGCGAGGTAGCTTGTCGCCCTCAAGAGGAAAACCTATGGCGGGACACATCTGGTACCTCAAAGCATGCCGTCTCTTCGAGACTTGCACGACCGATCAGATTCAAAGGCTCGAGACTGCGAGCCGATCCAAGACCATCGCCAAAGGAAGTCCGGTCTATTTGCCGGCCGATCAAGCAGACTCGGTGCTGGTGCTTGCCAGCGGTCGCGTCAAAATCTGTCACCTGACCGGCGACGGTAAGCAGTCGATCCTGGCGTTCATCGAACCAGGCGAAATTTTCGGCGAGCTTGCGATCTTGGATGTCGGCAGCCGCGACGAATATGCCGAAGCGGTCGAAGAATCACGCGTCATCGCCATCCCAGGCGACGCAATGCGGCGTCTGATGGAAGAGCACGCCGATCTTTGCCTGGGGGTCACCAAGGTCATTGGCTTTCGCCGTCGACGCATCGAACGTCGGGTGAAGAACCTACTGTATCTCTCGAATCGCGAGCGGCTGAGTCATCTACTGCTGGAACTGGCCGAGCAGTATGGTCGAGAAACGCAGAAGGGAATCGAATTGTCGATTCGGCTTTCGCACCAGGATCTGGCGAGTATCGTAGGAAGTACCCGCGAAACAGTCACCGTCGTCCTGGGGGCGATGCAAACCGAAGGGTTGATTGAACTGGGACGCCGGAAGGTGATTCTGAAAGCCCCGGACCGTCTGGCCCATCAGATTGGGATCGAACCGATTCGTCTCGATTCGAACGTGCAGCGGAACACGCCTCCGACTGTCTATTTGCGACATTCCTTCGGAGCCTAAGACGGATCTTCCGGATGGTTGCCATATAAAAGGAGGCCACCTTGCGGAGGGTATCTCGAAAGCAATTGCCATGTCTGAACGCGAGCCTTGGATTAAATGCCCTGCTGGAGAGCTGTCGAAGCTTCAGCAGTCGCTCCAGGCACGCGACGCCCAGACGCTTTCTCGCCGGCGATTTCTGATAGCTGGGGGTGGGGCTGCCGCGGCCGTAGCGGGTGGTGGCTTGTTTGTCCTGACGTTGGGACAGGGACAAAAAGACTGCCAGAATCTGACCTGCATTGCAGCGGTAGAATTAATGCCGAGCTATATCGATGGCACGCTCACCGACCAGCAGGCCCGGACTTCGTTGGAAGCCCATCTCGACCGCTGTCCCAAGTGCCAGCGTCACCTGGAAGAGCTCGAAGCGTTGATTTAGCCTTCCGCTGGGGGGTTATTGACGATTTCGGTGGTTGCTGGTACCTTCATCAGCTTCCATTTCCCCTGCAGGAGTCTAGTAGGGGAACGACTAAGAACCGGGACGGTTTCCTTAACGGAAACCAGCCATGGTTCGACCGTCCAGCTACGACCAGATCGCCGAAAACTGTGTGGGAAGTGAGGTTTTCGGGCTCACGATAGGTCGCGGCATAGGTATCGCTTCCACTTGGCTGGTATGGCGCCAGCATAAGAGCCTGGGACGTTCGATCAGTGGCAACCCATTGAAAGAAAGGAATTTGCGCCATGTCCAGCGGACAACAGTTCGTTCAGGAACTCGTCGAATGCGGCATTCACTTCGGTCACCGCACCAGCCGGTGGAATCCGAAGATGGCTCCGTACATCTACGCGAAGAAGAACCAAATCCACATCATCGACGTCCGCGAAACGATTCGTGGTCTCCTGCGTGCCAAGAAGTATCTGGCCCAGGTCTCTGAAGGTGGTAGCCTCATTCTGTTCGTCGGTACCAAGCGTCAAGCTGGTGCTGCCATCGAACGTGAAGCCGAACGTTGCGGCATGCCGTTCATCAACGAACGTTGGCTCGGTGGTACGCTGACCAACTTCCGCACCATTCGTAGCCGCTTGAGCCGTCTGGAAGAGCTGGAACGAATCATCGAAGGCGATGAACTCGCCAAGTACTCGAAGAAGATGCAGTCGTCGCTGCAGCGTGAGTACCGCAAGATGTACCGCAACCTGAACGGTCTGCGTACGATGAACCGTTTGCCAGAAGCCCTGGTGATCGTCGACCCGAAGAAAGAAAAGAACGCCATCAAGGAAGCCCAGTCGCTGGGAATCACGACGGTGGCTTTGACCGATACCGACTGCGATCCGGATCAGGTCGACCTGCCAATCCCAGGCAACGACGACGGTATCCGTTCGATCGAAATGTTCCTGAAGCTGATGGCCGACGCTGCCATCGACGGCAAGCATCACGCTGCTCAGCAGACGGAACAAGCTGCCAAGTAAGCTTTGTTACCAGCAGAGGGGTCCCCGGTGAACCTTGAAGGAGAAATCAATCTCCTTCAAATGTTAACCGAATCGGCCTTCGCCGAGGGAATCCCGCAGCGGTAGAATTTTCCACGTAGAGCTCCCCAAATTCTTAGAGCGACCAAATTCGAGCATTGGAGATAAGACGATGACGGCAATCACCGCCGGTGCGGTCATGGCACTTCGCGAAAAGACCGGCCTTCCTATGATGGAATGCAAAAAGGCCCTGACCGAGTCGAATGGCGACGAAGAAAAGGCAATCCTGTGGCTGCGTGAAAACGGTAAGGTCAAGCAATTGAACCGTACCGATCGCACCACTGAATTCGGCCGCGTCGGCATTTACACCGATGGCGAAAAGGGTGCCATGGTTGAATTCAAGTGCGAAAGCGCTCCAGTTACCCAACTGGAAGAGTTCATCTCTTTGGCTGACGACCTAGCCAAGGTGCTGGCTGAAAACCCAAGCATCACCACCGCCGAAGAACTGTTGGCTCAGCCGTCCAACGTCAAAGCAGGTAGCACCCTGGGTGACCTCAAGGACGACATGTTCAACCGTATTCGCGAAGTCTTTAACGTAGGTCGTATGATCCGCGTTGAAGGTTCGACCGGTGGTTATAGCCACAACTCGAGCACCGTCAGCGGTGTTCTGGTGGAAGTCGAAGGCGACAACGCCGCTGCTGTTCGTGACGTTGCCATGCACGTGGCCGCCATGAGCCCATCGGTGCTGAGCAAGGACGACATCGATCCTGCTCTGGTCGAAAAGGAACGTGCGATCCTGAAGGCTGCTGCGATGAACGAAGATTCGAGCAAGCCTGAAAACATCATCGACAAGATGGTGGAAGGTCGTCTGCGTAACTACTACGCCCAGGTAGCTCTGCTGGAACAGCCGTTTGTTAAAGAACCAAAGCAGACCGTCGCTCAGTACGCCAAAGACAACGGCGTCACCATCAAGAACTTCACGCACTGGGTGATCGGCGACGACGCTCCAGCCGCTGAAGAAGGTGCTGAAGGCTAGTCCTTCCGGCGGATGCCAATCGATCAAAACTGAAAAATCCCTCGGGTTCATTGCCCGAGGGATTTTTTTATGCGCATCGTTCTCCTGCACAGGGCAAGCGATCTCGGTTAAAATCTGCCCACTGCGTCAACTTTGACACCATAGCCCCTGAGAACGGCCCAACAATGTCCGATACGCCTGAAAATGCTTCTCCCAAATACAAACGCATCATTCTGAAACTCTCGGGCGAAAGCTTCTCGAGAGCAGGCGAACGGGGGATTGCCATGGACGAAGTGGTCAGCATTTCGCGCCAGATTCGCCAGGCATCGGAACTGGGCTGCCAGATCGCTGTGGTGATCGGCGGTGGAAACATTCTCCGTGGTGGTCAGTTCAAAAATGAAAGTGCTTCCATCCAGGAAGCGACTGCTCACTACATGGGAATGCTGGCGACGGTGATCAATGGTCTGGCGCTGCAAGATGCTTTGGAAAGCCTCGATATGCAAACGCGTCTGATGACGGCGATTCATATGCATGGCGTGGCCGAACCATACATCCGCCGCAAGGCAGCTCGTCATTTGGAGAAAGGTCGCATTGTGATTCTGGCCGCCGGAACCGGCAGTCCGTTTGTCACCACCGATACTGCGGCCGCTCAGCGAGCTTTGGAACTGGAAGCCGACATCTTGATGAAGGCAACCCGTGTCGATGGCGTTTACAGCGACGACCCAGAAAAGAACCCGCACGCCGTTTTCTATCGTACGCTCGGTTTCGACCAGGTCGTCAGCGAGAACCTCCGCGTGATGGATGGTACCGCGATCAGCCAATGCCGTGAGCATGGCATGCCGATCCTGGTCTTTAATTTCAAGACCGACGGCAATATCCAGAAGGCTGTCCGAGGCGAACAGGTCGGCACGCTGATCAACCCGAAGTTGTAATTAACAGCGGTTGCTATCCGTAATGGATCGCAATATTGCACCTCCTCGGGCGAATTTCTTTTCATCGCAGAGGCGTTCGAATTGATTTTTCGAGGAGGTTCGACCCATGTCACCGCAGGTCTATCCAGCAAAAATCGCTCCCGCAATCACCGCTCTATTGGCCGGCGGGGCGATTCTATTATTGGCGCTGGGTGTGGTCACGCTCTTGCTTCCACGGTCCGGTGAGCTTCCCGCACTCGCATTTATGGCCACCGGTGGTCTGATGCAGGCGATCTGGATGCGGACGACCTACACCATCAACGGATCGCACCTGGTAATCTGGTCCGGGCCGATTCGCTGGCGAGTCCCGCTCGAAGCGATCACCAAGATCGAAAAGACTTCCAGCACGGCGCTGATGATGGGGGGGACTCATCTGAGATTCGCGCTATCGCCGGAAGCATTGATGATTTACTACGAGAAACGACCAGGCCAAAAATGGTTCGGGCTGGTCGAGCCTGCGGTATTGATTTCACCGCAGAATCGGGACGAGTTTATCCAAGCTCTGCAGGAAGCGGCTCCAGCGGCAAATGTTGTCACCGCATAGCCTTGGGGCAATTGATTCTGCCAACAGAAGAGGCTGGGGTTATCTTTTCACGCTGCATTGCGTGGTGTAGGTTATTCTCGGAGGCCAACCCCGCCTCCATGGTCAATTAGCGAGGATCATTCCTGCGAAAAAGGTAACAAGATGAACGCGGATCAAATCAAGCAAGACGCTACGCAGCGTATGGAAAAAGCGATCGACGTCCTGAAGAACGGCCTCAGCGGCGTTCGTACCGGTCGGGCCACCCCCGGCCTGGTCGATTCGCTGCGAGTGGAAGTTTATGGATCGCTGCAGCCGATCAAGCAGATTGCCTCGGTAAGCGTTCCAGAACCGAGCCAGTTGTTGATCCGTCCTTACGATACTGGTGCGATCAAAGACATTGAAAAGGCAATCGTCGCCAGCGATTTGGGCATGGCCCCGCAGAGTGATGGTCGTGTCATTCGTTTGAACGTTCCGCCATTGTCGACCGAAGTTCGTAAGAAGCTCGTTTCGCGTATTAAAGACCTGGCGGAAGAATCGCGAGTTTCGATCCGAAACATCCGTCGCGATGCCAACAAGGCTGCCGATACCGCGGAAAAGGACAAGACGATCAGCGAAGACATTCGCGACGACATCAAGACCGACGTTCAAGACCTGACCAAGAAGTTTGAAGATCAGGTCAACGAACTGGCTAAGAACAAAGAAAAGGAAGTGATGGAAGACTAGTTCGCTTCCTCGCTTCACCCAATCGATTATCGATCGAGATGAAATTCAAGCGGCACGCTTGGTCCCAGTGACTGATCGTGCCGCTTTTTTTGTGCGCTGGCCGCGATGCTTGAGGCAACGCTTGCAAGGGCTTCGCTCTGCTAGCGTTGGCAATGCTGGAATTCGTGGCAATGGCATCACGGAATCAATCTTGACCCGCTCTCGCGGTACTTCGTATATTCCGCTGCCCGAACCTAGTGGTATCGGAAACTCGAACACCTCTCCTTGAGAAAATCTTGCAAAAAATTTTTGGAGCAAGCGGAATGACTGGCAAGGATGCTACTCGCCGACTTCCCCTGGGTAAGTCCTGGGTACTGGCAGCCGTTGGTTTTGTGATTTTGACCGTTGGTGTTGTCGCCTGGCGACAAATCTCCGGAGGTCCACAACAGGCCGAAGCTCAAGCCCCGGTTCAACGCCAGGCTCAAGCGGCACCTTTGGCCGCTCCGGCTGAGGAAGTCGCCCCAGCTGGCCGCCCCAGCGGAAAGATTCAGACGGTCGCGGTTGTTAATCGTGAACCAATCACTCGCGATGCCCTCGGCGAAGAAACCCTCCGTCGTCACGGCGAACAGGTTCTCGAGAGCCTGCTCAATCGCCACCTGATCGCCATGGCATGCCAGCAGAATGGCATCCAGATCAGCGAAGCGGACATCGACAACGAAATCAACAATATCGCCAAGAAGTTCGGCCTCTCGGTCGATCGCTGGTTGGGACTGTTGCAGGAAGAACGTAACGTGACGCCTGGTCAGTACCGCCGCGACATCATCTGGCCAACGCTGGCTCTGCGAAAGCTGGCCGCCGGTCAGTTGGAAGTGACCGACGCCGAAGTTCAAGTCGAAATGGACAAGAACTACGGCCCGAAGGTCAAGGTTCGTATGATCTCGGTGAATGATCGTGGTCTGGCTGAAGAGCTGCGAGCCAAGGCAGCCGCCAACCCGGACGCTTTCCCGGACATGGCCAAGAATCACTCGCAAGACGTCAACAGCGCGGCTGCTCGCGGGTTGATCCCACCAATTCGCCGTCACATCGGTAACAAAGAAATCGAAGACACCGTCTTCGCACTGCAGGCTGGGGAAGTTTCTCCAGTGGTCTTCGTGGCCGGTCAGTACTTGATCTTCAAGTGCGAAGAGCACCTGTCTGCCGATGAAATCCCAGCAGGCAGCCTGAATGGTATCCGTCAGCGCATGGCCGACGTCGTTCGCGAATCGAAGATGCGTGAAGCCGCTGGCGACATTTACGAAAAGCTGCAGGCCAGTGCCCAGATCGTGAATGTTTACAACGATCCAAGCAAAGCTTCCCGGATGCCTGGGGTGGCCGCCACGCTGAACGGTCAGCCGGTCAGCCTGCAGGAACTAAAAGAAGAATGCATCAGCCGTCACGGGGTGGAAGTCCTGGATGGCGAAATCAACCGCAAGATCCTGCAGCAGGAACTGACTCGCCGTCAGTTGCAAGTCACCGAAGCAGATCTCGAGGCTGAAATTGTTCGTGCCGCCGATTCGTTTGGCTTCCTCACCAAGGAAGGCAAGCCCGACATGGAAGCCTGGTTGAAGCAGGTTACCGAAGAACAGGGCGTTTCGGTCGAACTGTATGTCCGTGATGCGGTCTGGCCAACGGTTGCCTTGAAGAAGTTGGTCGACGATCAGGTCAAGATTTCCGACGACGACATTCAGAAGGGCTTCGTCGCCAACTACGGCGAACGTGCCCAGGTCCTGGCGATCGTTCTGGACAGCCAGCGTCGTGCTCAAGAGGTTTGGGAAATGGCTCGCCGTAACCCAACCGAACAGTTCTTCGGCGAACTGGCACGTCAGTACTCGATCGAGCCAGTCTCGAAGAACAACGACGGTCAGGTTCCTCCGATCCGCATGAATGGCGGTCAGCCAACCATCGAAAACGAGGCCTTCCGTCTGCAGGCAGGCGAGATCTCGGGCATCGTCGCGGTTGGCAACCAGTACATCATTCTGTACGGGTTGGGTCGCACCAAGCCGCTGATCAACAACATCGAAGACGTTCGCTCGGAACTGGTCAAAGAACTGCACGAAAAGAAGCTGCGTCTGGCCATGGCCGACAAGTTTGAAACCCTGCGTGAATCGGCCCAGATCGACAACTTCCTGGCCAACACCACCCAGGCCGGTAAAGCATTCGACGCCGCCGTTCGTCAGCAGATGCAGCGTAAGTAAACGCTCGCTTCGCTGATTGAAATTCAACAAGAACCCGATCGTTCCCTCTGGATCGATCGGGTTTTTTCATGCGCCGAACTAGCTGGTATTTCGTTCGAAAAATTCCAGATGAAGTCGCTACATCTTTAGGGTAGGATGGAGAGGCCCGGACAACGCGGGTCTCCTCATCATGCTCCCTGCCAGGAATCTATTCATGCGTGCTTTGTCTCGCCCCTTTGCGGTATGGCTGCTTCTCGTGGCGTCGTTGGTTCTCGTCCCGACGACCTGGTGTCTGGCGGAAGATTCCGATCCCGCCCATCCTAAGCTGAACATGGTGCTCTACGTTCCATCAGATGTAGATCCGCCGGCCGATATCGGTAAACGTTTTATTCAGATCGCAGCTTATACCGAGCAATATCTCGTCAGCGAGATGACCCGGGCAGGCTATCCACCCGAAGTGAAGCAGATCTTCCCCCGCGATGAAAAAGGCAACTTCAAGTTCCTTTTTGTGAAGGGCGAGCATAAAGCGGACAGCGATCGCTGGGAGAAAGGAGGCGTGAATATGGAGATCATCGAGGCGGCCGTGAAAAAGTACGAACTGCCCCGATCACGCCACGTCTGGTGGATCTGGATGTATCTTGGTGATCCACCTAAGCGGTACTCGAACTATCGAGGAGCCGGCAACTCGATCGACGGCGGCTGGGCGATTTGCAATTACACGAACATCCCTGGCGAGATCGATCCGAAAGTCCCGCTGGCGGCCGGCTTTCATTTCGACTTCACCTTGAAGGCCTGCATTCATGAACTGGGGCATGGCTTCGGATTGCCTCACCTTGGACCGATGGCCCGCGACCGCCGCGGCAACACGCTGATGGGACCACAAGCGAAGGTCTACGCGAAGAAGGTCGATGACCGCAAGAAGGATGTTTACCTGTGCGATGCGTCGGCGGCCATGCTGTGGAAGCATCCGATTTTCAGCGGCACCCACGACCAGCGAGGACAAAAACCACAATTCAAGATGAAGAACCTCAAAGGTGAGTTCAACCGGCAGGGACGTTACCTGGAGCTGACCGGCGACATCGAGACCGATATTCCGGCCCATAGCGTCGTGGTGATTGAAGAAGGAACCGATGGCTACTTCCGCAAATCATTCGCGGGCCGAGTCGACGAGAAGGGGCACTTCTCCGTCGACGTGAAAGAGCTCGATCACGAGAAAGGGGATCTGCGAATCTTGTTCTGCTTCGAGAACGGTATCTGCACCGGCGACGGTAAAGGGTTTGGAGACCAGAGTGCGCTCACCCAGCCGTACGAGGTCACGCGGCGCGGTATCGAACTGATCGGAGCCGGGGACTAGGCCTGAGGCTGGACGCGAATCTCTGATTTCACGGAGTTCGCGATGAAGCACAGGTCGTGCGCTTCGTGATGGAGTTTCTCGATTTCGTCCCACGTAGGCTGCTTCTCCCCACTGAAGACCGTTCTCGGCTGAAGCGTGACGCGCTGGACCGATGTTTTTCCATCCGTGTCCTTGCCCATTTCGCCGGTCGGTTGGTCTTCGTACGAGTCGACCCGCCAGCGATGCTTGGCCGCCAAAGCCAGAAACCAGAGCATATGGCAGCTCGAAATCGACGCGATGAACGCTTCCTCGGGATCGACTCCGTGCGGATCGGACATCGGAACCGGGATCACGTGAGGGGAGGACGAGGCCGGAACGACCGCTCCGCCATCGAACTGCCAGGTATGGGCTCGGCTGTAGCGTTTGTCGAGAAAGTCTTCTTCGCCACGCTGCCAGCTGAGTTTTGCCGAGTACTTTTCCATCTTCCGGAGCCTGTCATGATGTTTTCGTGGGCCGAAGCGAACTCTAGTTCGCCTTGTTTGTCCATTCTGTCAACCAAGAGGTGCCGAACGATTCGTCTCGCCTTGGCTTTATGGTTTGTCGATTTTAGAATAGGCAGGCCGAGCCTTCCTATAAAATTCGGCAAGTTTATTCTTTCACCACCTAGTTGAAACACGACCTCCATGTCTGATTCCGTCCAATCCTCCGAACCGTCCAACGACCCTCCTTTCGAGGTCCAATTCGCGCAGCGCGTTTATCGCTTGCCGCCATACATGTTCGGGCGGATCAATGCCTTGCTGTACGAAAAGCGAGTTGCCGGGAACGACGTGATTGACATGGGGATGGGCAATCCATCCGATCCCCCTGCCGACTACGTGATGGAAAAGATGTGCGAGGCCGTCAAAGACGTACGCAATCACGGTTACAGCAAGTCCAACGGTATCCGTAACTTGCGCCGTGAGGTCTCGGCCAAATACCTAAAAAAATATGGCGTTCGTCTCGATCCCGAATCGGAAGTGATGGTCTGTCTGGGGTCGAAGGAAGGCTTCTCGCACATGTGCCTGGCGATGATGGGCCCGGGCGACACGGCGATCGTTCCGGCTCCCTACTTTCCGGTTCACACCTATGCGGTCGCCTTGGCTTCCGGCAACGTGATCTCGCTCGACGTCGCCGATAGCGAGAAGTTTCTGTCGAACATCGCTTACACCTGCGAACATCTGTATCCGAAGCCGAAGCTGCTGATCATTTGCTATCCGCACAATCCATCGACCGTCACGGTCGAGCCGGAATTCTTTGTCGATGTGGTGAAAATCGCCAAGAAGTACGGCCTGATGGTGATTAGCGACTTCGCTTACGCCGACGTCGCTTTCGATGGTTACAAACCCCCCAGCTTCCTTTCGGCTCCTGGGGCCATCGACGTGGGCGTTGAGTTCACCACGATGAGCAAGGGTTACAACATGGCTGGCTGGCGTGTTGGCTACTGTGCCGGTAATCGGGAGATGATTCGCGGGCTGGGCACGATCAAAGGCTACTACGACTACGGCATGTTCCAGGCCATCCAGATCGCATCGATCATCGCTCTGCGTGAAGGGGATGCCGCCGTAGAGGCTCAAAGCCAGATCTATCAGGGCCGCCGCGACGCGTTGGTCGACGGTCTGCACCGCCTCGGCTGGGAAGTCACGCCACCGCGAGCCGGGATGTTTGTCTGGGCCAAGATTCCAGATAAATGGCTCGAACGAATGAACACCATGGATTTTGCTATGATGCTACTAGAGAAAGGCGACGTTGCTGTCAGCCCTGGTAGCGGTTTTGGTCCAAGCGGCGAAGGCTATTTGCGTATGAGCCTGGTCGAAAACGAAAACCGTCTGCGTCAGGCTGTTCGCCAGATCAAGGGTTGCCTGAAAGATGCCGAATCTGGTTCGGTGGCAACTTCGAGCTAATCGCAACGCGATTTGTTAATATCCCGGATGGCTATCGGAGGTTTCCCCTTCGATGGCCATCTTACGGTGGATCTTTCTGCCCAAACCATGTCGCCGCAGCTCTTGGCGACAGATTCCCGTACCTCTGGTTATAAGCCCCTGTACGAGTGCTTGCAGAGGTCTATAATAGCGGAAATTTGCCCGCTCCGAGGGGCTGCACTAAGTGCATTAAAAAAGGAAAGCACCTGCTCGCCGAAACAAGTGCTTTCCCAAAGGCTGTCCAAACTTTCGCTTGGAGACCCACAGCCGTACTCCTTGGTATCGGGAGCACCTTCGGGAAGACTTTAACCATGTCCCTGATGGGAATGGTTTCCTTCCTGTTTCGTCCTCGATAGTCCGCCGCGATACTTGAAGAAGAACGCAATCCGAAATGACTCAGCCTGCCAAACTTGCTCTGGAAGATGGAACCGTATTCACCGGAACTGCGTTCGGAGCGATCGGTGAAGTGGCCGGAGAGGCTTGCTTCAATACCTCGATGACTGGCTATCAGGAAATCCTGACCGATCCCAGCTATCGCGGTCAGATCCTGACCATGACCTATCCGTTGATCGGCAACTACGGGGTCAACTCCGAAGACATGGAGAGCGCCAAGATTCACATGGCAGGCTTCATCATTCGCGAGCCCAGCCGCGTGGTCAGCAACTTCCGCTCGGATGGTTCGCTCGACGAATTCCTGAAGAAGAACAACGTCGTCGGTATGTGGGGCATCGATACGCGAGCTCTGGTTCGCCGCCTTCGTTCCGCCGGTTCGATGAAGGCGATCTTGTCGAGCGTCGATCTCGACGACGCCTCGCTGGTTGAAAAGGCGAAGAACAGTCCTGGCCTGGTAGGCCGCGACCTGGTTCAAGAAGTCCTGCCCGATCAGCAAAAGCTGTGGGAAGAAGACCTCAGCCCATGGATCAAAATGGGGGACAAGGCTCGTGCCGAAGGTAGCCGCAAAGAACAAGACCTGCACGTCGTCGCTCTCGACTACGGCATGAAATGGAACATCCCACGTCACTTGCGCGATTTGGGCTGCAAAGTGACTGTGCTGCCAGGAACCGTTTCCGCCGATGAAGTGCTGAGCCACAATCCTGACGGCATCTTCCTTTCCAATGGCCCTGGCGACCCAGAACCGTTGACCGGTCCGATCTCGACCATTCAGGGGCTGCTCGGCAAGAAGCCAATCTTCGGTATCTGCCTGGGGCATCAACTGCTGTCTCTGGCATGCGGCGCGAAGACCTTCAAGCTGAAGTTCGGTCACCGTGGAGCGAATCAGCCAGTTCTCGACATGGGTACCGAGAAGGTCGAAATCACCTCGCAGAACCATGGCTTCGCGGTCGAAGAAGAAAGCCTGCCAGCTTGCCTGGAAATCACCCACCGCAATCTGAACGACAATACGATTGCTGGCGTGAAGCACAAAGAGCTGTCAGCGTTCAGCGTGCAGTACCATCCGGAAGCTTCGGCTGGTCCGCACGATAGCGAATACCTCTTCAATCGCTTCCGTGCCGCCATGGATGCCGAGAAGGGTGCTGCTACCGCTTAAGGCTGTAGTAGCTGGTCAATATTGGCCAGCATGCGTTGCCATCCCTCGGCGGTCCGCTCGACGTATTCAATCCACTCGGCATCCATCTGATGAACGATGGTTGCCTCGCAACCGGTGGCAGTGGGGTGAAGCGATAGCGTGACGATCGAAGGATCTTCTTCCTGGCTGGCATCCACAATCCAGGTAAACGCAATCTTTTCTGGACGCTCTAACTGCAGATAGCGTCCCCAATGCTCCGCGATGCTTTCTCCGCGTCGATCGGAAAAGAAGAACTGGCCGCCAACTTTCGGGTCTACGTCGACCCGCACGATCTCACCCATCAGGCCATGGCTCTTCAGCGAATGGCTCAGCCAGACACGAATCGACGCCGGTTCGAGCCAGGCATCGTAGACCTTTTCGGCTGCGACGGGGAATGTATAGCTTGTGCGAGCTTCGATCTTTTCACGCATTGCAAGTTCTCTTCAAAGCGGAAAGTGCTATCTCAGCCAGGTAGCATGCCGCGTGAACCAAACGCGTGCAATCAGAAACGGCGAAGCTATTCCGACGCGGTGTCGTCTTCTTCAGGCGTCGATTGACGCAAATAGACCAAAGCAAACCAGTCGTAAAGTGCGTGAATGACGATCGGCACAATCAAATCACCGGTCCACCAGAACCAGATCCCCAGATACGCCCCCATCAAGCCGCTGATGATGAAGTATTCCTTCGTCATGAAGTGGACCACGCCGAAGAGCAGGCTGGTCAAGATAATCGGGACAGCGGGACCAGCATTCGAGCCGACTATCTCTTGCAGAAATGTCTGAATGACACCGCGGAAGAGCGCTTCTTCTCCGATCCCTGCGGCCAGGCTGATCAGCAGCAGTTCGATCACCGTCGCTTCACGAAACAGCGGAACGATCTGCCGCTCCATGTAGTCGTTCAAATCATCCAGGCCTTCCATCTCGGTATGCTGCAGCCACATGAACGCGGCCAACAGCGGCACGGTCGCGAGGGCTCCCAGGCCCATCGCCCCCAAAATTGCCGTGATACTGCCACTATTCCAACTGGCACTGATCCACGGAGCGACCCCCACAGCCCAGCCCAGACCGATCGCAACGAATGCCAGAAACGACTCGAATAAGACGGCCGTTCGAATAAACCACTCTGCCCGTTCGCGTGCAGGCACGGTCGGTCCGATGGGATCTTCGAAATCGTAATCGTCTTCGTCGTCAAACACGCTAATTACCAGGAAACACGGTGGTCGCCAGGGAGGGGGGAAGGCTTGCCGGGGCAACCGATCGAAGATGACCCATCGTTCCGGTTTAGGATCGATCTTAACCCAATCGCAACGAGAATGCCTGCTGCATTGTCTCGTTTACCACGCCTGGCGCCAAACCGTCAGACAGCGTCCAGCCGGCCGATTCCCGGAATCTGCCTTGTTAATCGACGCAAAATGGGGGCTGGTTGACGCTTGCTTGCATTCTCAAGTAAACTTTTCAGCTTATATTCGCTCGAAATGCGGCCCCTCTGTATAGAGCTAACAGGACCAACCTGTGAGCAGGCAGAAAGGGTGAGCCCTCAAACCGATCAACACTCCAGCGTTTGTGACATTCAAAGGTTTCCAGACATGGCCAAGAAAAAGGCAGCGAAGCAATCCAAGCCTACGAAGATGGTGTACTACTTCGGCAAGACCAAGACCGAAGGCAAAGATGTCGGCAAGGATCTGCTAGGCGGTAAGGGCTTGAACCTGGCCGACATGACCTCGATCGGTCTGCCAGTTCCTCCCGGTATCACCATTACCACCCAGGTCTGTGCCGACTACTACAAGGCTGGTAAGAAGCTGCCTAAGGGGCTGATGGACGAAGTTCACGAAGGTGTCGCCACCCTCGAAAAGGAACTGAAGAAGAAGTTTGGCGACAACAAGAACCCGCTGCTGGTTTCGGTTCGCTCCGGTGCTGCTGTCTCGATGCCGGGCATGATGAACACGATTCTGAACCTCGGTCTGACCGACGAATCGGTGGTCGCCCTGGCCAATGCTACCAGCAACCAGCGTTTCGCTTACGACGCTTACCGCCGCTTGATCGACATGTTCGGCGACGTGGTGATGGAAGTCGATCGCGATCACTTCGAGCACGCTTTCACAGCGATCAAGAAGAAGTACAACGCCGGTCAGGACAACGAAGTTCCTGCCGAAGGTTTGATCGAACTGTGCCACGAGTACAAGGCGATCTACAAGAAGTACACCGGCGAAGATTTCCCTCAAGACCCAATGAAGCAGCTCGAGCTGGCCATCGAAGCGGTCTTCAAGTCGTGGAACACGACCCGTGCCGTTCGCTACCGCGAAGTGGAAGGCATCCGTGGTCTGCTGGGTACTGCCGTTAATGTCCAGAGCATGGCTTACGGCAACATGGGCCAGGACTGTGGTACCGGTGTGGCCTTCACCCGTAACCCATCGACCGGCGAAAACAAGTTCTATGGCGAATTCCTGATCGACGCTCAGGGCGAAGACGTGGTGGCTGGTATTCGTACCCCACAGCCAGTCGCTGAAATGAGCAAGTGGAACAAGACCGTCTACAAGCAATTGCTTGAAATCAAAGACACCCTGGAAGCTCACTACAAAGACGTCCAGGACATCGAGTTCACCATCGAAAAGGGTGAGCTGTTCATGCTGCAGACTCGTAACGGTAAGCGTACCGGTGCGGCTGCCGTGAAGATCGCTTGCGACATGGTCAAAGAAGGTCTGATCGACGAAAAGACTGCTCTGCTCCGTATTCCAGCGAACGACCTGACCCAACTGCTGCTGCCAAGCTTCACGCCAGAATCGAAGAAGAACGCCAAGGTTCTGACGATCGGTCTGCCAGCTTCGCCAGGTGCGGCGGTCGGTGCATTGGCCTTCACCGCTGAAGAAGCTGTCGAACGTACCCACGCTGGCGAAAAGGTGTTGCTGGTCCGTAAAGAAACCAGCCCGGAAGACATCGACGGCATGCACTCGGCCGTTGGTATTCTGACCTCGACCGGTGGTATGACCAGCCACGCTGCTGTGGTTGCTCGTGGTTGGGGCCGTTGCTGCGTCGCCGGTGCCGGTGAAATCGAAATCGACGAAAAGGGTCGCAAGATCAAAGTCGGTGGCAAGACCTACAAGCACAGCGACATCCTGTCGATCGACGGTTCGACCGGCCAGGTCATGGAAGGTTCCGTTGAAACCAGCGAACCAAAGCTGTCGGGTGACTTCGCCAAGGTGATGAAGTGGGCCGATCAGTACCGCACCCTGGGTGTTCGTACCAACGCCGACACCCCGAAAGACTCGCAGCGTGCTCGCGACTTCGGTGCGGAAGGTATCGGTCTGTGCCGTACCGAACACATGTTCTTCGAAGAAGATCGTATCACCAGCATGCGTGAAATGATCCTCGCCGAAACCGAAGAAGATCGCCGTGCCGCTCTGGCCAAGCTGCTGCCTTACCAGCGCGAAGACTTCGTCGGTATCTTCACCGCGATGAAGAACCTGCCAGTGACCGTTCGTCTGTTGGATCCACCGCTGCACGAATTCCTGCCGCACGATCCAAAGGCTCAGAAGGAAATGGCCGAAATGCTCGGCGTTTCGCCAGCCAAGGTCAAGTCGCGCGTCGCTGCTCTGCACGAAGCCAACCCGATGCTCGGTCACCGTGGTTGCCGCTTGAGCGTGACCTATCCAGAAATCCTGGAAATGCAGGTCACCGCGATCGTCGAAGCTGCGATCGAATGCAAGAAGAACCGTATCAACGCCATGCCGGAAATCATGATCCCGCTGGTCGGTACGGCTGCCGAACTTTCGCTGCTGCGTTCCAAGGCAGAAGAAACCATCGAAAAGACCAAGGCCGACAAGGGCTTCAGCGGTCAGCTCGATATCCTGATCGGGACCATGATCGAAATTCCGCGTGCAGCTCTGACAGCGAACGAAGTCGCCGAGTACGCTGAATTCTTCAGCTTCGGTACCAACGACCTCACGCAGATGACCTTTGGTTACAGCCGTGACGACGTCAACACCTTCCTGCCAGACTACACCCGTCTGGAAATCCTGCCGACCGACCCATTCCAGTCGCTCGACACCACCGGTGTTGGTCAGCTGGTCGAAATGGGCGTCACCAAGGGACGTCAGGGACGTGATGGCCTGAAGTGCGGTATCTGCGGTGAACATGGTGGCGATCCTGCTTCGATCGACTTCTGCCACACCGTTGGTCTGGACTACGTGAGCTGCTCGCCATTCCGCGTGCCAATCGCTCGTCTGGCCGCTGCTCAGGCTGCGATCCGTCACAACAAGTAAGCAGTTGCCACGCCTCGCGTGGTCTGCTTCGGCGAAATGATAAAATGCGAAACGCCGACCTGAACTCAGGTCGGCGTTTTTCTTTTCTTGAGTGCCCAGCTAAATCTCCAGCTTCAGACCTTCCCGCTCGGCCCAGTACTCTAAGATCCGATGCGAGTTGTCGTCGATCTGGTTGTTGCACTTCCCTTTGGCTTGAACAATGCTTTTCTCGTTCGGCATAACCTCGATCGTTGCCATCCGTTTGGGAGAACCTTGCTCGTGCAAACGCAGGGACCAGATCGAACATTGGTGCTTTGCACACGAGTCGATGTAGGTCGCTACGCAGTGATCCATCGCGGCTCCTTCCAGGATCAAAGCCCGATCGCTTAGCAGTTCGAACATCAGCCATTTGACGTTCCCTTCCTGGTGGACCATCGATTGAAATGGCGAGCTATCCCACTGGAAGGTCTTCATCGCCAGCTCGGGCCGTTTGGCCAGGATTTGTTCACGCCAGTTGACCATGTGCCGCCGGAGCGACTTGAGCGTGCGGCCTTTCATGGTGAAGTCTGGCTGCAGGGGACGTTCATCGGCACCACGTCCCCAGACTTCGATCCCAGGACGAAACTTCTGCTCTTCGATGAAGTCGTAGATCGCAAACGCTTCGTCTTCATCGGTCACGTTTTCGCGAACGAAGAATCGGAAGACCGTTTCCCAGAAGCTTTCATTGCCGACTTCGGAACCGGCAGTGGTGTACCTAGCAATATCTGTGGCGATCTTCTTGCGCACGCCGTAGCTTCGCAGTTGGCTCCAACGCATCGCCTCGGTCGGCGTAAAGTCGTCCGGGGCCTGCATGAAGAACCTCGCCGCCTTCGGAGGCAGGGGGATCGCAGAACGATCCGGGAACTGTCGAACCCCTTTGCCTGATGCGAGGTGCAAATAAAGTGCTTCGTGCCAGCGCACGGCGGTTGTGCTCAGCCACGAGTAGGCCATGAAGTCCGGCACCGGATAGCGCTCGAACAAATGACCCATCAGCGAACGCAGCGTTACGCGGTGACTCAGCGGCACTCCTTTCGCTTGTGGTGGAATCCACGATTCAGGAGTGCTTGCCCAGTGAAGTCGTTTCTCGGCAACGGTCTTCAGCGTGCGGATGTAGGCTCGCAGTTCCATCGGATCGCGAATCGGCCGACCAGGACCAGGGCTTAGCAGATCGGAAAGGCGGCGAACCTGAGTGACGAGATTCCAATAGGCACGTCGATTGTTGCCGCCACTTGGCTGATGGCAAGCAAGGAGCTCGTCCACGATTTGGTGAAAGTAATGATCACGAGATCTCATAGAAATCCATGCTCTCTATCGATATGTACGGACCTATCGTCAGCGCAATCAACGACTGACGACGTTAGTGAAGGTCAGGTCAAAGACGACCTGGCTAGATATCCACTTGTCCGCAATACAAGAGCATGGCTTGAAATCCTGGCGTCTCTGCGAACGATCGCAGGGCAGTTTGAGTGAACAACATCGGCGGGAAAAATCGAACCAAGATAGTTCGCCCGCATTGGCAGAAGAGAGACAAGTCGCCTGAGAAAGGTTCGCCCGGAAATTGATAGGCGCATGAAAAAGGCCCTGAACGCGTCACCAGGACAAACGTCAGGGCCTTGGAATGAATCAAACGAATTCGATTCTCGGGGCATCGCAGCGAGTTAGCTTCGCCAAGGAATCAGCGACCAGAGTCGACGATCTCGCAGAAACACACCCAGCCAGATCAGGACGCCAATCACCGATTGGATGATGAACGGATCGCCGACACGCCAATGCGTGCAGATCGCGCCGCCCATGTAGCCGGTCAGCAGGATCGCTCCCAGAATCGACGTGTAGGGGACCAGATAGATGATCGCGATCACCAGTTCCAGCACGCCCAGCGGAAACCGCATTTCCAGTGGCAGGCCCAGTTGCGAAAAGCCTTCTTCGACGGGAGCACCGCCAGCCAGCTTGCCGAGCGCACTGGCAATCAGCAGCAAGCCAACGAGGCCTGATAGGACCCGCCCAGTCCACTTGGCTGCCGCAGGCGTTGCCCCTGGTGGGACGGGAGTTGGTTCTGGGGATGGTTCATTCATCTTCGTTGTCTCGTCGTTTGTGCCTGGTGAACGGGATAGCTGATTGTATCTCGGTTGCGTCTCAAATGTATCTAAGATTCGGCCTCACTAAGTTTCCGATGCGGCGGCTTGCTGCTCACTCAGTTCCTTCAGGGAAGTAAGTCCCTCGAGGAACTGATCGCCGCACATCTTGTCGACATTCAAAATCAGGTGGGCGAATTTCGCCATCATGTTCAGCTTGCCGGACATGCTCCAGGTGACGACGGTGCCGCCATCTTCTGGCTGAAACGTGAACAGCACATCGTTGTCGCACTTCATCGGAGCACTCATCTTCAAATCGATCGCAATCGATTCGTAAGGCTGGCTGGCGACAATCGTTGTCGAGCCTGATCCGGTGTTGCCATTGCCGTTCCATTGCATCTCAGAGCCGACGCCCGATTCCGGACCGGTGATCGTCTTCTGCATGTTGGGATCGAGCTTCTCGTAAGGAGACCAAGTTTCCCAGGCCGCCATGCTGTTCACATGCGGGAAAATGACCTCGGCCGGAGCATCGATTTTCAGCGAGCGAGAAATGGCGAACTCGTTCGGACGGAACGCCAGGACAATCAGTAAGATCACCACCAACGCGACCAGGCCTGCGATGAGGTATAGAACGATAGTGAGCATTTTTCGTGGCACCGAAGTGGAAGACATCGGGCGAAACTTTCAAACAGGAAGGCTCGGGGGACTACTTTTGCCGGTAATAGTGGGCGGTCATGAACGGATGCCAGACTTCGTTGTCGTCGATCACTTGCGAACGCAAGATGCGATGATCGGCGTCGACGATTTCGATGATGTCCTGATAGGCGACCGTCCCCTCGCTGACGAAACTAGGCCCGTTCGCATTTAGCGTCAGGACTTTTCCCGCATCGTCCAGGCTGCCTCGTTCGTAAATCCAGAGGTACGTCATGATCGACGCGATGAAGGTTCCGACGAACGCTTTCTGCTTCGGATCATAGCCCAGCGTCAGGATCGTTTTACCTTGGCAGTCGGCCATCGTCTCGCTGGTGGTTTCCATCTCGCCCACGACCCACAGGTCACCAAGCTTGCGAACCACTTCGGTTCCTTCGCTCGTATGGGGCGGTTCGTCCGGGCCCATGACCATTTCCGATTTCATCGTCCAGGTGCCGACCAGGTTGTCGAGCCAGGCATGCTCGGCTTGAGCTTCTTCACGCATTGGTATTCTCCAGGTGTCAGGGCAAAAGGGTTAGTTCTCAAGTTCGGCAGCCAAACGCTGCGACGTTTCCATGATCATCAGGTTGGTGGCTTCGTCGGCCGGACGAATCTCGAACGGTCCCATGCGAACGCCTGGATGCTTCGACATCAGTTGGATCGCATGGTTCAAGTCGCGGGCCTCGAGCAGCAAGATGCCGCCGATTTGTTCTTTGGTTTCGGCAAAGGGACCATCAGTCACGTCGACGTCGGAGTTGCGGTAGCGGAGGGTCACGCCATTCTTCGAGTTATCGAGTGCTCCGCCGCCCGCGAAATGGCCTCCTTTGCGGAGCTCGTTGTCGTATGCCATGCACTCTTCAAAGATCTTTTGGCTGGCTTCCGGGCTCAAACTGTCCCAGACCGATTCGTCGATATATCCGAGGCAGACAAATTTCATGTCACTGATTCCCATTACAAGAATTTAGGTGTTTGCCAATTGGTCGTTTGATAAGCGACCATTTCGACAACGTGCGAAAAGAATTTTGAAAAAGAATCGGATCGCCAGGCAGAGTTGCCTCAACGAAGCTCGCGCAGGCGACCTTCCAGAAACCGTCGTTCCGGTTCTTGCTTGGCCAATTGAAGGGCTCGCTCGTAGGAGGCGATTGCCTCGGTATTTCGGCCCAATCGGCGGCACAGATCAGCTCTCGCAGCATGCGCCAGATGGTAATCTTCCAGCGAGCCAGAAGAAAGGATTTCGTTGACCAAAGCGAGGCCAGCTTCGGCACCGTCCCGCATCGCCACGGCGACCGCGCGGTTCAGATGAACGACCGGCGAGGGCTCGATGCGTGCCAGAACATCATACAGGGCAACAAGTTGTGGCCAGTCGGTCTCGGTCGAGGAAGCTGCTTCGGCGTGCACTGCGGCGATCGCTGCTTGGATCGTATAGACGCCAAACCGACGCGTGTTGAGGGCGTCCTGGATCATCTGGGCACCCTCAGCAATGGCTTGCTGATTCCAGAGCGAGCGGTCCTGGTCTTCCAGTAGGATGATATCACCGTTGGGGGCCGTACGGGCCTGTCTTCGCGATTCCTGGATCAGCATGAGTCCGAGCAGGCCCATCGCTTCAGCGTCGGGTAGAAGCGACACCAGCAGCCTTCCCAGGCGGATCGCTTCTTCGGAAAGATCGCGTCGCGTCGCCGTTTCGCCAGACGAAGCCGAATAGCCTTCGTTGAAGACCAGGTAGATCACGGCCAAGACCGAATCAAGCCGCGTTGGCATCTGCGGGATCTTGGGGACCTCGAACGGGATCCCGGCGTCGCGGATCTTTTGCTTGCCACGCACAATCCGCTGGGCGATGGTCGGAGGCGAAGTGAGAAAAGCCGAGGCGATCTCTTCCGTTCGCAGGCCACACACTTCGCGCAAGGTCAACGCGACTTGGACGGAGGCTGGGATTGCCGGGTGGCAGCAGGTGAAGATCAATCGCAGGCGATCGTCTTCGATTTTCTCGTCGTCGATGGCGGCGAACTGGTCGTGGTCGGCATCGAGTCGCTTGGCAATCTCGCCGAGCGATTCGTCGAAACGAATACGCCGCCGGATGGTGTCGATCGCCTTGAACCGGCCCGTCGAAACGAGCCAGGCACGAGGGTTATTCGGGATACCCTCGGCCTCCCATTTTTGAACCGCGCTGGCAAAGGCTTCGTGCATGGCCTCTTCGGCCAGGTCAAAGTCTCCCAGCAATCGCACCAGCGTGGCAAAGATGCGGCGCGATTCGTTGCGGTAAAGTTCGTCGACAAATTGACGAACCGATTGCGGATCCTCTTCCACCATCGTGGAGAGTTCCTCCTGACGTTTGTGCGGGGAAAGAGGAACGGCCGACCGAGGATTTATTCTTCCTCAACCAACCACTTCTTGGCTTCTTCCAACTTGGTGTGGTCGAAGTACTTCACGTTGGCGGAAGTGAATGGCTTGCAGAAGACTGCCATGCCTGCTTCCCACTTCGATTCGCCGACGATCGCCAGACGCTTGATGTCGCTCCAGTGCTTGGAATCGAACTTGATGTCGTCCCACAGAGCACCCATGGTCCAGCCGTGGAAGTTATGCAGTTCGACCAGGAGGCGGAGCTTGCCGAACTCTTGGATCTGCTTTTCGACTTCCGGAACGAACGTTTCGTAATCGGCAGCCGTCAGCTTGCCAGTGATACGAACGATCGTCAGATCTTTCAGATGCACAACTTCCAAGTTATCACTCATTGCGTGTCGCTCCCTTTGTTTGCATACGTTTCCGTGGGTGTTGAATCAGCCCCAGTAGGCATGTTCATTCTACGGGGCAGCGTGGGCCAGTTGAATCCTAGGAGACGTTTTCCCAAAAGGGGAGTCCCCGAACCATCGAAACTTGCCTGCGCATTATGCCTCAGAGTCACAGCTTGCCAGCCAATACGGGTGGAAAGCTGCCAATGCTGAAAACTATTTTTCTGAACCAACGCCGCCGAGTACGTTCAAAAGCCAATCTACCGGAGGCATATCATCGTTGTCGTCGGTCAGTTGATCTTGCTTTTCGGCCAATTCATAAGCGTGACGGACGATCTTCCGGCTGGCCGGATCGGTCTCGCCAATCACTCGCATTAACTTGGGGGCCGCCATGGCTAGAAAGCCTGGGACGTCTCCATATTTCGCCCCGCCAGGAAGCAAGTTGGGGGAACGAATCGAGTCGACCTCGCCGAACCGAAAGCCATCGGTCTGCAGCAGTGCAAAGTCAAACGCCTCAGGCTGCTGGGCCATCGCGACAGCCCCGATGGCCGCCATCTCACCTTCGAGGCCAACCAGGCCGATCGATTTCGGCTCGCGGTCGTGCGTTCGCATGAAGGCGACCGAGGTGAGAATATCATGCACGCGCTGGGCAGCGACACTGTAGTTGTAGCCCAGCGTGTAAGCGGCGGCCTCGCGTTTATTGTCGACGCGTGGGGTTTGTTGAAGCGGCTGGCCATCTGGCAGGAACTCGCCTTGGTAAAGCAAGTCGACGCCAGCGACCGAAACCCCAGCGGAAACCAGCTTGGCGACTTCCGCCTTCAAACGGCCACCTTCATCGAAGAGCCCCGCTTTGCCCTGACTGGTCAGCCAGACGACGGTGTGCCCGTTCCAGTTGTCTTTGGGGTAAAGAAACAGCGTCGGTAACTGTGTCTTGGCGGTGGTATTGTTCAGCAGACCTGCGATCAGAAGATAGTCTTCCTGCTGCTCTTTGACTTTGATCGAAATATCGAGCGAACCTGGTTGGAAATCTGTTTCGGGCAACATCGCCTCGAACGCGGTCGAAACCATCTCGCGGTACTTGCCAAATGCCGCCGGATCGCCAGTCAAAAGGGGCTGGATCTGCTTTTTCGTTTCATTGGTCCAAAGTTCCAGCAGGTCTCGCTCGAACTCAGGCTGGTAGGTGGGTCGCGTTTCATTCGTCCAGACCGAAAGCTCGTCACGCGAGAGCCGCTGGAAAGGACGTTCGTCGACCGACGCGTCCAGACCCAGCAGCCGATTGAACATCATATACATCGCCTTCCGCGAGACCGCGTTGTAATTGTGGCCGAACTCGGTTCGGGCGGTCAGTTCGACTTGATCTTCCGCACCGAGCAAGGCGTACAGCTTCTTCAGGTCGGGATAGCCTTTCGTCTCGAACTCGACGGTCCAGTCGTCCGCCGCAGTCAAACCTTGCGGCTTTGGTGCGAACAAGGCGGCGAACTCGACGTTACCGGTGCCGATACGCAAAAGCGAGCAGTTCTCGCAGGTACATCCTCCCTGCATCGCGGTGGAAACCATCACAGCCGGGAAGCATGTCGAGACGCGAGGATCGATCGCGGCGACCAGCATTGTTTGTGTGGCACCGCCACTGGCACCGGTGACCGCCAGTCGTTTGCGATCGACATTCGGAAGGGCCTCAAGAACATCGAGCGAACGAATGCAGTTCCAAATCTGCAGGCCCATGACCGACTGCAAGTGCGATTCGGCCTGGGGACTGAAGAAGCCCCAGCGCTGGTTGGTGTTCATCTCTGCACGCTGGCGAGCGAACTTGTGGACCAGGTCGAACGAAAGTTGTTGGCTGTCGGCATAGCCAAGCATATCGATCTGCAGTACCACGCAGCCCATCCGAGCCAGGTGAACGCAGCGCGCCTGGATCGGGTTTTTGGCCGCTTCCCGATCGGTCTCGGCACCGTTGGCCAGTTGTTCGTCGAGACTTTTGTCGTCGGCGACGTAGTAACGGCCATTTTCCCAGTGACCATGCGGGCACAGCACGCCGGGCAGGGGACCTTGTTTGCCGATCGGTTCGTATAGGTTGCCGGTGACAAACAGTCCTGGCATTCCCTCGAACTTGACGTTCGAGACCGCATAGTCCTCGAACTCGCGGCGGCCGGTTTGTTCGAAGTTCAAATCAGTCTTGGGAGGCATCGGCCAGAGACCGAGCGCCACTTTCAGTTGGGTGCGGACCTGCTCGGCGCGGGCTTGCCACTGCGTGGCGCTCTCAGGCGGAGTGAAGGGAAAGTAGCCTTCCAGATCTTTGGGAGGTGCTAGCCGGGCATCGTCGGGTAGTTGTCCCTGAGGAAGGACTCGGACCGACTGCTGTGCGGCAACGGTCGATACCAACAGAAAAGCAAGCAGCATCAGACTGCCTGCCACATGGGAAGCATGAGTTGATCGCATCACGTAGTTCGTCCAGAACGGAGGTAGGCGAGGGACGAGGAGTGCTTAGCAGTTTACGTGACGCGTGAGTGGGATGCGAGTCTTTTTAGGAGGCCTTGAGCTTTTCGATTTCTTCGCGGGTCTTGATGATTTCCTGCTCGACCGCTTCCACCTCGCCTGGCTCGTCGGCTTGAGCTTTGACGCCGGCCAGCTTTTGGTTCAAGGTCTGCATCTTCTTCTGCAGGATATCGAGACGCTTCTTCTGCTTCTTGTCCATGAAGACTTCCTGAATGTGGTCGTTGAAAAGGGTGGTTTTACTAGCTGTTGGACGCCACCGCAACAATCTCACGCATCTTTTGCATGGCGATCATTGCTTCGATGCCCTGCAATCCGAAGCAGTGGTGAATGAGCATCAGGGCATCGTTGTAGCGGTTGTGGGTGACATGTTCCCGAATCTTCATCGCTTTGGTAACAACGATCGGGTCTTCGGTGTACCGGGCCGAGAAGGCCTTGGCACATTGCATTCCGACATAGGGAGAGAGGCCCAGAATCTGGGCAATCAGGTCACCAGCAGGGTCGAGTTCCCCTTGTTCGATCAGCGATACAAAGCGTGCAAATGCGGGAGCTTTCGGCTGACTTACTCCAGGGGCTGGCAGACCAATCATATCGCCTCGATCGACGACTACCGGTACGTCGGACGAGGGTTGCTTGGCCATTGGGAAGTGGGGCAGGCGTACGTTCTCTGCGGCTACCTCTTCCTCCTCTTCTTCCTCAAGATCGTAGACCGGAGGAGGTGATTCACTCGCTGAATCAGCCGGAAGATTCGAGATCATCTGGTTGAGATGCGCCAGCCTGTGCCCCATCTGGTCGTACAGCGATTCGATCTCACTGAGGAACGACTCGCCAGCGGCATCTGCTTGGATTTCTTCGGCTTGCTCTACGATGGCCTCAGTCATGCGGGCCAGCAGTGTATCGCGGGCCTGTTTCAAAATGGCCAACGCCTGGGCGGTATTGGACATGGGGATCAGCACCTAACGTCGAGGGGGGAGATGAAGGAGGGGCAGCCATGTTGGATATGGCTTGCCCGCATCTTCCATCTTAGTCAGTCCGCCCTCAAACGTTAAGAATTCTCGGCTGGGGAAGGCTTGGCCGCGGCCTCCGAGGCCGGAGAATCGTCAGAACCGGAATGCTTGGGCACTCGATCGGCCACTCGCAGGGTGCCAGCCATCAGCACCACGATGATGGCCAGCGTGGCATTCACTTTCAGCCAGAAACCCTCTTTTTCCCGGAACTTTTCGGCGTTTTGGCTTCTGCCGACCAGCAAGCTGGCAATGTAGAAAATGACCAGGGCGATCAGCAGCTTGATGCCAGCGACGCCATGATAGTACTTCTGCGGAAAGTCGTACCGGGTGGCCTGCAGAACCAGCGAGACAATTCCGCTAATCAGCAGCAAGCCGGCGCAAATCATCACCACTTTGGACCATCGCTGGCGAATGGCTGTTTTCAGTTCTGGCTTTTCGGCGAACTCGGTCGCATTCATGGCCGGGTGCAGTGCAATCACCATGTAAAGCGTTCCGCCGACCAAGATAATTGCCGGCAAAATATGAGCCCAGCGAATCACCAAATCGAGCAGCATTTCCATTGAAGTATCCTTGTGGTAGGTCCGTAGTTGTCTTGTCGGTGGTCGGTTGAAATCTCGGTGTTACGAATCATTCCAGTGAGCCTTGGCAAATGCGAGGGCCTCGGCTGTGGTGTGGATTCGTTTTTCGAGTTGTTCGTCACGGATCGCCTCCAGCAATGACTGGAAACGAGGCCCCGGCTTGAAGCCTGCTTCAATCAGATCGGTGCCGGCCAGCAAGGGATTTGGGTTGAGATCTTCTTCCGGCAGGCTCATCCGCGACTCGGCATATTCCACGCCGGTGGTCGAGTTATACCGTGCTGTCTGGATTGCTCGGCCGACTTCGATCAGCAGCGGAGCATTCTCTTCGATCAGCAACCGCTGCAACTTCGGCCAGGCAACCTGATCAGCATGGCGAACGGTATGTTCGTGGCGGATAAGCCATTGGATCGTCTTGGTCTCGTCGTTGGTCAGCTTCAGCCGCTGGCACACTTCCAGCACCGGAGCAATCGGCTTGAAAGGATGTGTCTCGGCCAGGTCTCGCTGGCAGGTATACCGCAGCAAGATCGCCATCGCCGCCCTAAAGTCAGGCGTCCGGAGCCGCTGTAGGCCATGGTACGTTTCGCTCCAACGCAGGGCATGGCCAACGACCGGAGCGACCTCCGGCAAGATCTCGTCGAGCAAGGTGAGGTCGCGTAACATCCGCACGCCGATCATGCGATGTTTGTCGGCCAAAATTCGCCGCAACTCGGCAGCGACGCGTTCGGCGCTGACCACGCTGATGTGGGTCGCATATTCGCGGATGGCATGCTGCGTTTGTAACTCCAGGGCGAAGTTAAACGTCGAACTGAACCGGACTGCCCGGAGCATCCGCAGTTTGTCTTCTTCAAATCGCAGAAAGGGATTGCCAATACTGCGAACCAGGCCCGCTTTCAGGTCGCGTTGGCCTCCGACAAAGTCGAGGACCTGCTCTTCGATCGGATCGTAGAACATGCCATTGATCGTGAAGTCGCGACGCTGAGCGTCTTCTTCGGCAGACGTGAAGCGGACCTCGTCGGGGCGGCGACCGTCGCTATAGCCCAAGTCGGTGCGGAAGGTGGCGACTTCGACCTGGCCGCGACGTTTGCCTCCCTGGACGGTGATCACGCCAAACGAGGCACCAATCGGCAAGGTTCGATCATGGCCGAACAGGTCCCGTACTTCGTCCGGCGTCGCATTGGTAGCGACATCGAAGTCTTTCGAGGGGCGATTCAGCAAAAGATCGCGAACGCATCCCCCCGCCCAGAGGGCCTGAAACCCGGACTGTTTCAAAGTCTGGATGACTTCGATCGAAAATGCCCGCGTTGCGGCGAGATCGAGACTCATGGTTTCACTGGCCAAGGTAAGTGGGGCGAAGGGGAAAGCATCCACCTTAGCAGATTACGTCCTACTGGACGATGGACAGGGCTATCCCTTAGATTCGACCTTGCGAGTCCGTTACACTCTCCAGGAAATAGGAATGTCTGAAGAAACCAGCCTGCCGATTGAGACGACCTGTCTCGATGTGAACAACCTGCAAAAAGAAAACGCCGATTTTCTGCTGCTCGACTGCCGCGAACAGAACGAGTTCGACCTGGTGCGGATCGAGGGCTCGACGTTGATTCCGATGAGCGAACTGCAAGATCGCGTCGGCGAGCTCGAACCGCATCGCCAGCGGCACATCGTCGTGCATTGCCATCATGGCGGGCGAAGCATGCGCGTGACGCAGTGGCTTCGCCAGCAAGGTTTTCCGAAGGTCCAGAACATGGCCGGCGGAATCAATGCCTGGGCTCAGGACATCGATCCGAGCATGGCGACCTATTAGTCTCGGCTATTTCTTTTCTTCGTAAGGCCGCTTCGACAATTCGTGCGGCTTCGGGAAGTCGTCGGGAATGGGCTGCGTCACTTTGCCGGTCGCAGCCCACTCGGTCCCACGCAGAAACGTGGTGATATAGCCGACGCATTCCATCGAATAGTCGCCATGACCCATCGGTGTATGGAAGACGCGACCTTTGCCGTAATCGATGGTCATGATCATTGGCTCGTGCCGGCCGCTGCCACCGGTCGCTGGATCGGCATAGGCCGTGGCGAGAACGGTCATGTTTTCCGCTGGGCCACGTAGCTGATCGTACAGCTCGTCTTGAACGTGCATCCAAGACTTGGGCATCCCTTCGGTGATCGGGTGATCGCCATCGCGGACGACGACTTGAAACGGATGCTGGCGACCATGATGGCCGCCATTGCCCGGCTGGGTATCACGAACGAGCTTTTCTTCTTTGTCGAAGTAGACATACGGTCCGCTCTTGGCGTTACGTCCGCCCCAGCCACCCAGGCCGATGATTCGGTTATATTCGTCCCAGTCGCCAAAGGCATTGTTGGCGGCGTGCACGACGACGAAACCGCCACCTTGCTTCACATAGTCAACAAAGGCCTGATCGGTTTCGGCTGGCCAGCGTTGGCCGTTGTAATTGCTGATGACGACATCGTAGTCGGCGAATTTCGGGGCGAAGCCGGCAGTCGAGTTCGACTCGGTCGATGCGCCGTCGACGGTGAACTTGCCACTCTCTTCCAGATATTGCTTCATCATCTGGGTCGTCTTCGGCCATACGCCATGGTTGTTCTGGCCATCGACAAGGAGTGCCTTCAGCTTGGCGTCTTCGGCTTGGGCAACAGTCGAGAAGGCGGCCAGCAGCAGGCAGGCACAACTCAGCAAAAGGGTACGCATGGGTGGTGGCTCCGAGGGGGAATTTCCTTAGGTCATGTCGAGAGGTGTCACTCGACGCGTCTCAAGTATAGATAAACCTAAGGATCCATGCGAAAGAACGGCCCATTGGGATGGTTTAGAATTCCCAAAGTAGCAAACAAGCGTAGTCCAGGTCGTTTCTTTTGCGATTGTTGGGCGTACTATCGTAGCGATCGTTGGCACTGATCTTCAGCGACAGGCCTTCGCGGATCGCGACGGTGTAGCTCGCCTCGTTCGTAAAGCGGTACCCCTGGTCGGCTTCCATCGAGGGATAGAAGTCAAAGTTCATTGCCAGCTTTTGCCCTACCGTGATCGAATGATTGAAGTCGAAGCCCAGATTCGCTTCCGGGACAATCCCTTTCTGGGGGCTGCCAAACTCTTGATTAAAACCCGCACCACCATTGAGCGTGAAGTCGGTCATGTCGGTCTTATAGGCCTTGTAGCTCACACCACCATTGAAGACCAGGCGGAGGTCGAAGGCTTTGAACTCGTCGTATTCGAGATTCGTGTTCTCGTAGAGCGACCAGTCTTTATAGACCTTCAAAGGCCATTCCAGCTTGTGCTTGAAGAAGGCGTTGTTCTGCGTGAGGCCTTGCGGGCCGGCGGTTCGCAGATGCTTGAATTCCGATGTGAAGATCGTGTATTGGCCTTCGCGCTTGATTTTTGAGCCGACGCGCAAGCTGTTCGATTCGGTATTACCTGTTTGGCCGTTCAAACCAATCTCGGCACTTTTGCTCCACTTCGATTCACCCAGCCAATAGTCGATATGGCCATATTGGCCGTAGGGAACGTAATCGAGGTAACCATAGGAAGGTTCTTCTTCCACCGGCTCACCTTCTTCTTCGCCTTCCATGGTCTCGCCATCCTGCTTTTCCCCTTCCGGCTTTTCTACCGTTTCGGCTTCGGCTGGCTGGGCTTGTTCGGCGAGAGTTGGCTCGGCAGGCAAAGGAGGCAGCAGCTCGGGAACATCGAAAGAGCCATCGATAGACGATTGCACGTCATCGGCCGGCATCAGGTAATGAACGAACTCGGCCGTGGAAATATCGCCGGGCGATTGTTCGAAGTAGCTGAGTCCAATCGAATCAAACGATTCGATTTCGTCACCGGTAGCCGGGACTGCTATCGCTGCCAGCGTTAGCAGAGCCAATGCGAAGATGGATTTTGGGGAGAACCATCCCATACGGGGAATTTCCTTCTCGAACTCCTGGGAGGGGAATCATGGAGAGGAGTCGTATAAGGAAATTCCGGTATGAAGCCAATACCAATCATTAGCGCTCTGAAGAATTCCCAGCGTCAAGCTGGCGGAAGCGAGCAAGAAACAAAAAAAGAGCGTCCCTGGCTGCAAGCAACTAGGGACGCTCTTTGGTGCTGGCGTACAAGGACTTATGACCTCCGTGCCGCCGTATTTAACTGCACATGTTTTGTCGATCGCGTGGCTCTACCGGCATCGACGGTGGAGCAGTCGCTTTAGCGTACCTTGGCAGCGGGCGCGACAAGGTCGGCAACATACGGTGGAGCATCCTGAGTCAGATGCTTCACAAACCGTTGCAACTCCACAGCATTGATCGGAAGGAGTCGCTGCTGCGTGGTCAGGCTCTGGACTGCTTTCCACGGTGCTCCGAGTGAGTACGGAGACGAAGCGGGCTTCGGGTTTGGCTCCCGAGCTACCAGCTCCCCCAGGGTGGACTGTCCATCCTCCATGGTGCGACCAGCGCGATTCAATTGTTTTTGCATCGTCAGAAGCTGTTCCAAAGATTGAACCGCAAATTGAGAATCTCCCGTCTGGCAGATCAAATCGGCTTCAATCTGGATCATCTGGTTCGCAACGCGTCGAGCTTTTTCGGTGCGAGAAGCATTTTCAGCCAGTTCCCGCTGCATGGCAAAAATATTGCTCATCACCAGGTCGGCTCGCTTCGAGTGCTCTGCTTGCAGCAAAACGTTGTTCTGCATGTTCACCAGGTCGGCCAGCGTCAGCTTGGCACGGCGAACGTCGTCTTGAGCCAGAATCAACTGCGAGTTCAAGCTGGCCGACTGGTTGAAGACGTTCTCGGCTTGAATGGCCGCAGGGTACTGCTGAGCAACGCGATCGTGCAGGCTCGCAATGCGATCGAGCGTGACTTCGGCGTCGTTTATCGCCAGTTCAATCTTCGAGAGGCGAGCGAACTGTGCCAACAACTTGTCGTTGATGGTGCTGACGCGCTGCGCCAGATCTTTCTGCTGCTCGAGCGAAACGAGCAAATCGTTTGTGCCAGTGATCGTCTTGGCAGCCTTGCCGAGTTTCTCGACTGAACGATCCATCCGCGATACGCGAATGTTCAGATCGTGTAGCTGCTCCTCCGACGGGCGAACGGCAAAGATGTAAACCAGGATCACCCCGAGAATGATCCCAAAAGCAAATGAACCCCAGCTATAGGGTTCATACCCGTGTTCTTCCCCATCGTAGTCGTGGGTGTTGCGATATCCGTCCCTCATCGTGCACCTGCCTCCTGCGGCCAGCGTTGATCCAAATTAGCCAATCGTTTCCGTACGATAGCACTGGTTATCGTCAAGCTTTATGCAAGCATGCAGGTCTTTTTAGCTTGCCCATTTTCAATGCGGGCTCGCGCGATCAGATTGTGCCGAGTGTTCAGGTTGTGCGTCTGATCAGCCTTCAGAAGGGGGCAAAAGCGAAGATTTCAACGTTGTTCTTTCCTCGATGGTGCCAGCACCTGGTTGCCGGGCGATCAGAATCTGCCAGAAACAGCACCGATTTGCCCTGGACCTGGGAACCTGGACTTTGATACTCTCCGCCCCCACGTAAGTCTCGGGCGGTTCACGAAAGGGTACTGAGTATGAGCAATTTCAATTTCTTTGAATGGATGCGCAACGGGGTCAAGTCGGCCGTGTTGCTCGGCGTTTCCGACGCCGTGGAAGAGATCGGCATGCCGACCGAAGCCGATGGGTCGGACAACAACATCCTGGGCTTTATGCAGAATGCCAAGGCACAGCAGAAGCTGACCAATTCGTCGAGCACCACCAACAGCAGCACGCGCGGCGGTACTCGTAAGCGTTTGGGTCGCTCGCTAAAAGACATCGAGCCATCGACCAAGTAGTCGACGCTGGCTAATCCAGCAGATCACAAAACAGAAAAAGCCATCCGTTGTTTCAAAGCGGATGGCTTTTTTCGTGCGGTTGTTGTTTCAATTCGCAGAGCAAAGTCGCAGGACCTAAGCGGCCTTGGCCTGCGAACTCTTCGTCGTGGTCGACTTCACAGGGGGCGCGATCTTGCCGGCGATTGGGTTTGTTTCCGGCTCAGGCTCCGGTTGCGGTTCTGCTTTCGGTTGCTCCACGCGAGGGCGTCGCGGGTTGAACAGTTGTGGAAAGGCCTTCTTCAGCCGACCATGCCACCAGAACTTATTACGCCACAGAGGAACAGGCTTGAAGTCAGGCGTTTCCCAGTCTTTGGCCGCGATACGTTCGTGCATTACGGCGGGATGGGTGCCGCGATAAGGAATGCACGACTGCATGTCGTAGATGTATTCGCCCACCTCTTCCAGCGGACGGTCCTTGATCTTGGTGACCTGTTTACCCTTTTTGTCGAACACGTAAAACTGCTCGAACTGGGCACTCTTTTCGGCCATGGCCTTCGGGGGACGGACGTAGCCGTAGTGGAAGACCCGGGCATTGATCATCGCCGAGTTCAGCCGTCGGCCATTCTTACCGAAACCACATGCATCGCCCACGCTGCGGATCTGGCGATCGTTGCGAACGATGCGGATTTGCCGGCGATAACCGAGTGGATCGCGAATACTGTAGTCGCCGCGGAAGTGAAGGTAACGGAAGCGGAGCCCTTCGACCCAAGGCTTATTCCAGTTGGTTTCCATCGCCTTGCGAATGGCGGGATAGTCCGATTCGTGGATAACTTCGTCGGCCTGGATATAGAAGCACCAATCGCCGTCACAGCGATCGAATGCCAGGTTGGTTTGGTAAGCGAGGACTTCGCCCGCTTTGCGCATCGCCGGATCCCAAGGCGTGATCTCAATCTCGATCTTGGGATCGCCGATGGACTGGAGCACTTCCAGCGAATTGTCGGAGCAGTCGCCGACCTGAATGACAAAACGATCCACCAACGGGAGAACCGATTTGATACTCTCGACAAATGGGTAGCCGAAACGAACGCCATCCCGCAGGATCGTAAAACCACAAACTCGCATTGAAAGCATCCTTGCGACGCTAGCATATCGGTCCGGGTAGATCTGCCCGCCCAGACCGAATTCGATTGTTCCTTAAGATGACACGGACAATATCAAATAGTCCGTTTTGAAACTAACCCAATCTGAGAGAGGTTAGTCTGTGCTGGCGGCCGACTCTTTCTCGGCTAACAGCTCAGCGAACTGGTCTTCGGTCAGCACCGGTACCCCCAGCGACTCTGCCTTCGCCAGTTTGCTGCCTGCCTTCTCGCCGGCCACTAGATAGCTGGTCTTTTTCGAGACGCTGCCCGAGGCTTTTCCCCCTCGGTCGCGGATGAGCTGCTCGATTTCGTCCCGGGTAAACTTCTCGAGCGAGCCTGTCACGACGAACGACAGGCCATCGAAAACCGCCGGGCCAGACGCTTCACTCCGTTTGGCCGACTCCATCGAGACACCCACGCCTTGCAGATCGGCAACCGTTTCCTGACCGAACTCGCTTTGGAAGAACTCGCGAACCGACGCCGCGATCACCTCGCCGATGTCCTCGATCTCGGCGATCTCTTCCTGCGAGGCTTCCATCAGTTTCTCGATCGAACCGAAATGGACCGCCAGGCGTTCGGCCCCACGGGCACCAACGTGGCGAATCGAAAGGGCGTTCAGCAGCCGGCCGAGCCCACGTGACTTGCTCTCTTCCGCCGCGGCGACAAGCTTGTCTCCGGACTTCTTGCCCATGCGGGGCAGGGCGGCGATTTGATCGGAGGTCAATCGATACAGGTCGCCGTAGGTCTTCACCAGCTTCTCGTCGACCAGCATATCGACCAGCTTGTCTCCCAGGCCCTCGATATCCATCGCGTTGCGGGTCGCGAAGTAGCGAATCCGTTCTTTAATCTGGGCGGGGCAGCCTTCCCAATTGGGGCAGCGAATGTAGACGCCCCCTTCATCTTTGACCACCGGCGTGTTGCATGAAGGGCATTCGGTCGGGAAGGGGAACGGCGGCAGGTCGGTCTTACGTTCGTGCTTCTCGGTCCGGACGATATGCGGGATGATCTTGCCCGCTTTCTCGACCACCACGACGTCGCCGATCCGAACATCCTTGCGGACGATTTCCTCGGCGTTGTGCAAGCTGGCTCGCGAAACGGTCGTTTCGGCCAGCTCGACTGGCTCCAGGATGGCGACCGGCGTGATTGCCCCGGTTTTGCCGACTTGGACTTCGATATTGTTAACCGTGGTGATCGCTTCGTATTTCTCGAACTTGTAGGCGATCAGCCAGCGCGGGCTCTTCGAGGTCGAGCCCAGCTTTTCCCGCTGCTCGAAGCGGTCGACCTTCAAAACGAGGCCATCCACTTCAAACTCAAGTTCGTGCAGCGACTCGATCAGTTCCTGGCAGTGCTCGATCGCCGACTCGAAATCGACAAACGACTGCACAAAGGGAGTTGCCGGCAAGCCATACGAGTTGAGTTCCTTTAAAAACTCGGAGTGCGACGTTGCCTTCAGTCCTTCGACATATCCCACACCATGGCAGAAGACCCGCAGGTTACGTTCGGCGGCGATCCGTGGATCAAGCAGACGAATCGTACCGGCGGTCACGTTACGCGTGTTTTTGTAGGCAGGCTGGCCGGCGGCGGCCTGCTTTTCGTTCAGCTTCACCAAGTCGGCGTTGGTCATATAGACTTCGCCCCGAACTTCGAGGACCGGGGGAACGTCGTCACCGGTGAGCCTGAGTGGGACATCGGCAATGGTTCGGACGTTGTGGGTGATATCGTCCCCCACGGTTCCGTTGCCACGGGTAAGTGCCCGCGTCAGGACGCCATTTTCATACAGCATCGAGACCGCCACGCCGTCGATTTTCAGCTCGACGACCCAGGCAATCTTTTCGTCCGGCAGAAGCTTGGCGATTCGCTCGCCATACTTTTGCAGTTCTTCAATGCTGTAGGTGTTGTCGATGGAGAGCATCGGGATGCGATGCTCGAACTGATCGAGGTGCGAGACCGGCGCATCACCGATTCGCTGCGTGGGGCTGTCGGCCGTGATTAGCTCAGGGTTTTCCGCTTCGAGCTGCTTCAGCTTGTTGAGAAGCTGATCGTATTGGAGATCGGTAAGTTCCGGATTCGCTTCGACGTAATACTTACGGTCGTGAATGCGGATCTCGTCGCGCAGTTTCTCGATATCCGTCTCGATCGACATGACAAACCTTCCAATGTTGCCCGAGCTTGGCTAGGGCAGGGGATCAGGGCTTCTCGAAAGCAGAGGTTACGTGCGACTAGTCCTGGCACTCAGGCGGAAACTGGGCATTGTTGGCCGCATTCGGGACCAGGCAGAGGAATTTCAGCGGAGTGTCGCCCGTATTACGGAACTGGTGGATCTCGTCCGGTTCGACGAGAATGGCATCGCCCGCTTTGATGGGACGGGGCGTTTCGTTCTCTAGAATGACACCTTCCCCGGCGATTACGTAAACTTCGTGCTCGTAGGGGTGATGGTGGTGTGGCGTATGCCCGCCTGGGGCGACCTCGAATTGACGCATGGCGAACAGTGGGGCACCGTCCCGTTCGCTGATCAATTGCTTCACCTGGCACCCGGCAACGCCGGCCATTTCGACCTTGGTTGCTTCTCCCTGGTCGATATTTTGAATCTTCATCACGCTACCCAAATACGATTTGGCCTGGAAATAGGGAACATCTCAAAACTTATCGCACCCCCAACCGCTGAACAAGCGGACACCTATTCCCCTGGTATTCTCAGGCCGAAATTCCCGGTACCATAAAAAATTCATTTGCCATGATGGAAAACCTCCAGGGAAAGGCGAACCTTGTCGACACTGCAGATCGAAGCCCGAGGGGTCGAAGTTCATAACCTGAAAAAGGTCGACCTCGACATACCGCATCGCCAACTCATCGTCTTCTGCGGCGTGAGTGGAAGTGGAAAAACCAGCATGGCCCTCGATACGTTGTATGCCGAAGGGCAACGACGATATATCGAGAGTTTTTCCGCCTACACGCGGCAGTTTCTTGACCGGCTGGAAAAGCCCGATGCCGACCGGATCGATAACATTCCACCGGCGCTGGCCGTTACCAAAGTTAACGATACCCGCTCTAGCCGCTCGACCGTAGGCACGGCGACCGAGACAACCGATTATCTGCGACTGCTGTTCAGCAAGATAGGAACGATCGTCTGTCCTGGCTGTCAGCAGCCAATCACGAAAGATACCCCTGGCCGCGTCGCGGATCAGATCATCGCTTCCGAGGGAACTGGCCGCATGATGGTCGCCTTCCCGGTCGTTTGCGAGAAGGACGAATGCGAAGGGGTGATCACGCAGCTTCGGGAGGATGGTTTCAGCCGCACGATCGTTGGTGGCGAGACTGTTTCGCTGACGCCAGATCTCGACGAACCGCTCACCAAACGTCTGGAAGCAGGCGAAACGATCTCGGTGGTCCTCGATCGTCTTACCTTCGAGTCGCTGAAGGTCGAACGCTTGCGAGAATCTTTGGAAGCTGGCTTCGCCCACGGTGACGGCGTGTGCGAGATCCTGGTTCAACCGCAAGAGAGTGGGACGCTGCAAGGGCATGGCGTTTCGGTTGAGATCGACGGACAACGATGGCAGAGCCTGCGTTACAGCACGCAGCTTCGCTGCGAAGCGTGTCAGCTGGAATTCATCGAGCCTGATCCACGGTTGTTCAACTTCAACAGCCCGCTGGGGGCCTGCCCCGACTGCGAAGGCTTCGGCAACATCATCGACATGGACATGGACCTGATTGTTCCAGATCGACGCAAATCGATCGCGGAAGGTGCCATCGCTCCGTGGAACACACCGGCCTACAAACACGAGTTGGAAGAGCTGATTGCCCTGGCGCCTGACTACGATATTCCGATCAACGCCCCCTATCGCGACTTGACCGAAAAGCAAGTCAACTTGATTGTCGAAGGGGTTCCGGAACGAGAGTTCGGCGGGCTGAAAGGTTTCTTTGCGTGGCTCGAACGTCGCAAGTACAAGATGCACATGCGAGTGTTCCTCAGCCGCTGGCGAAGTTTCCGCATGTGCGAGGCCTGCCATGGTACCCGTCTTCGGCCAGAAGCGTTGGCTGTTCGGGTTGGGGGCAAGAACATCGCCGAGATCTCGTCGATGAAGATCGTCGACGCCTTGGCTCACTTTCATGCCCTGGAACTTTCGGACTATCAAAGTGCTCTGTGCCGCCAGGTGATGCCTCAGGTGCTAGCGCGACTGCAGTACTTGTGCATTGTAGGACTGGGCTACTTAGCATTGGATCGTTCGCTGCGAACACTCAGTGGTGGCGAAGCCCAACGGGTGACGCTGACCAGCACCCTGGGTTCTAGCTTGGTGAACATGCTTTACGTGCTGGATGAACCAACGGCCGGGCTGCACCCCAGCGACATTGCCCGGTTGAACGAAGCAATTGTCGATCTGCGGAATCGAGGCAACACAGTGGTGGTTGTCGAGCACGAAGAGACGCTGATTCGTGCCGCCGACCAGATCATTGAATTCGGTCCCGGCGCCGGCGAACGTGGCGGTGAGATCATGTTCCAAGGCTCTCCCAACGAAATCGAAGGGGACGAAGACAGCCTCACCGGTGAATTCCTTTCTGGCCGCCGAAGTGTTGTGCGGAAACGAGATCGCCGTTCGACGACCCACGGCCGCGTTCGCCTGAAGGGCGCTCGGGGCAACAACCTGAAAGACTTGGAAATCGAGTTCCCGCTCGGCGTTTTGACCGTGGTGACGGGCGTCTCTGGGGCCGGCAAAAGCTCACTGGTCGATCAAACGCTTTACCCGGCACTTTGCCGCCGCAAGCGAAAAGAAAATATTCAAAGCCTGCCCTACGACGACGTCTTTGGGGATGGCCAGATCGACGATGTCGTTTTGGTCGATCAAGGACCGATCGGACGTTCGCCGCGATCCAATCCGGTGACCTATATCAAGGCGTTCGACGAAATTCGTAACGTCTTCGCCTCGACCATGCAGGCCCGGACTCGCAATCTGACGGCCAGCCATTTTAGCTTCAACGTCCAAGGTGGCCGCTGCGAAAGCTGCAACGGCGACGGGCACATCGCTATCGACATGCAGTTCATGGCGGACGTTTATGTGAAGTGCCCTGAGTGCAAGGGGCAACGCTACAAGAAGGAAGTCCTCGAGATCACCTATCGCGGCAAGAGCATCGCCGACGTCTTGAATATGACGGTGCGTGAGGCGTTCGTCTTCTTCCGTGGGCAGCCCAAAGTTCAAGCCAAGTTGAACCTGCTGAACGAAGTTGGCCTCGACTATCTGCGTCTGGGACAGCCGGCCAATACGCTTTCGAGCGGGGAAGCGCAACGTTTGAAGCTGGCCGGAAATCTCGCGACGACCAAAAAGGCTCGAACGCTATTCTTGATGGACGAACCGACCACCGGTTTGCATTTCGCCGATATCGTTCAACTGCTCGACTGCTTCGCGAACTTGCTGCAGATTGGGCACTCGTTGATCGTGGTCGAGCACAACATCCATGTGATGATGGCGGCCGACTACATCATCGACCTTGGCCCAGGTGCCGCCGACGAAGGTGGCAACGTAGTCGCCATGGGGACGCCTGAAGAGATCGCGGAGAATCCTGCCTCGGTGACCGGCAAGCATTTGGCGGCGGCTCTTAAGACGTTGAAGGCGTAGGGCATGCTGCGTCAGGGGAAGACCTCTTCGCTGGAGGTGGAAGTCTGGTACGTTCCGGGCGATTTGACCACTGCGGAGCCGAAGTACCTGGAAGGCCCTTTCATCCAGGGAGGCAAGACACTGACTTCCCGCTTGCCGTTTCGCCCCGCCATGCTTGGGGAGCAAGCGGCTTGGAAAGCGATCGTGCCGGAGCCAAGTCTTTGGACGCCCCAGGCCCCGGCCGTTTATCGAGTCAACGATACCGATCAGGTGATTGGCCTGCGTGAACTTCGCGCTCGGGGCGAAAGCTTCTATCAAAATGAATTCCGCTGGCTGATCCGCGCGGCGTCGAGTTCGTCTGGTGAATTCGTCGGCTGGCAAATGTCCGATCTGGTGCCTATCGTCAGGCGGCCAACGCCTGAGATGCTTCAGACTGGCACGCTTTCGGGCCAGCCTTTGGTTGTTTGGCTGGATGGACCAGTGGATGCCATGCTGGCCGAAGCAAGTCAGGCCGCGGCGGTTCAGATGGTGATTCTCCCCGCGGAATCGAACCCAACAGGACTGGTCCATTCACATCTGCTGATCGGTGCGGCGATCTCAGGGGAAAGCACTCTGCCGGAATGGGCTCATTTCGTGGTGGTGCCGGAAGAATTGTTGGCGGAAGGTTGGACCCCCAGTCGTCGACTTCCGGTCGTGGCCACGCGACAATGGAAGACTGATGGGGCATCGCCACAGCAACTTCGGACCGACTGCGATCGATTTCAGGCGGAACTAAGTCGAGGGGCCGAGTATGCCGGCCTGTGGCTTCTAGCGAAAGATAATCAATGACCGATCCCTTTGACCGCTATGCCCGTCAGATGAGCTTCGCGCGATTCGGTCGCGAAGGCCAGGAGAAGCTCTCGCAGTCGACAGCCTTGGTCGTGGGGCTGGGGGCTCTTGGTTCGGTCATTGCGAACACACTCGCTCGGTCTGGGGTCGGTACGCTGCGGATCGTCGACCGCGACTACGTCGAGTGGAATAACCTTCAGCGGCAGTTCATCTACACTGAAGAAGACGTTCGCGATCGCCTTCCCAAAGCGATTGCGGCAAAGAACCATCTGCAAGCGGCCAACGCCGACATTCGCATCGATGCGCAGATTGCTGACGTCGATCATCGCAATATCGAGCAGCTATGCCAGGGCGTCGATGTGATTGTCGATGGAACGGATAACTTCGAGATCCGCTTTCTGCTGAACGATGCGTCGCTGAAGCTGGGGATTCCCTGGGTTTATGGCGGATGCATCGGTGCCGAAGGACAGACGATGACCATCTTGCCGGGCGAAGGCGCCTGTCTGAGGTGCATCGTACCCGACTCGCCCCCTCCAGGCACAACGCCGACCTGCGACACGGCAGGCATTCTGGCACCGATCATCGGGGTGATCGCTTCGATGGAGAGCATGGAGGCGCTGAAGATCTTAAGTGGCCATCAAGACCAGGTCAGCCGCACGCTGAATGTGATCGACCTTTGGGACAATCGCCTGCGGCAAGTGAAGCTTGGCAACGTGGCTGGCAATGCGAGTTGCCCGGCCTGTGGTCAGCGCAATTACGAGTGGCTCGATGGCAAGCGTGGCAGTCAATCGGCGGTGCTATGTGGTCGCGATGCGGTGCAGTTAAGCTTCCCCGATGGAGACGCGATCGACCTGACCGCGTTCGCGGAAAAGCTGAAGCCGCTGGGAAGTGTCGAGGCCAACGCGTACCTTCTGCGGGCCAATATTGGCGAGCACGCTTTCACGCTATTTGGCGATGGCCGCTGCATCGTTCACGGGACCAGCGACCCGGCCGAAGCACGCACGCTACATGCCCGTTATATCGGGACTTAGCTCCGCTGGTATTCTGGTTTCAGCCAGCCGATCGCAGTACAATACAGATAGCAACAGACGGCTATTCGCATTCGTAGATTAACCCCCATGCGAGCAAGGAACTTTCCCGTGACACAACAACCTCACCATCCGTTCAATGAGTCCGATTACCAACACATGTTGGACGCAATGTTCGTGAAGCAGAACGAGGAGCTTTGGAGTCGACTGCGGGAACAGATTGCTGAAGAACAGCGCGTTGATGAACTGTCCAAGGCAATCGGCATCGACGACAAAGAGCTGATTCAATCGCTGCTGGATATGGGCATTACGGCTCGAAGTATGGCCGCACTCACGATGTACCCAATGGTAAGTGTCGCCTACGCGGACGGCATCTTGGGCATCGAAGAACGCGACCTGATTATGAAGATGGCTGGTGAGTGGAACATGAAACCGGGCGATCCAGGTTTCGAGGTTCTGAACGACTGGCTATCGTCTGGCCCAACCGAAGATGGCCTGGCGACCTGGCAGAAGTACATGCAGGCCATTCTGGCCCAGATGAATCCGCAGCAAGTTGCGGAAATGAAAGAGTGCATCATGAAGCGATCGCGGGCCGTGGCCATGGCGGTCGGCGATGTGCTGGGCCGCTTTGGCGATCGTACCAATAAGGCGGAAGATGCCCGCCTTGCCGAGATCGAAGCGACCTTCCCGTAAACCCGGGGGGGCTTTGCCTAATCTTTTTCCGCGAATCGTTTGCAAGATTTCTCGATTCGCTGCAAACTGGGTAGTTCCCGGGGGGAGTAGTGCTCGCTCCCTCCGTTTCCTTTTCCAGCTCATCCCAGTTTGTGATGTCCATGCAGCGATCGCTCGCGCGCCCTTCATTCTCGGCTGCCATGCTCGGAATCGGCCTGATTGGCTTGATTTCCTGTCTGGCTCATGCTGCCGATCAGGGCAATCCACTGGAAAGTCGAGGGTTCGAGAAATTCGGCTCGAAGTGGGTTCTGAAGGAAGAACTGGCGCTGAAACGCGATATCGACACGCTGGAAGAAATCGTCAAACGGACGACTCCTCTGCGTCGCCAGGTCGAACTGGCCGTGGCCGACAACGCCCAGCGTTGGCAGCGTCAGCAGGTCGCCTCGAAATTGATCGACCAGATTGCCGTTGCCATGAAACGCAACGCAGTGGGGACCGACGAAGAGAAAAAGGTCCAGCAGCAGATCGATCTTTTAAAGCGTGAACTGCGGGACGGTGTCGCTCCTGATCGCTTCGGCGGTCAGCCTCACATGCGGGCCATGCTTGAATCGTTGACGTTGATGCATCAACAAGCTTCGGTGTTGGCGATTCGCATCGAAGCACAAAGTGGCCAGATCCATGCTCGCTATCACGAATTGCCCGAGTCCGCACACATGTGGATTGCCGAGCAGCCACGTGAGAATCTGGGACCGCTATTCCGTGCCGAGCAGGTCGAACAGGTTGTTCGCAAGGCGCGAGCATCGATGAACCTGGATGAGATTCCGTTGTTTCTTCAAGGACAACAGAAGCGAATCGGAATTGTCCTAGGTGACCAGTATCCGACGGTCGTTACGGTTTCCCCTAAGACCAACGCGCTGATTCTCACCTCGAACATGGCTTACTCTATCGGGCTGCGAAGTCTCGGCGAAGTCGAATCGATCACCCTGCCAGGCGGGCAAAAGGCGAGTGCGCGAAGCGGAAAGCTTACGCAGCTAAGGATCGGCACCATCTCGATGCAAGATGTGTCGGTTATGGTTCTGGAACCCTCCGATGAGCATCTAGGGGGCTATCTTGGCCTCAGGATGCTTCAGGCCTGGAACCCCCAGTTTGCCGACTCAGGAGTGGGGCTCTCTTTAGATCCCACCACGCAAGTGTCAACCGCCTCTCGTTAGTGGGGGATCCGATCGTCCGATGGAACGATTGGGCAGGGTAAGGCAAGGTTGGAGGACTTCTACTTTCGACCTGGATTTTCCAAGAATTCGGGGGACAATGCTTCCATTACGATAGATAATGGTAACAATGAGTAGCCTGGGAGAATCTCCCGCGAGTCACACATAAAATTTCGATGAGGTGCCCCAAAATCTTTGCGAATTGGGTTTTCCTAGTTTCGGAATAAGCATTATGAATAACATCGCGTCCCGGGAAATTCGGCAAAGTTTGCGTGTTGGTTAATTTTTGCCCATTAGATCGCCGAATCGGTACTAGACGGGCTTTGAATTGTACACACGGAAACTGAGCGTATAATTTCGTTTAAGTCGGTTTGACGCGATAGCAAATTTGTTTGGGAGTATTGGGGTTGGCGGCGAAACCCAAAATCCTGTGCCTGTGCGATGCGACCAACGATACCAATGTCGTTGAGGAACTTCGCCAGGATTTTGAAGTCACGGAAGTGCATAATCCACTTCGCGTGATTGCCAAACTTCGAAGTGCCCCCTATAGCGGCCTGTTCATCTCGACTTCGCATCAGGAAGTCTCGAGTCGCATCAGTAATCTGCTCGAGAACGAGCACATCCTCGACGGTATGCCCGACGGTGTTGCGATGTTGGATCGCGATAACACCATCCTGTGGGTAAATGCCTGTTTGGCGCGTTGGGCCAACCGAGGCGATCTGGTTGGCCAGAACTTCTACGCAGCCCTCAACAGCCCCGAGATCCTTGGTCCGGATTACTGTCCGTTTCATACGGCCATGACGACCGGGGAGGCGAGCGGGTCGACGCTTCGCACGGAAGACAATCGTTACTTCCATGTACACGCGGCCCCGGTCATGACACCGTCGGCTCCGCCGAATAACCTCATCGTTACCGTCCGCGACGTTACCGATGAAGTCATTCAGCGACAAAAGCTCGACGCGATTCACCGGGCTGGGATGGAACTCGCCGATCTGACGACCGAAGAAATCTTCAACATGGAGGTTTCCGAGCGGATCGAACTGCTGAAGAGCAACATCCTGCACTACACGAAGGATCTCCTCAGCTTCGACGTCATCGAAATTCGACTGCTCGATCAGCGAACCGGAGAACTGGTTCCGCTGCTGTCAGTGGGCATCGACAAAGAAGCAGCCGAACGCGAACTGTACGCCCAAAGCACGAATAACGGCGTGACCGGCTTCGTTGCCTCGACCGGCAAGAGCTACCTTTGCGAAGACACCAGCAAAGACCCGCTTTACCTGGAAGGTTTCAAGGGAGCGAAGAGCTCGCTGACCGTTCCGCTGCTGCTGCACGATCAAGTCATTGGATCGTTCAACGTTGAAAGCCCAGAACCACGGGCCTTCACCAACAGCGATCTGCAGTTCCTCGAGATCTTCTGCCGCGATCTGGCGGTCGCCTTGAACACGCTGGAATTGCTCGTCGCTCAGCAGGCCAATACGGCGCAAGCAAGTGTCGAAGCGATCCACAGTGCGGTCGCTTTGCCGATCGACGAGATCTTGAACGATGCTGTGAACGTGATGCAGCGTTACATTGGCCACGATGAAGAAGTGGTCGAGCGTCTGAAGAACATCATTCAAAACAGCCGCGACATCAAACGCGTGATCCAACGCGTTGGCGAAAAGATGACGCCTGCCAAGGCGGTTCCAGCTTCGGCCAAGCAAGAGCAGCGTCCGCTATTGAAAGCGGCTCGCGTGTTGGTTGCCGACGCGGACGAATCGGTTCGCAGTGCGGCTCACGCCCTCTTGGATCGTTACGGCTGCGACGTCGAAACGGCACACGACGGAACCGAAGCTCTTTGCATGGTTCGGGCCGGACTACATTCCACCGGATACGATGTCATCATCAGCGACGTGCACCTGCCCGATATGTCGGGGCATCAGTTGATGGTGAAATTGGGCGGCATTATCTCCCCCGTCCCGATGGTCCTGATGACCGGCTTCGGCTACGACCCAGGCCACTCGATTGTGAAGGCTCGCCAGGCAGGCCTGCTGCCGAACGCGGTCCTCTACAAGCCATTCCGCCTCGATCAACTGGTCGAAACGGTTGAACGGGTTATGACCGCGTTCGCGGGTACGCACTCTACTTAACGCACTTCTTCTGGAAGCTGTCGTTTGCTCGTTCCGTTTTCGGGGCGAATCGCAATGTAAAGTTCCGTAGGGCTGCCGCGATGTCGTCTGGTACCACCAGAGGATCCCACCTATTCTTAAGCGGTCTTAGGGCAACAACCACCAAAACTTCGGCTCATAATGTATGCACTCATGGCGGTGCTGATGCTGATCGCAGGCATCGGCCATCTGGCAATCTGGACGCGACTTCACTGCTTTGTTCATAGTCTTCCTTACAAGCAGTGGCTGATTGATACGGCCGAGTTCACAACCTACATCATGTCGGTGCTGATTCCTTCGCTGTTCCTGGTGTGGTGGATTCAACAACCTCTCGACTGGCAGGCAGCCGACGGAGAACCGGTCACCTATTCGACGCTTTACTACGTTTGGCTAGTCTACGGAACGCTGTCGGTGATCGGCTTCTTCATGGCGACGTTTTTGTGGCTGCTTTATCAGCGTGATGCTCACATCGCCGCAGGCTATTTCAACGAACGCCTGCTCGCGTCGTTCAACTTTGACGAGAAGGCTCCGCAGTGGCTCACTTCGACCAGTACGAAGATCGCCAGCATGATCCCAGCGAACCAGATTCTACGGCTGGAAGTGGATCGCAAAGAACTTTTTCTGCCGCGACTTCCGCAAGAGCTCGATGGCTTCACGATCACGCATCTTTCCGATCTGCATCTGAAGGGGCACATGGCCGAGGACTTCTACCGCAAGGTGGTCGACCAGGCCCAAGACCTGCAGAGTGAAATGATCATGATCGCAGGCGACATCTTCGATCGTGACAAGTGCTTTCCGTGGACAGAAACGCTTGCCGGTCTGACGGCCGACTGCGGGACCTATTTCATCCTTGGCAATCACGAGAACCGTTTGCTGGATAAGGGCATGGCCCGCAAGGTATTGGTCGACGAGGGAATGATTGATCTGGGTAGTCGACATCTGACGCTGATGATTCGCAATTATCCCGTGTTGATGGCAGGCAACGAATTGCCCTGGCATCCACCGGCCGCCGATTTAGACAACTTCGATCCAGGCCAGTTCGAGCAGCGCCCTTTCCGGATTCTGCTTTCCCACTCGCCAGACCAGATCAACTGGGCGCGGGCGAACGATTTCGATTTGATGCTGGCCGGGCACAATCATGGCGGACAGATTCGCTTGCCGGTGATTGGTCCCTTGGTCAGCCCTAGTCGTTACGGAACCAGGTACGCTGGTGGAACTTTCTTCGCTGACCCAACGCTGATGCACGTTAGTCGTGGGATCTCAGGCACTAGTCCTTTACGTTGGAATTGTCCGCCAGAGATTACACAGCTAGTCCTGCGAACCCGCGCCTAAGGTTTGCTCCCTCTTCGAACGCAGCAAGCCCCAACAAAGCGGCGGTGTGAAGACCGGTCACTTTGGTTGGGGCGTTGCCAACACTCCAAGGGCAAGTGGAGTTGTCAACTCAGTTCATCAAGGCGTTGGCAGGCCGATTGTCGGTGACAAAGAAGTCGGCGAATTCGGGGGCTTCGATCGCGGTCCCCTCCATGTCGTATTCGTCGGAAATCAAGCTGCCGATATAAGCCTGAAGCGTTCGCGAGGCTCCTTCATCGGCGTGATGCGTGGCGACCTCGCTGGCGAAGTTCACCAGGTCGTACACTCGGCACTTGGCGGGCAGAACTCGCAAACGCTTCTCGCTGAGGGCATCTAAGTTGGTCAGCCCATAAAGCTGGTTCATCCGGCCGGTCAGTCGATGGAAGTCGGTCAGCACGTTGGGACGGTCGAACGACTTCGCCCGATCCCATTTGAACAGCAACTTGTAAAGCTTGTTGCACTCGTTCAGCGAAGCCCACGAGGTTTGTGAACTCTCGAAGCGTTGCCGCAGACCTGCATAGCCTTCGCCGTTGTCGTAACTTTCCAAGGCTCTGGAAATACAATGGCCGATATCTTTGCCCAAGCTGATGTCGCTGCGGAAGGCTCGGCTGTAGCCAATTGCCCCGTTGCTGCACAACATCCGAAGGAACGACAGGTAAATCTTCGGTTGGCTGAACCCATCGATCGGGGTTTCCATGACGAAGCGATGCTTGAACTTGTCGCCGCCGATCTCGAAGTCACAGTCCCCGCTGCGTGGACGATGCGTGCTGGTGATGACTCCTTCGGTGTACTTGATGTCTTTTCCGCCGTAGTGATCGAGCAGTGCTCGAACTTCTTCGTGGGTGATCACCGGGCGTTTCGGATTGCTGACCGAAAGCAGTCGAGGTCCTTTCGGCCCGCCACGTTCCAGGCAATAGCGGACCGAGTCGTTCGGAGCTTTCTCCGAAATTCGCTGGAAGACTTCGCCATGATCGAAGTAGCGGAAAACGCTTTCCGAAAAGCCAAACCGCATGAACATCGACTTCCAGAATCGTCGCGTAGGACGAACCTTCTCGCCGTTCAGGTCCAGGCCGGTCACTTCGACGCGGCCAGATTTTTCGTCTCGTTGAGCTTCCACCCGAAAATCACTTACGCGGGCATGGCCATATTCAAAATTCCATCGCATGGTCAGGGATCCTTCCAGGAAAGTTGGGTTCTCGATTAGGCACAGTCGAACCAGATCGCAGCCGACGCTTAAAAGCGGCTGCGATGCTGTTCCCACATCGGACGGGTCTCCTTGAGGGCGGCGACCAATTTCGGAAGTTTGACTTGGGTACCGGCGATCAGTCGACGCGATCGCTGGCTGATTGCTTCAATCTCGCGATTCATCTTGAGACTGTTCCACTGATCGCCGGTCCACACGTATTGCTCCGTTGCCGCGGCGGTTTTCATGATCGGATGCGGTGTCTGCTGACACTGCACGACTTGCTTGAACGCCAGTTCGGCATGTTTGCGAAAGACTCGCCCGCACATCTGGATGGTGCAAGCCTTGCTCGATGGACGACAGAACACCGTCTTCAGGTCGGGGCAATCGAAGCCCTCCGTCAAGATGTTCATGTTGATCAAAACCTCGATCTTGCCTGTCAGGAAGTCGGCCAATTGTCGATCGCGATCGCTTTTGGCGGTCACGATTTCGCTGCGAATGCCACGCAGGGTCAGTTGGGCCTGGCATTCGACGCATTGGTCGTGGCGGTGGAAGAAGACAATCGACTTCCCCCACCGCTGGATGTCCGCCGCATAAGTTTCAGCGACGGCTCCCGGGGTATATTCTGGAATGGTGTAGTGGTGATATTGGCTAAGGTAGCCATCTTGAATCAGCTGATGGATGCCAGCATCGCGGATCACATGATCGAAGCACAACTTCACCCGGTCGCCACGGAACGGTGTCGCGGTCAGGCCGACGATGTACTGCGGACGAATCGAGCAGTGCAGGTTGGCCATGCTCATGGCGGCGTCGTGCTGGGCTTCATCCACGATCAGCATGTCGACTTTGGGGGGATCTTTGTCGAACGTCGAGATCAGTTCCAGCTTCACATCGAAGCCGCGAGCCAGGTTTTCTTCCTGGGCTTGCTTCAGCAAGTTGCGTCGCATCGAGACCCAGCCGATCGATAGGCCAAAGTGCTTTTGCATCCACTGGGCGATCGCCAGGCCCATGACTGTTTTGCCGCTGCCAGTGGGGCTTTCGATCAAGACCGAAGCACTCGAGCCGGCGAACTCGTCGAACGGATCGGCGGCGGCGTTGAGCAAGGCTTTGATCGCCTTGGTGACGATTCGCAGTTGGTAAGAGCGAGGCTGCGCGGCGACTCCCTCGAACAGGTCTTCCAGTACCGAAAGCTCGGCAAAGGCCGCCTTCGATTCGACCGATTCTTCCATCCAATCACACATTTGCAGGCCAGTATCCACAGCCATGACAGACTTCTCCATATCTCAGCAAGGGCGATGATTTTGTGTCGTGTGCAGCCGGTGGAAGACATTTCCTAACCGCGACACACGTACTATCGATCAGGCCGATGACACGTTGGGTCACCCGCTGAGAGAAGCCGAAAAAAGTTTTCGGAAATTGCCTGGGACGCAGTTTAAGTTGTTGATGGCAAAGAAGATGCGGCTAAGAGTGCATTTGGAACTTGCCGGTCGCCGGGAAGGCATTTTCAAAATGCCGTACTTCCGGATGGCGAGAAGAAGCAGGCCAGACGATCGCGATGACATCGAATCGACCGGCACAATTGCCCAGAAGGTCATGCCGTTCCATGTAGGCCAAAGCGGCCCGGGTCAGGCGTTGTTGTTTCTCGCGATCGACTGCTTCATCGGGCGAGCCCTTCTCTTCGGCCGAGCGGGTCTTCACTTCGACGAAGACAATCGTACGATCCTGAACGGCGACGATATCGATTTCACCCAGGCGGGTTCGATCCTGCCGGGCAATGATGGTGTAGCCCTTCTTTCGCAGATACCGGCAAGCAAAACGTTCCCCTCGCTCGCCGAGCGACTGCGGTGAAGACCAACGCTTGAGCCAGTCCCACATCGTCGATCACCGCTTGGGAATCGTGGTCGGAAGTTGTTGGATATCGGGATAGCCGGGCAGCGTGCGATAGTGGGACTCGAGAGCCTCCATCACATCGAGCACGACATCTTCCTGCCAGAACCGACCGGCAACCTGAACTCCGACCGGCAGGCCGTGGCTTCCTCGTTCGACCTGGGCGGCGAGCTTCTCGCTGGCATCGTTTCCGGTTCGATCCGATTCCTCGTCTTGCCGCACGGTGGTCGCCGCGACGTTGCCGCACGGGACGCCCAGCAGATTGGTAATCAGGCTGTGGCTTGCCGCAGGTAAAAGATCGACCGCGCAGCCTTCCAGCGGAGCAGGCGTGGCATGCGTCGGGCAGAGAACCACATCGACTTTGGCTTCATCCCATTGCTGAAAGACCTGATGAACCTGTTGTGATGCCTGCCAGGTCACCTGCCAGAGCGAATCCGCCGAACGTGGTCCGGAGGCCTGAAACAGTTGGGCCATCTTATGCTTGCCGAACGGCTTCAAGGCAAGGGCGGCGATTAAAGGTCGAAGCCAACGAGGCAACGCAGCCAGTCGAACCAGCCGGGCGACTTCGCTATCGAGCTTGCTGCCTTTTAGCATCCGGCGGAAGTCGCGGCCGCCATCAGCGCTGGCAATTCCGAAATAGGACTTCAACATGTCGAGCGTCGGTGGTGGTCCGAGAGGAATGATTGTCGCGCCCTGGGCACGCAGTCCTTCGGCGCCTTCGCGTAAGGCTCGGCGAACGGCGGGGCAAACGGGAAAGAACCCATCATCTTCCATCAGACCGACTCGCAACTGCGTCACGTCCATCGCACGGGAAGGCAATCGGACCGGTGGATCTTCGGCGTAGTCCCAACCGCGTGGCGATTCCCCCCGCAAAAGAACTTCCATCGCCAATCGCAGATCGGCTACGTTACGGGCCATTGGGCCAGGCTGATATTCGAGCCAGCTCAGGCCACGCAAGTTAGGACGAGCACCGCTGCGAATCAGACGCCGCGAAGTTGGCTTCAAGCCGCTGACGCCGCAGAAGTGACATGGCAAACGAATGCTTCCGCCCAGATCGCTGCCCAGGCCAAGGGCCGTTCCGCCAGCCGCCAGGATCGCCGCTTCGCCGCCGCTGCTTCCGCCAACGCCGCGAGCCAAATCCCAGGGATTGCTGGTCGTGCCATAGACCGGGTTGCGTGTCTCGTGGATGACCATCAACTGCGGCACATTGGTGATGCCGAGCACGATACCGCCTGCTTCACGCAAACGAGCGACCGAAGTCCCATCGGTAGTGGGGATCTCGGGAGGCGTGGTCATGCCCAAGGTCGCCTTGGCACCGGCAACGTGAAAGCATTCCTTGATGCTCAACGGCACGCCACGCAGTGGTTGATCAGGTGGCGAGCTTTCGTTGTCGAACTTCTTTGCCACCTCGCGGGCCTCGTCGAAGCGAGTTTCCACGATCGCATTGATGTGCGGATTGACCGCCTCTATGCGTTGGATGTGCGCATCGATTACCTCGCTGGTCGAGACTTCGCGAGTCGCGATCAGGTGGGCCAGTTGAGCGGCGCCATGGTGCCAGAGTTGGGGGGATGTGCGTTGCATGTCCCGATTCTACCCAGATCGAGACGCACTGTCTTTGGTCACCTAGAAGAGGGCGGGAAATGCCTAACCTTGGACACTTTCCATCCATTTGCCGAGGCCGCTCAGGATCATGTCGACGGCGATCGTACCGGTGAGCAAGGCCATGATTCGACCGATCGTGTCGAGGTAGCGTTCCATGATCGGTTCGTACCGTTTGCGAATCAGGTCGTGCAGCCACTTCAAGAAGATGATCGACACCACGCAGACCAGGACCGAAAATCCGATCGCCCCGGCCGCTTCCGGAATACTGACCCGCGAGCCAGTCACGATCGCGGCACTGATGGTGCCAGGTCCGAGCATGAAGGGAAGGGCGGTTCCTTCGGCACCTTGAGGGGCATCGCCGCGAAGTCCTTTGAGCGCGGAGCTGCCGATCATCACCAGTCGAATCGAGACCAGCAGGAAGACAACGCCGCCAAAAATCAAAAACGATTCGTAGCGGACCTTAAAGGCATAGGTAAACAGTCGATCCCCGGCGACGGCGAAACCGAAATAGACGGCAGCGCTCATCAAGCCTGCGCGCGTCATCGTTCGCGTGAACGATTTCAAGTCGAGTCCTTGAATCAGGTCGAGCAGGTAAATGCAAAGCAGGAAAGGGTTCAGGAGGACCAACAATAGAATGGTTGAGTCGATCAGGGGCTGGCTGAACATTTCGGACTTAGGCTTCCAGTACGGTCTTGAGAAACTCTTGGGTTCGTTGATGGGTCGGATTGGTGAAGATCTCTTCCGGCGGACCATCTTCCAGAATGACGCCGCTATCGAAGAACAGCACGCGGTCGGCAATTTCACGAGCGAAATTCATTTCGTGGGTAACCAGCAGCATCGTCATATCACTTGCGGACGCCAGTTTTCGCAGCACCGCCAGCACTTCGTGCACCAGTTCGGGATCGAGTGCCGAGGTGACTTCGTCGAACAGCATAATGTCTGGCTGCATGGCCAGGGCCCGGGCAATCGCCACGCGCTGTTTCTGCCCGCCGGAAAGCTGGGCCGGGAAGGCGTCGGTTTTGGTTTCCATACCGACCATCTCCAGCAATTGCATGGCAGTCTCGTCGGCGATTTCCGAAGTGACGTGATTCACCAGTCGTGGTGCCAGGGTTAAGTTTTGCCGGACTGAAAGATGCGGAAAGAGGAAGAAGTGCTGGAACACCATTCCCAGTCGCGATCGCATCCGCCGCATATGGGCTTCATCGGCTGGCTTATTGCCGTCGCCATTGGGCATGGTCCATATCGATTCGCCATCGATTTGAATGTCGCCGGAATTCGGTGCCTCGAGCGTCATCAAGATGCGCAGCAAGGTACTTTTGCCAGAACCGCTGGGACCGATGATGGCGATCTTTTCGCCTGCTTGGATGTCGACGTTCAGCCCGCGCAAGACGGCATTGTTACCGTAAGACTTCTGCAGGTCGCGGACTCGAAGCTGTGGAGGTGTTTCGTTCATGACGTCATTGCCGCGGTGCGTTTGCGTAGCCATTCCACTGACAGTCCGGCCAGCAGACTGAGGAAAATGAAGAGCACACCTACGATCGTTAAAGGTTCCAGGTAGCGGTAATGTTCGTTGCCGAAGATCTTCGCCTCGTTCAATACTTCCAGCACAGTGATCGTGGAAAGGAGCGGGGCTTCCTTCAGCATGGCGATCAGGTAGTTCCCCAGATTCGGCAGAATCGGCGGGATGGCCTGGGGCAGAATCACGTAGCGATAGGTCTGCAAGGGCGTCAGATTCAGAGCCTTCGCGGCATTCCACTGTCCCTTCGCGACACCATCGAGGCCTGCGCGATAGACTTCCGCCGTGTAGCAGCTGTAATGCACACCGAGCACGACAATTCCGGTCATCAGCGGTGACAGCCCGCGACCAACCATGTCGATCATCACGAAGTAGACGAAAAATAACTGCACCAGCAGCGGCGTCGATCGAATGAACTCGACCACGCCCCACGTCGGCCAACTGAGCCAACGCTGCTTTGATCGTCGCAATACGGCCCACAGCAAGCCGAGGATCAAAGCCAAGACCATGCCTCCGGCAACCGCTTCCAGCGTGACAACCAGGCCACTTAAGATGTGTGGCATGACCTGCCAGACAACTTCCCATTTCCACATTGGTTACTGTCCTCCACCGTAGTCGCGACCATGCGAGAGGCGACGTTCCAAAAGACGGAAAGCACCGGTGATACAGATCGACAGCAGGAAATAGATAATGAGCAGAAGGCCAAAGATCTCAAACGAACGATGCGTATCGTCTCGCAGAAACTTGCCTTGCAGCGTCAGGTCGGTGACGGTGATCGTTGAAACCAGGGCGGTCCCTTTCAGCAGTTCGATCATCAAGTTGCCGAACGGCGGGATCATGCTGAGCACAGCTTGCGGGAAGATCACGTAACGCATGGTCTGCCAGCGATTCAGGTTTAAAGCTGCCGCGGCCTGGTACTGCCCTTTGGGTACCGAATCGAGACTCGCTCGAACGACCTCGGCACCGTAGGCTCCAACATTTGCCCCCAAGACGAGGATGCCGGTGGTGATCGCGTCGAGGCGGATGTTCGTCAGTTCCGGTAATGCGAAGTAGAACCAGTAGAGCAAGATCAGGGCGCTCGCTCCGCGAAACAGCGTGATATAGATCGAGCTGAGCCAACGCAGGATCGGATCTTTCGATTTGCTCCAAACACCAAACAACACCGACAGCACAATGGCCACCAGGCTGCCACCGGCGGCGAGGATCACGGTGATATGCAGTCCTTGCAGTAAGAACGGAAGCAAATCAAAAGGGGGCGGAAGGTTTTCGATATTCGAGAGAAGTTCACTCACGGTGTTTGTGTCAGTTCCTTGGCAGTCTTGTTTCCAGGCAGAGTCGATTCGTCAAAACCAAATGGTTTGACCAGCTGCAGGTGCTCTGGCGACCCGATGAACTTTGCCAGCTCTTCGTTAAAGCGTTCGCGGATGGCGACATCTTCCTGGCGAAAGCCAAATGCCCCATATCCACGAATTTCCTGGCCATCGATAACCGGGTCGCTGAAGGGCTGGGCCTTTTCGATCTCGTCACTGGCTTGCTTGGCCAGCAGATCGTTGACCGTCAGATCGGTCGCGGCGACGGCATCGATCTGGTCTCCTTTGAGTCCCAGCAGGGCGCTGGCGTAGTCGGAGTAGACGGCAATCTGTCGCGCGTCGATCCCAAGCTTCTTGGCGTAACCTTGCTCGACGCTTCCTCCCATCACGCCGATCTTGGCGTCAGGGTGATCGAGGATGTCTTCATAGCTGTGCAGATCAAGCGGGTTACCAGCTTTGACGATGAATGACTCTCCAATCCCATAGGTTGGATTGGAAAACGAGATCTCGAGCCCTCGCTCCGGCGTGATATACATCCCGGCAGCGATCATATCGAACCGCTTTGCTTTCAGGCCCGGAATGAGCGAGCCAAAGTCCGCCACGATCGGCTGAACATTGGTCACCCCAATCTGCTCCAGGATGGCTTTCGCAACTTCGGGAGCCTCGCCGGTAACCTGGCCAGTCGAAGTGTCCAGGTAGCCATAAGGGGCTTCGTTCGCAAATCCGATGCGGATTGTTCGCGTTCGCTCGATTCGGTCGAGCGTCGGCTCTTCATTTGTTACCGATTGGGTGGCTTGCCAGAAAATGACGCCGCAAGCTGCTGCTATTATTAGCAGTGCTGATACGCCAGTTAGCGTGATTTCCGACTTATTTTCATCAAACATTGATGTGTGGTAATCGTAACTTATTTCATGTAGATATGTTGTGTCTTCAGTGAGTCGGCCGTCAAAACAGTTGTTGGGACGTTGATCTCCTGAAGTCGATGTGCTAAAGTCTAAAGCTAATTAGTTGCGGCAGCAACCATTGCTGCAGTAATTTTTAAGCGTAAGATATGATCGGAGCTTCCCTCACCAGGGTGGTGTGGGCATTCCGTGTTCACTTTAACGGAGGTCACTTGGCCGGATGATTGTCCGGAAACCACGCGTCGAAGATGGCGCACAACTTCGTCAACTGGTCGCCAACAGCGAGGAGATTGATGACAACTCGTGTTATCTCTATTTGCTGTTGTGCCAAGACTTCGCCGACACCTGTGTGGTGGCGGAACACAATGGATCTGTGGTTGGCTTTGTCACCGGTTACACCCCGCCTGACAGGCCAACTTCTTTATTCGTTTGGCAAGTCGTCGTCGCACCGGAAGCGAGACGCCAGGGCTTAGCCAAGCGAATGCTTGAAGCATTGATTGCTCAGTTTCCCGGACAGAGGCTCGAGTGGGTCGAGGCGACAATTACGCCTGGCAACCAGCCTTCTCGCCGGCTCTTTGATGCCCTGGCGCGTTCCCTCGAAACGGAAATCGGCTTTACGCCGTACTTCCTCGCGGAACACTTTGGAAACTTCTCCCATGACCCGGAAGAACTTTGTCGGGTCGGCCCCATTGGCCCCAATTGAAAGAGACCATGAATATTATTGACCGAATGGAATCAAACGTTCGTAGTTACTGTCGTTCGTTCCCCACCACGTTCAAGACAGCCAAGGATCACCTGATCATCGATGAAAACGGCAAGTCGTACATCGACTTTTTTGCCGGTGCAGGCTCGTTGAACTATGGGCACAATAACGAAACGCTGAAGAGAGCGTTGATTGAATACATCGAAGGGGACGGCATTACGCACGCCCTGGATATGACCACTGTCGCTAAGAAGCGTTTGCTGCAGTCGATGCAGGATGTGCTTTTCGCCCCTCGCGGGATGGACTACAAGGTGATGTTCCCTGGACCAACGGGAACCAACGCCGTCGAAAGCGCACTCAAGTTGGCTCGTAAGGTCACTGGCCGTCGCAACGTGGTTTCGTTTACCAACGGTTTTCACGGCATGACGCTTGGTTCGTTGGCAATTACTGGGAACTCCGGCAAACGTGCCGGTGCTGGTGTTTCGTTGCACGACACGACCCACATGCCATTCTGCGATTACTTCGACGCCGAGACCGATACGATCTCGATGATCGAAAACTACCTGGCGGATAATAGCAGCGGTATCGACAAGCCAGCGGCCTTCATTTTGGAAACTGTCCAGGCGGAAGGTGGCGTGAATGTCGCTTCCAAGACGTGGCTACGTCGCATTGCCGAACTGGCGAAGAGCTCTGGCGCAATGCTGATTTTGGATGATATCCAGGTCGGTTGCGGTCGAACGGGTCCGTTCTTCAGCTTTGAATTCGCCGACATCAAGCCAGACATTGTCTGTCTGTCGAAGTCGCTTTCCGGTTACGGTTTGCCACTGGCGATGGTGCTGATGAAGCCAGAGTTCGACGCCTTCCATCCTGGCGAGCACAACGGTACGTTCCGTGGTCACAATCCCGCGTTCGTCACTGCCGCAGCGGCGCTCGAAGCCTATTGGCGAGATGACCGTCTCTCGAAGGAAGTGCACGAAAAAGCACGGATGATCAAAGAGACCTTTCTCGATCTGGCCGACCGTTACGACGGAAGTGTCCGAGGTCGCGGCATGATTCAAGGGATTGAATTCCCGGATCATTCGGTCGCGGGGAAGATTTCGAAATCAGCCTTCGGTCGTGGTTTGATTGTCGAAACCGCCGGTCCTGACGACGAAGTGTTGAAGGTCTTGCCGCCACTGACCATCGAATACGATGCACTCAAGGAAGGCTTGGCGATTCTCACCGAATCGGTCCACGAAAATCTTAAGCCGCAGTCGGCATCCAAACCGCCTGTGACAGCCAAGTCGTAGGTTCCCCTGCGGAACCTGTCGCCGGTAAGGCGGCATATGAAATGGCTTCAAGCGGGGCCTCTGCAAATGTAGAGGCCCTTTTTCTTTAGATGTGTCCAGGGCGAATAGGTCCTGCGATTTAGATAGGAGATATCCAATGCTCGTTCGAAGTTTGACTGATATTCAAGGTACCGACGCCGACGTTGAAGGTGGCAACTGGAACAGCCGCCGCTTGCTGTTGGCAGGCGATGGCATGGGCTTTTCCCTGCACGATACAATCTTGCGAGAAGGCACCACGACGCCGATCCATTACCAGAACCATCTGGAGGCGGTTTACTGTATTGAAGGGCATGCCACTGTCGAGCTCGTCCCCAGTGGCGAAAAGTTCGAGATCAAGCCAGGCACCGTCTATGCGCTGAATCTGAACGACAAGCATCTGCTGCATGCCCATGTCGACACCCGGATGGTATGCGTCTTCAATCCGGCGGTCGTTGGTAATGAAGTGCACGACGAGAACGGCGTTTATCCGGCACCTGCTAACGCCACCAGCTAGTCAGGCGTTGCCGCCAAACGAAGAACCTCACAGACCGTCGTCACGAAACGCGACGGTCTTCTCGTGGTTCGTATTCAGCAGAAATCACAGGTTCGGCATCCAGGTCGGCGGCTTCCATCAATTCGACGACTTGCTCTAGCGAGGCCACCAGGCGGCGTTGCTCTTCTTCATCAAGCGACGTGACGCGATTGACGAACTGTTCTTGCAACGGCGTTGGAATGCCCGCCAGACGCTGGGTTCCTGTTTCCGTCAGGTGAATCAGCACACGCCGGCGATCAGGACTGTTGCGAATCCGTTCGATTAGCTGGGCACGTTCCATCCGCTCGAGAATTCGAGAGACGGTCGGCGCGGCGAGGCCGACGCGGGCAGAAACCTGGGCGGCGGTGACTTCGTCTTTTTCTTTCGACAGATCGCGTATCGCCCGCAAGCAAAGTAGCTGCGGAAGGGTCAAACCGGAGTTTCGCGAGAGCGATCGCGAATATTGGGAGGTCTTCAGAATGACTCGACGAATGGCCCGCAACATTCGTTCGACGAGATCTTGTTCTTCCATCGGCGAGAGATTTTGTGCGGGAGGATCGTTTAGCCAGGCAGTCCCCACAATCTAGCCCCCGACTCGATTTATGTCGATACCTTGGACCGGCGAACTTAGTCGTCTCAAAGTCTTGGGATGTTTATTTGTAAGTATTCAAAAGTTGTTGGCAGGTAAGACGCCCGGGGGGCCTGCGGCAATCAACATCTTGACTCTACTAGACGACTGGTCTAATATCGCAGAAACACCCCCTTATGAACGGCAGGTATTCAGGACGTGGGTCACGAGACAAAACTCGACATAATCGAAGCTGGTCGCAAAGCGATGATTGCGAAGAGCTACAACGGGGTCGGTTTGAACGAGATTCTGACCGACGCCGGGGTTCCCAAAGGCTCGTTCTATCACTTTTTTAAGTCCAAAGAAGAGCTGGGCGTCGCGGTAATCGAGGCGTCGGTGGTCGAGAACGCTCAGAAACTTCGGCAAGCCTTAACAGATCCTAAGTTAACTCCGCTGAAGCGATTAGAAAAATTCTTCTATTCGGCCCGCGACGATTTCCATTCCCGGGAATTGCGGCAGGAATGCTTGATTTGTAAGCTAGCTTTAGAGTTGTCTTCTCTTAGCGAACCGCTACGCAATGCCGTGCAAGTTGGCTGGCATCAGTGGCGAGATATCATGGCCGATTGCTTGCGAGAAGCCCAAGAGGCGGGCGAGATCTCGGAAGAGCACGATCCAGCAAGCCTGGCCGAATTCATTGCCTACTCATTCGAGGGGGCCATGATGCGGGTCCAGGTAGATAATCACATTCGACCGGTGAACCTCTTCTTACATTTTGTATTCCAAGTATTACTGAAACAGGCTGCGTGAAACTTCACACCGTCGGCTGGCATCGATAACAAGACGACTGGTCTACTAGAAAACGTCAAAATATGGAATTAGATAAGATGGCGAAACAATTCGGGATCGCAATGGCGGGGCTCGTGCTGATGACGGCTCCCGTCCTGGCGCAAGGGCCACCCACCGCGGTACGTGCCATGCCGGTGGTCAAGCAATCGGTTGAACCACATCATCGGTTCACGGGCAGTTTGAAGGCGGTCGCTCGTGGTAGCGTCGCCGCTCTGGAAGATGGTCGTGTTCTGGAAGTCACCGTACGTGAAGGTGCCACCGTCCAGAAGGGTGACGTCATTGCTCGAATCGACTCGCGTCGACTCGAAGCCCAAAAAGGGGAAATGGAAGCCGCTTTTGGAACCGCCGAAGCGTTGATCGCTCAGCGGGAAGCGGAACTGCGGCAAGCGAATCTCGACATGGATCGCTCGGCGAGCTTGATTCGCAACAATGCCATCTCGAAGCAGCAGCACGAACGGAGCGAAACGGAACTGGCCATCGCTCAGGCCAAGCTCGATACCGATCGTCGCCGTCTCGATGAAATCCGTCGTCAGCTGGAACTGGTACAAGTTCGGCTCGACGACACGATCGTGCGTGCTCCTTACGACGGTCAGGTCATCATGCGACACACCGAGCCAGGCGAATGGATCCGTGCCGGTGAGCCATTTGTCACGCTGGTCTCGACCGGGATTGTCGAAGCCTGGTTGGAAATTCCAGAACGCTATGCAGGCATCGTCTCGCAGTATTCGCAAAATGTGCCGGTCACGATTGTAGGCTCGGATCGCAAGTTCGTTTCGGCTTCGGCCAAACGCGTTCATGAAGTTCATCCTCGCACGCGTACCTTCCAGTACGTGCTGACGATCGACTCCGACGATGCCATGCTGACGCCTGGGATGTCGGTCGAAGCCTGGTTGCCAACAGGTCCTGCCGAGCCTGCGTTGACAGTGCCTAAGGACGCGCTGATTCGTTCGGCTGGTCTGGCTTACGTGTTTAAAGCGGTCCCCGGCGAAGCAGGGCCGACGGCCGTTCGTACGCCGGTCTCGGTGAAGTTCCAGACGGGATCGCTGGCGGTGATCGAGTCGGCACAGTTGGCCGAAGGTGACATGGTGGTGGTCGAAGGAAACGAACGCTTGTTCCCCGGCATGCCGATCGCCGTGACCGATGTGGCGGAAGATCAGACCCAGACGGCAGCGAATGTCGCCGGTCAGCCTCGCTAGTTATTTGCTTGCCTGACCAGGACTGATTCTGGCAGCACCTTCGCACGAATTGCGATAAGACAACCACCTTAGGAATACGTAATGAACTTCATCCAACTTGCGGTCAGACAACCGATCACGGTCGCAGTCGGGGTGATCCTTAGCCTGATGGCCGGTGTGCTGGCCTTCACGCGGATGCCAATCCGCATGACGCCTGAGGTGAACTCGGTCGTCGTCTCGGTGATGACCTATTGGGAGAACGCTTCGGCTCAAGAGATTGAGTCGGACGTGATCGAGCAACAAGAACGCCGACTGGGCGATCTTTCTGGTTTGGTCTCGATGACCAGCATCAGCCAGCCAGGTTCCGGACAGATTCGTCTTGAATTCATGACCGGAACGAACATCGATGACGCGATGGCGGAAGTCGATCAGAAGCTTTCGGAAGTGTCCGGATATCCACCGGAAGTCGATCAACCGCAGGTCGAGGATTTCGATCCGGAATCGGTCGACTATATCTCTTGGATTGGCCTGGCATCGACCGATCCGAACTTCGACGCGACGGTTCTGTACGACTTCATGGAACGCCGCCTCCGACCGCGCTTCGAACGTATCCCAGGCGTGTCGCAGGTCGGTATCCGCGGGGCACGTGAACGCGAGGTTCAGATTCGTGTCGATCCGTTCGCCTTGGCCCAGCGTGGGATCACCTACCAGGAACTGGTCAATGCACTGCAATACAACAACGGCAACTTCTCTGGTGGTAAGCTGCCGGAAGGCAAACGCGACATTCGTGTCCGTAGCGTTGGTCGTTTTCGCGATGCCGAATGGGTCGAGAATCTGGTGATTCGTCGCGAGGCGACCGGTCCGATCTATCTGCGCGACGTTGCCACCGTCGAGGAAGGGCACAAAGAACTGACCGAGTGGGTTCGTGCCCGTGGCCAGACGATGCCGTTCTTCAACTTCATGTTGGAAAGTGGCGGCAACCTGCTGGAAACGATGGATGGCATCAACGCGGAAGTCGCCGAGCTGAATAAACCTGGTGGCGTGCTCGAGCAGGAAGCGAAGCGGCTGGGGCTCAACGGCACGCTGGAACTTGTCCAGACCTACGATGCCACCACCTACGTGGTCGACGCCATCGCCCTGGTTGAAAGTAATATTATTATGGGTGGCCTGTTGGCCATCGCGACGTTGCTGCTGTTCTTGCGATCGCTCCGTACGATCGGGATTATCGCGATCGCCATTCCTATCTCGACCATTGTGGCCGTGGTGATCATGGTGGCGATGGGCCGTTCGATGAACATCATCTCGCTCGCCGGCATGGCGTTCGCGGTTGGGATGGTGGTCGATAATGCGATCGTGGTGATCGAGAACATCTTCCGTCATATCGAAATGGGCAAGTCCGCCACACGAGCCGCGGTCGATGGCACGCAAGAAGTGTCGGGTGCGGTGTTGGCATCGACGTTGACGACGTTGGTGGTGTTTTTTCCGATCCTGTTGATTGAAGAACAAGCAGGTCAGCTCTTCCGTGACATCGCTCTGGCGATTATGGCGGCGGTGGGTGTGAGTTACGTCGTCTCGACGACGGTGATTCCCTCCGCGGCGGGTCAGTGGCTTAAAGCGAAGGCGATTCAAGAGCATGCTTCGGAATCGGCCATCATGAAGAACCCCAACGCCAAGCCGAAATCGTTCGGCGGACGCGTCTGGGCGATGTTCATGAAGCTGACCGACGTGCCAGCGATGGTGGGCAGTACCGTTTACATGTTGATCGGAAGCTGGTTCACGCGATTGCTGGTGATTGGTGGTTTTGGCGTGGCGACGATCGTCGGGATTTGGTTCCTGGTGCCGCCGCTCGATTACCTGCCGACCGGTAACCGTAACATCGTGCTTGGCATGCTCCTTCCACCTCCCGGGTACAACGTCGATCAGTTGTCGGAGATCGGCAACCGGATGGAAACCATCATCAAGCCCGCCTGGGAAGCTGCCGGCGACAAGTTTGGTGCCGAAGCGGTCGTTCGTGGACACGAATGGAATGGCGAAGACAATCGTCAGCCGATCGCGATGCCAGGCTCGGAAGAAACGGTCTTGCCGCCGCCACTGGAGCATTACTTCCTGGTGGCTTGGGACGGGCGTGTTTTTCAGGTTGGTATCTCGAAGGATAAGCAGAAGGTCGTTGATACTCTGCCGCTCTTCACGCAAGCCGCCGGTGGCGACAACGCCCCTGGCGTGATTAACTTCGCCTTTCAGATGCCGCTGTTCCGCACTGGTGGTACCACTGGGTCGGCCATCAAGATCGACCTGATCGGGGACGATCTCGATCGTGTGAGTAGCTCGGCGGGCGCTTTGCTCGGGAAGCTGATCGAAGGCTACGGTCCATATTCGGTCACGCCGGAACCAACGAACTTCGCCTTGCCGACGCAAGAGATTCGGATCACGCCGAATGACGAACGTCTACAGGATGTGCAGATGACGCGTCGCGATGTTGGGTATGCGGTTGCGGCGAATGGAGACGGCATTTTGTTGCCACGTGCCTTCGACGTCGGTGGCGAGTTGAAAGACTTGAAGATCATCAACAACGAAGCCTTGCAAAGCGACCCGACCAACGCGATGTTCAATTCGCCATTGGCCACGCCCGGGGGGGCTGTTGTCGACTTGTTAAGTCTGGCCGATCGCGAACATGTGGAAGCAGCCGATCAGATCAAGCACGTCGACCGTCAACGTGCCGTGACGCTGCAGTTCACACCTCCACCAGGGTTGCCTCTGCAAGAGGCGATTACGAGTGTCGAGGCCTTGGTGGACGAGCTTCGCGAAGCGGGAGCGATCTCGCCGGATGTCGAGATGCAAATGGCCGGTTCGGCAGGTCAGCTTGCTCAGATTCGTGAAGCCCTGATGGGTGACGGAACCTGGGTGGGCACGCTGGGAAGTTCGTTGTTTTTGGCCTTGGCGATTGTTTACTTGCTGATGGTCGTGCTGTTCCAAAGCTGGACCTATCCGCTGGTGATCATGGTGAGCGTGCCGTTGGCATTGCTGGGTGGTTTCGCAGGCCTGGCACTGGTGCACGAGTGGAGCGTGGGCGATCGTTACATGCCAATTCAGAACATGGACGTGCTAACGATTCTCGGCTTCGTGATCCTGGCGGGTGTGGTGGTGAACAACGCGATTTTGATCGTGTATCAGACCATCAACTTCTTGCAAGGGCGAAGCGAAGAAGGGGAAGACGTCAGCGATCTTTCGCCACGAGAAGCGATTTCCAAGAGTGTCGAAAGCCGTGTGCGTCCGATTTTGATGAGCACGCTGACTTCGGTCGGTGGTATGCTGCCGCTGGTGCTGATGCCTGGTTCTGGTAGCGAACTTTACCGCGGACTGGGTGCAGTGGTGGTGGGTGGCCTGGTCGTGTCGACCGTCTTCACCATGTTCCTGGTGCCAGTCCTGCTGAGCGTACTGTTCGACATCTGGAAGCCGCAGCAAGTCGAGATGGACGTCTAATACCAAGACGCCTCGTTAATAACTTTCCGGAGGGCGATAGGGGTTATCCTTATCGTCCTCTGTTCGTTTCATGGCAGTCTCGGGCTGCTCTTCTTTGGTCACCGGCCAGGCCATCGCAATGACCTTCGGTAAGTTCGCGACGATGGCGAAGACGACCATGATGGTTATCAGCACCTCTCGTTCCGATTCGTGGCCAGGGACGTAGGTGACCGAACTGAACATCAACGCGAACAGAAGTGCCAGTACGGTCAGGATCGTGCTGATCGAATGATGCATTTAGTCGTAGTCCTGCTCGGGTTCGGCCCAGGCAGTCGCTTCGCCGTCGTCGTCGACTTGCACGTGAATCACATGGGGTCGGCAACAAACAGGACAGTCTTCCACAAACTGCTGATCGTGACCTTGCGAGACATCGAGCGGTATCACGATCTCTTCGCCACATGCATTGCAGGTGTAATTGATTTCGGTCTGCATCATCACCTTAAAACCTTGATTAGCTGCCCCCGCATCCTCCACAACCACCACATCCTCCGCCGCCACAGCTTGATCCGCACCCGCTGCTTCCACAGCCGCTACCTCCGCAGCCATTCGATCCACACGCAGCACCGCATCCTCCGTGATTCATCTGCGATCGTTTGACCTCTTCCTGAAGACGATTGTACTCGCCATAAGACAGGTACGAGAGTCCGAAGATCCCGGCTGCAAGGAACACGTCGTCGGCCGATAATGGATCCGAGCTGCGTGCGACTGGGCTCAGTTTCGCGTGCTCGGTTCGGAGTGACTTGAGCACTTCCTCTCCTTTTGGCGTGCGAAATGATCTTCGGAATAATAGAAATGCCATAACGACTGAAGCAAGCCCGACGATTAGCAGAATCCCAACCGGCTTTCCTCGGTCGAATCCGACAATCAGCTTGGCGAAGCAAAGGCCAGTGATTGCCAGCATGGTCAGGGAAGGAACCCAGCGGCGAACGAACGGTTCACACGGATTCGGTTCCAATAGCCCCATCTCTTGCAGTAATGCTCCTTCTTCTTTGGCTAAGGGAATCGCCTTCGCAACCAACTTGCCAAGTTCACCTGGTTTGCTCGACGGGGCCAATCCATAGATCAAACGATCGAGCGAAGTTGCATCGTCCGGCAGGGGACCTGCGACGGTAAGTTGGTATGTCTTGCCTTTCAGCCAACCGGCTGGGATTTCGGTCATCTTCAGGACACCTTGTTCCATCAGCTTGGCGATGACCGCCAGAACCAGACCTTGCGGGCCCTGGCTGAGGTAGACCTTCCGCGAATTCGATTCGACATCGATCGGAATCATTGGATCATGCATTGGATAGAAAAAACGAATGACGATCGCCACGACAAAACCGAAACCACCGACGACGGCCAAAAACGTCAGGAATGAATTTGCATTGAAATCCAGCGGAGCGAGCCCGGCTGGTGCATCTGCCGCGCAGCCCCCCACCATCAGCATGGGAACCACCAGCAGCATTGCCATGGTGAACCACTTCAACGGGTTGCGAGGAATGATGAAGAACTCGGCCGCGTTGACCCAGCGGCTATCGACGACCGATTCCATCTGCTTGCCAGGTGGTGGCCAGATATCGGCTGGCGGTTCTTCCTGAAAGAACTTCCGGTAGCTCTCGAGTGTCTTGGTGTACCAGTCCTCGAATTTCTCGGTTTCAACTTCGCCACCCAGGGTTGGGCAATGATGGAGTGGCCGTGGCAGAACTTCACCGCACAGTTTCTGCCAATAGCTTTTGGTGTAGGTCAGATGCAGGTGCCAGGCCTGATCGACCGCTTCGCTGGGCGAGATCGCATGACCGGCGACCATCGAAAGCAGCAGGAAGCGGCGATATTCATCGACGACGCGTTGGGCATAGCCTAAACGCCAGCCATTCTCGCGAGCGAGCCGGGCAGCAAAGGTCAGCGTGGTACCTTCTTCGTCGAACTTGAACTCTGAAAGTTTCTGCCAGAGCGATTGTGCTTCAGCTTCCATCGAGACGATTCCTTGCGTACTTCTGGAAAGCAACCTGGGCGGACGAGACGCGGCAAATAGTTGCCGATCAATCGGCGACACCCTATTTTAAGGGATGTCGAGGGAAGGATGCGACCAGGAAATCGAGGTTCCTGGCGTGGCTGTTTTTATCTCGATCTTGCCTCGTTTTTGCCTGCCCTATGCCAACCTCGTACAAGACCGGTGGTTCCCAATGACCTGGCGTATTCCTTTCTCGCGACGTGCCTTTCTCAAGTCATCAGCCGCCGCCATGACCCTGGCGGTGGGGGCCAAGGCGGACGCCAACTTTGTTATTCCACCCTATCAAGCGACGGGCGTGCGGACAGGAGAAGTCACTCCGACGTCGGCTATTGTCTGGACACGCAAAACGGCGAACATCTCTCGAAACCAGGATGGCATCGTCTTCACCAAGCGAGGCAGATCGGAAGAGGCACTCAAGACCCCGGTGGCGGATATCGAAGGGGCATGCCCCGGCAAGGCAGGTGAGATTCAATTGAGGTATGCACCGGAAGGTGAATTCAAGAATGTTCAAGAAACCGATTGGATGCCGGTCGACGAAGAAAACGACTTCATCTATCAGTTCGCACTGACCGACCTGAAGCCTGACACAAAATACTGGTTCGAGAGCACCACGAGAGATAACGGTCAAGCGCATCACAGCATCAAAGGAAGCTTCCGCACGGCGCCTTTGCCCGATGCCATCACGCCGATTCGATTTTGTGTGATGACCTGTCAGGGCTATCCCGATCGTGATCATCGAGAGGGACATCCCATCTATCCCGCGATGCTAAAAAAGGATCCGGCCTTTCTTTCGCTGACAGGCGATCTCGTTTACTACGACAATGATGCCCCGAGCGCGACGACGGCCGATCTGGCTCGATTGCATTGGCAGCGGATGTTCAGCCTGTCGCGTCTGCGAGAAACGCTCGGCAAGGTTTCTGCCTATTGGCTGAAGGACGATCACGATACGCTCAGCGACGACTCGTGGCCAGGCCGAAGTTACGGCGAACTGACCTTTGAGGAAGGGCAGAAGATCTTTCGCCAACAGGCACCCCTGAGCAGTGATTCGTATCGAACGTTTCGCTGGGGTAAAGATCTGCAAATCTGGTTAACGGATGGACGTGATTTCCGTTCGCCGAACAAGATGCCGGATGGCCCCAACAAAACGATCTGGGGCGAAGAGCAGAAGGCCTGGTTCAAGAAAACAGTCAGCGAAAGCGACGCGACCTGGAAAGTGCTAATTAGCCCCACGCCACTGGTCGGGCCTGATCGAAAAGGAAAGAACGATAACCACGCCAACGCAGGCTTCCAGCACGAAGGGGACGAACTACGAAGCTGGATCCAAGAGAACGTGCCACACAACTTCTTCGTGATTTGTGGCGATCGCCACTGGCAATATCATTCGATCCATCCAGAAACGGGCGTTCAGGAATTCAGCGTCGGTGCGGCCAGCAATTCGCACGCAGGTGGAACGCCCGGGCGCAATCCCCAGTATCACCAGTTTCACAAAGTCCAGGGTGGATTTCTAAACGTGGAAGTCGATCGCGAAGACGATCAGCCGCGAATCGTCTTTCAGTTGTGCGATGTTGATGGCAACGTTTCTTACGAGAAGGCGTTCTCGCGTCCATCCACGTAAGGCCTGGCAAATGGTACCTTCATAGAGCCGCACAATGAATGCGGCGAATGGGCATCGAAGCGATAGGTACACGCATGGAACTGTTTGCGATCGAGATTCGCACCACGCAATGGCGAACGATGGTGCAGTGGTATTCGGCAGCGTTGGGGATGAAGTCTTCCGTCCGCAGCGACGACGATGGATACGCGCTGCTGGTCGGACGTGGCTGGCGACTGGCGATTCTGGCTCGCGATGATGTGGACCAGAGAAATCATTCCACGATCAGCCTGGCCATCGAGGTCGAAGACCTGGCATCGGCTCAAGCTCACATCGTGCCTTTGTTGTCAGATACTCTTGCAGAAATCGAATCGAGCGATGAGGGCTTTCTGCAGTGGGCAATTGCCGATCCAGATGGTAATCGGATCAAGTTGTTCCAGTTTGTCACGCCGGACTAGTGATACTTAGCGGGAACGTCGCGAGCGTTTGTAGCGAATGTTGCAACCGATCGCGACGGTCTCTTGAACTTCTGGCTGCTTGCCGCCCAGGGTCGCTTCGACGGCGAGATCGACGTAGTTGATCGTGGCTTTCTCGGCATTGGTATCGTTGTCCATCGCGCCCATGTAGATCACTTTGCGATCTTCGTCCAAGACAAAGAACTCCGGCGTGCGCGTGGCCCCCCAGGCTTTGCCCAACTCTTGGTTTGCGTCTTTTAGGTAAAGGAAGTTGAATTCTGCCTTTTGGGCGTGCTCGGTCATCGCTTTGAGTGAATCCTCATCAATCAAGTTGGAATTCACCGCCACCACAGCAACGCGGTCGTCTTGGTTCCATTTCGAGGCGAGCTTCTTCAGGCGGTCTTGGTAATCCACGGCATACGGGCAGGTATTACAGGTAAATGCCACAACTAAGACCTTCTTTGTTTTGAACTCGTCCCACGTGTGCGTCGCTCCGTCGGTCCCTTCCAGGTCTTTCCATGGAGTGACGGCTTGTCCGATATCGAGTACCGGATTGAACTCGCCTGCCGAGGCCAGCGAGAAGAGTTGGAAGCTAAGGAGAAACGCGCAGAAAGTCCGAATCATGGTTGGGGCCTGCTGTTCGTGGCGATACGATAGTTAAAGTCCAAGTCAGAATTCGATTTAGTGTGAATTCCATGATGGAACCACGTTGCTGCACATCAGGAAATCAGGCAACATAAGGCAGGCAAGTGGGGCACTTCCCAGTTCTACCCAATCTTCGTCGTCCTGTTGGCAGCAGGGGACGCAGCGGAGATGCCAGTCGAATCCTACACTCTGGATCTGAAGCAATGCTCATACCCAAGGAGGATGTAGCGGCGTGTTGCATCTTGTTGGTTCTATTCTAAGTCAAATCGGTTCGTTTTTCTTCCAACTTTTCGACACCAATGGATTCCCAGCACGTTGGGATTGCGGAAGTGTTTGGGCAGAGGAACCTGGCGTCGGCTGGCTCCATATCGTCTCGGACCTTGCAATCTTCGGTGCCTATCTGGCGATTCCGATTTGCCTGGCTTACTTCTTGATTCGCAGACGTGACCTGCCATTTCCGACCCTAGTCATTCTGTTTGCGATGTTCATTGTCTCTTGTGGTGTTGGTCATCTGGTCGAGGCGATCATCTTCTGGGAACCGGTTTATCGATTCTCAGGACTGATCAAGTTGATCACGGCAGTTGCCTCGTGGGCAACCGTTATCGCGCTGGTGCCGCTTATTCCACGTATCCTCGATTTGCCGAGCCTCTATAGTCAGAACCAATCGCTGGAAGAGCAAGTGATCGAGCGGACCGCAACCGCAACCTTGTTTCGCTCGGTGTTCTCGGCGGTGCCAAATGGCATCATCGTGGTCGATCGGGAAGGGGTGATGAAACTGGTCAACATTCGCGTCTGCGAGATGTTTGGATACACCGATAAAGAACTGGCCGGCAAACCGGTCGAGGTCTTGATTCCGCATGGCTTGCGAGATCGCCACGTTACGCAGCGGAATGCTTACTTCAATGTTCCCACCAATCGCAAAATGGGCGAAGGGCGTTATCTGGAAGGGATTGATAAGAACGGGCGCTGCTTCCCGGTCGAAGTCGGGTTAAGCCCCACTCAGATTGCCGGGGGGCTGCATGTGATTGTCTCGATTGTCGACATTACGGAACGCAAGAATGCGGAAAACGAGTTAATGCAGCATGCTCGCCGGTTGGAAAAGACCAACCAGGATCTCGACGAGTTCGCCTATGTTGCTTCGCACGATTTGCGATCGCCACTGCAAGGGGTAAAGAATCTCGCATCCTGGATTCGTGACGACAACGAAGGCAATCTCCCTGAAGAGTCGCTCCGGCATCTCGACTTGATGCAACAGCGGATCGGGCGATTGGAGCGGTTGCTGGACGATTTGTTGCAATACTCGCGTGTTGGAAGGATTCGTCAGTCGATCGTGCAGGTCGATGTGGCCGAACTTCTCAACAACATTATCGACAGCCTGCCGCGTCCAGAAGGATTGCGAGTCGAAGTGGCAACCGAAATGCCAGTCCTTGAAACGCCTATGGCACCACTGGATTTAGTGTTTCGCAATCTCATCCAGAATGCCATAAAGCATCATGACCGCAAGGATGGCATGGTAGTTATATCTAGTAGCGACGAGGGTTATTTTTATCAATTTTCGGTACGTGATGACGGACCTGGTATCGCTACCGAATTCCATGAACGCATATTTAAGATGTTCGAGACGCTCGCACCTCGTGACGACGTCGAGGGAAGTGGCATGGGGTTATCGATCGTGAAAAAGGCGGTCGAAAACATTGGTGGCAAGATCTGGGTAGAATCTGAACCTGAAGAAGGGGCGACGTTTACGTTCGTCTGGCCGAAAACTGCACCTCAAGGAGGGCAAGAATGATCCCCCAAAATCTCCGAATCCTGCTGGTCGAGGATGATGACATCGATGCAGAAGCTGTACGCCGCGGATTCAAGAAGTCGGGTGTCGAGCGGCCCCTGTATCGGGCAAGTAATGGCATTCAAGCCATTCAAATGTTGTGCGATGAAAGCGGACCATTTTTTGAAAATCCGTATATCATTTTGCTCGACTTGAAAATGCCGAGGATGAATGGTATCGAATTCTTACAAACAATTCGGAAGGATGCGACACTGCGAAAAAGTATTGTTTTTGTGTTGACGACTTCCAATGATTCCCAGGATCGCCTGGCAGCATACTCCAACTTTGTTGCTGGTTACATCACGAAATCGAAGGCTGGTAGCGAGTTTCGTGATCTAATCGAGATGTTGGATACCTACGCGCGAATCATCGAATTTCCTTTGAGCCGGTGAAAGTGATTCATCGATGAGTGACTCGTTCACCCCACCTAGAGTCTTGCTGGTTGAAGACGACTCCGTCTTTCGGATGCTCGTGAAGCGACTGGTGGGAGAAGATTTTGTCATTGAAGAGGCATCCAGTCTCGATGCCGCACGGCAGGCACTCAGTAGCAATCGATACGAGTGTGTGCTGCTTGATTTTCGTTTGCCGGATGGAACCGGCCTGCAACTGTTACCTGAAGCGATCTTGCTGGATCTTCCCGTGGTCATGATGACCGCCATGGGTCACGAACAACTGGCCGTCGATGCCATCAAGCAAGGCTGCCAGGACTACCTGATTAAAGACGATCTCACCCGGGCGTCGCTCTGCCGAAGTCTGGCCAACGCGATGCGACATATGCAAGCCGACCGCCAGACACTGCGTTGCCGAATCGCGCTGCAGAAGATTGTGACGGCTGCCGCGACGAAGTGCCGAGATACCTCCGCTGCGATCCGTCAGCGAAGCGCCATCGAAGCCGACACGCATGAGCCACTTTTGGATCAGCTCGAACATTTGATGGACGGACTGGTGGCTTATGCACGATTAACGTCGATCTCGTGGTCGCCGGAACCAATCTCGTTGACCGAGGTTGCCCGCGAAGCGATCCAAGATCAACAGCATCTTCAGCCGCAAGCTCCGATCGAGTTGATCAGTCATTCGACGCTGCTGCTGAAATCGGATCGAGAGGCCGTCAAAGCAATTTGCCGGGAACTGCTCGAACTAGCGGCTCTGGATGGTGCGAAGTCGGTGACACTTGAAACCTCGACCGATGCCGAAGAAGCCAAGATCGACGTCCGATTTGAGTCAAAGGCCGAAACCCTGAAGGCCATCTCAGGCCAGTTATCGCCTCAAGCTCAGCTCAATGGCGAAAGCGGCGGGAACATGAGCATCGAAGTCGTTCGTTTGCTGGTCGAACAACTAAACGGCCGTATCTGGTTGGAAGAGGCCCCGAATACGGCTCAAATTCGGATTAAGCTGCCCAGTGTAAGCCAGTTTTCTGGCGTCATTACAGGCTGATCTTGGCCTGCATCGCTCGCCTGAGCGACACTTCTTGCAGTATCACCAGGTCTCGATCCGCGAGATCTGGATTCGGAACACGAGTTGCATCCGTTTCCCACTGGGAACGATTGCAACTCGATGGGTCTGGCTCAAGGAGATTCTGCACGATGACGATTTCGCGAACAGCAAGCCTCGGTCTGGTCTTCGGGCTGGTTCTTTACTCCATTGCATATGCCGCGCCCAAGCCGTCGGAAGAGGCTTCCGACCTGGATGTGCTCGGAAGCCATCCGGCGATCAAGATGGTGCTGATGAATAAAGAAGCGATCGTGCTTGGTCAGCTTGCTCAGAAACAGGCCCATTCGGACACTGTTAAAAAATTTGCCCAGTCATCCGTCGCCGAGCACCGCGCGTTGGAAAAGAAGCTCGAGCCGCTGATCGACCCTCAGCATTGGCAAGCGATCAAGTCGATCGGCACATCAATTCACTACTCGCGGGGCGAGCCTGGCACGTGGCAAGAACGCGCCGACGCCGAAACGATTCGCGACAACAAATGGGTTCTCCAAGGAGATGGCAAACGGAAGCCGCCAACCGCTCCTTGGCGAACGGTTCCTCAAGCCGACCGTCCATCTGCCATGACCATCGAAAATGAAGTCGATGCGGTTCGTTACCAGTGCGATGCCGTGAAGAAGCACATCACGGCGGTAGTTCAGCAGCTGGAATCGGTCCAGAAAGACGAATTCGACCAGGCCTATCTTGAGCAGGTCATCCAGCTGCATGGTTGGATCATTGCCGAACTCGGTATGACGCACGAAGCGCCGTCGCCCGAGCTTCAGCAGCTAGTCCGGCAAACCAAGGCTGCGGCCGACCAGCACCTGGCGGCGGCACGTAAGCTGGAAGATCAGCTCGATGGCGAAACGCCGTAGTTAGTCCGGCTTCGCGGCTTCGTCCGCTTTTCCATAGAACACCATGTGTTGCCAAGGCAGACCATCGAACTGGCGGACGACCTCGAAGCCGTTCGATTCGTATTCCAGATTCATCTGCTTCTTGCTCATCTTATGGAGCAACTTGATCGGGACGTTCGGGTCTTCCAGACGAAACTCGAGCAAGGCGATCACGCCATCGGGTTTGAGCGCCTTTCGCATGTGCCGGAGCATTTCGACCGGATGCGAAAACTCGTGATAAACATCAACGCATAAGATCAGGTCGACTTTGCCTTCAGGAAGCTTGGGATTGTCGATGTCGCCCAGAACGAGTTCGATGTTGTCGATCCCTTGCTCTTCGGCCCGGGCCTTGAGCAAGCGGAGCATCTCTGGCTGAATATCGACGGCCAGGACTTTGCCTTCCTTGCCGACCATCTCCGCCATCTTCAGGCTATAGAACCCGTTGCCGCAGCCCATGTCGCACACGGTCATGCCCGGCTTGATGCCGAGGTTCTTGAGCATCTTCTCGCAGTCTTCTTCGCGTTGTCGGCTCTCGCGGATCAGCCACGGCGCCCCTGCGTAGTGCATCGTCTGGGCGATTTCGCGTCCTTTGTAGGTCGGATGACCGTTGACGTCGACGACACCCTTCTGAGCGAATGTCGTAAGTGGGAAGGCGAGCAGTAGTGAAAGCGTGAGGAAGATGTGACGCGACATGAGGCCAGTCGAACGGCCACGCATGTCACTGCTAGGCCGCTTCCGAAGAGTTAGCAAACTGGGCGAGGCGATCTTCGCTGACAGCAAGGATCGTTAAACGATGGGCTTTCGCAAATTCTAACACGGCAGGCTCGTCGAGGAGAATGGTTTTTTCCGCTTCCAGGACCAGGGTCGATGCCCCGGCAACCACCATCGTTTCCAGTGTGCCGACGCCGATCGTGGGGACATCGAACCGCATGTCTTGCTGCGGCTTGGAAACCTTTACCACGGTGAACCCACCTGCTTTGCACAACTCGCCAGCGCGACGAATGCACGCGTCGGTCCCTTCAATCGCTTCCAGGGCCAGCACGGCCTGGTTCTTCACGGCCACGCTTTGGCCAATATCGAGACGACCAAGTTCTTTGGCCATTTCCCAGCCGAACTCGATATCGCGAAACATTTTTCCGTTGGGACGCGAGCCTGCGATCATGCCAAAATTCACGAGCAACTCCGGAGCGAAATCGGTGGCGGGGAGGAAGGTAATCCCTTGGCGATCAAATCCGTTGACGATCGCCATCAGAAGGGTGTCGTCTTTGCGGTCGCCTGAGCCCCAGATTATTTGCGGGGCGAAGGTTTTCAAACAAAACCAATCAGGAAGGTGCTTCCAGACGGCGGCTCGATCAAACAAGTGTACCTTGTGGATCTTGCCGGCCATCGTGGCGTCGGCGACCTGGTGCTTCAGAAAGTGACGCTTCACTTTGCCAAGCTGGCCGAGGCCAACCCACGTTGTGGCATCGCAGATTTCTTCGAGAACCGGATCGGCATGGTCCTTGACTGCCGCGCAAATCACTTGACGCCCGCTGCGTCGGATCGCTTCCGCAACGACAATCGGCAGGTTTCCCCAACCCGCCAGCAAGCCTACAGGACTTTGGTCTGTCATGGTCATCGATCGAGTCGGTTACGAAGCTTTGCGGATGGCAGGAGCGGCGCTGGCGGCAGCTTCCTTTTCCAGTTGTTCGATACGCTTGGTCAGCGATTTGAGCGTCTTACGCATGTCTGGCAGGCGTTTGACTGCCATGTGCTCGGCGACAACTTCTTTGAACGGCCCAGCCGGAATGCCGATCGTTTGCTGGCCTTCAGGAATATCGGAACCAACGCCTGCCTTGGCACCAAGCTGAGCTCCGGTACCGATGTGGACGTGATCGCGAACACCGACCTGACCTGCCATCACGACATAGTCGCCAGTCGTGGTGCTGCCGGCGATTCCGACCTGCGAGCAAAGCAAGTTATGCTTTCCGATGCGGCAGTTGTGGCCGATCATCACCTGGTTGTCGATCTTGGTCCCTTCGCCGATCTGGGTCGATCCATACGTCCCGCGGTCGATGGTGGTACCGGCACCGATTTCGACGTCCGATTCCAGAATCACGTTGCCAAGTTGAGCGGAAAGAATGTGTCGGCCGGTCGACGAATCGTAGCCGAAGCCGTAAGCCCCCAGCACGGCGGCCGAATGAATGATGCAGCGATCGCCCACTTCGGTCCGATCGTAAAGGACCGCGCCTGGGAAGATGGTGACGTCTTCGCCGATGTGGCAACCTGCTTGAATGTGAACGCCGCTATGGATGACCGAGTTCTTGCCGATTACCACGCCATCGCTGATCACGCTGCCGGCACCAATGGTGGCGGTGGGATCGACGACAGCGGCCAGGGATACAATCGCGCTGCGGTGGATACCGCTCGCTTGCTTCTGTTCCCACGGCTGGAAGAAACGGATCACTTTGCCGAACGCTTCATGCACGTTGGCCACCAGAATTCCGTCGATGTTCAGTTTGTCCGAGATCTCTCGAACGAGCACAGCCGAGGCCTGGCAGTTCTCCATCAACAAGCCGACCTGGTCAGGCTTGTCCATCAGCGTGATTTCACCCGACACGGCATCGCGAATGATATTGGCGCCTGTGATTTTCAGTTTGGGATCGCCGAAGACTTTGCCGTCGACGAGCTCGGCCAATTGCGCCAGCGTCGTGCCCATGGTGGAATCCTTTCCAAAGCGGGTCTTGTAGGTACGGATCGCACTAATGTAACGCGTCTCCCCCCAGGCGACCAACATCAATTGCTCGTCCGGCCTCGACTTGATCAGGCCTGGGAGATTGCCTTGGCAAACTCCAACAGGGAAGCAAATTCCCCAGAAGGTCGGGCAGCGGAAGCCTCTTGCTTGCGGGAAAGGTACGCAGCTTGCCAGCCTTCCCGCTTCGGTGCTACCACGTCGTTTTCCAGGTCATCACCAATCAAAAACAATTGATCCACCGGGATGCCAACTTGCGACTGCACCGTTTGATAGAAAGCCGGTGCTGGCTTCACCCAGCCGACTTCGGAAGAGATGAAGAGCTGCAGATCGAACGAGCCGAGGTAACGCTCGACGATCGGACGAAGCCGGCTATCGAAGTTCGAGGCGATCCCAAGCTGAAAGCCAGCCGACTGAAGAATTGCCAGGGCAGGGGAGACGTCGTCGAATGGCTGCCAATTTTCCGGCTGTCCGAAGTGATTCCAAAGGCAATCGAACACTTCTTCGAAACGATCGGCCGGTGGCGAAAGGACATGCTGGACGATCGCTTGCCAACGAAGACGCTCGGTTGTTTCGTTCGTCCGCGCCGGTTCGGATTGGCCACGCTCGGTCTGAAAAGACTGAACGCTGTAGCGTCTGATCGCCTCACGGAATCGGTGGCGAATCGTCGTCTCGTCCAGATTAATGCCAGCAAGGCGTCCGGCCGCCTGATAAGCGGAGGCGACCGATGGCGAGGGAAAGATGATCGTGCCCACCGCGTCCAGAAGAATCATCTTCGGACGCGGTGTCGGATTATCAGAAGTGCTCAGTGGATTAGCCCCAAGGCAGCCAGGCACTAAAGCGGTTGATGTCGAGGAAGATCACCGTGAGCATCAACGTCAGGACCATGGCCAGACCGATGTAGGTCAGACGCATCATCCACTTCTCGTTCATGGCGCGACCACGGATGCCTTCATACAGCAGGAACATCATGTGACCACCGTCCAGGACCGGAATCGGCAGGAAGTTTACCACGGCCAGGTTGGCACTGATCAGCGTCAGGAAGGTCAGCAGACGTGGAATACCGTGCGACGATTCGACGGTTGCCACGGCCAGGATCGTTGCTGGGCCACCGAGGCCACTCAGACGCATCTCGCCTGAGAAGATCTTGCGGAGCACCATCACGACCTGCTGCATCCCTTCGCTCACTTCACGCACGCCCAGGAAGAGCGAATCGCTGACGCTCGAAGCGTATTGAATCTTCTCGACGCCTTGGAAGTGCAAGTAACGATTTTGGAGCATCTCGGTTTCCGAAGCGACCGTATTGATCGCCAGGTTGACCGCGTTTCCAGTCGACTTCTTCTTCACCGACAAGACAACCGAGGTGTCAGGATGGGCACGCTGGATGGTCGTCTGAACTGCCTGCCAGGCGATTTCGTCTTTCGTCAGGGGGACCTTCTTCGAGCCGATCTTCAGGCTGGCGTTGAATTCGTCGGCCGCGTCGCTGTTCCCCTCGAAGTCAACGATCAGAACTTCATCGCCTGCCACGAGGCCTGCTTTTTCAGCTTCGCTACCGGGCGTGACTTCTGCGATCACAGTTCCCAGGTTGAAGGAAACGCCCAGCGTTTCGCAGCCAATCTCGTAGCCTGGGTAATAGCCCATCGAGAAGCCTTGAGGAACGGCCGTCTGCATCGATTTGGTCACTTCCTTGCCTTCGCGAAGGACGACCACTTCGACCGTTTGACCAGCCCACTTGGTCTCTCGGCTTGGCAGAGTAAAGCCGTTGCCCACTGGTTCGCCATTGATCGAAACCAGCTTGTCGCCAACGAGCAGGCCTGACTTTTCAGCCGGCGAGCCTTCGCGTATGGCCAGGATCGGACTCATTTCCATGACCAAACCAGAGTCACGGTAAGGAACCGTTGGCAGCTTGACGGCAACGTCTTCTTCCTTGGCGTCTTCCCCTTCACCCTTACGAGTCAGCTTCAGGTTGAGGTCTTCGTAAGGATGATTGGCGACATACTTCTGGTAGGTAAGGAAGCTCTCGATCTTTTCGTCATTGATTTGAATCAGCATGTCGCCCGAATGCAGGCTGTCTGCGATTTCTTTGCCATAGGCCATTTCTAACTGCGTCGGAGCGACCAGCATCTCGGTGTTGCGCATCGGTGCCACACCGATGGTCGGACGGTCCGATTCTTCCGAGACCTCTTCTGGCGTGATATCGAGAACGCGTTTCTCGCCATCGGGCGATTCAACGACGAACGGCATCGGGCTACCCGTTCCGTTCGAGATGATGCGAACCATCATGTCTTTGTCGAAACGCACATGCGGACGAATGGTTCCATCGGCGCTAAACCCAACGATCGAATCGCCAGGGACGATGCCAGCCTTCCACGCAGGCGAACCTGGTTGAACCCAACCAATCTCGGCAGGTGTGTACGAAACGCCCATGTTGAAGGCGATCGCCGCGAAGATCACACCAAAGATCAGGTTGAAGATCACGCCGGCCGAAATGATGGCCATACGCTGCGGAACGCTCTTGGCGGTATAGCTGCGAGGATTGACGACCTTCTGCGTGTTGCCTTCTGCGTCGGTCGTTTCGATCATTGTGCTGGCCTGCTCTTCTTCCGAGTTGCCAGGATTGTCGTCCTGCCCCAGCATCTTCACGTAGCCACCCAGCGGAATCGTACCGATCCCGTATTCGGTCTCGCCCCACTGCTTTTTCCACAGGGCCGAAATCGTCCAGGGGCCAATGGTGATCGGTACGTCGAAGCCGACATAGAACTTGTCGCAACGAACACCACAGGCCTTCGCTACCAGAAAATGTCCCAATTCGTGGACGAAGATGACGATCCCGAGGCCAATGATGCCCAGCAGGAACGATCCGGCGCCACCTAGGTATTGGAACAGGCCTGATCCTTGGCTTGCCGCAAACAGCAAGTGATCCACTTGATAGACTCCTCTCGGGCCCAAGCATCTAGCTCGAGCAACCGCGTTAATTCAGGGTTTGATTCAAACGGGTGTTCGTCCAGCACGTGGCGACATACCCGGTAAATGTCAACAAAACGAATTTTACCCTCCAAAAACTGCGCTACGGCCACTTCGTTGGCCGCATTTAGCACAGCTCCGCAGGTCCCTCCACGTTGCGCTACCTCTTTGCCCAGTTTAAGGGCAGGAAATCGCTCGTAGTCTGGTGGCTCAAAAGAGAGGGAAATGGCTTGGGTCAGATCGAGCTGCCGCGCAGGACACTCCGTCCTCTTGGGATAGGTCATCGCCAGTTGGATTGGCATCCGCATATCGGGGGGGCTCATCTGAGCGACGAACGACCCATCAACGAACTCAACCAGCGAGTGAACGATCGATTGCGGGTGGACCACCACGTCTAACTGATCGACCGAAAGATCAAACAGCCATTTGGCTTCGATCAATTCCAGCGTCTTGTTCATCATCGTGGCGGAGTCGACGGTAATCTTGGGGCCCATCTTCCAGGTCGGATGGTCCAAGGCCTCGGCGGCGGTCACTTCGTCGAGTTGTTTCTGCGTGAACTTCCGGAAAGGGCCGCCCGAAGCGGTCAGCACCACCCGCTTCACGTCGACTTCGCGGCCTGCTTTCAGGGCCTGAAAGATCGCGCTGTGTTCGCTGTCGACGGGCAAGATCTCTGCCCCAGACTCGGCGGCCAGCTTGGTGGCCAGATGCCCTGCCACCACCAATGTTTCTTTGTTGGCCAAGGCGACCCGTTTGCCCGCCTCGATTGCGGCGAAGGTGCCTTCCAGACCAGCCCGGCCGACGATCGCGGAAACAACGATGTCTGTCTCAGGGTGGGAGGCGACTTCCTGCAGTCCGGCAGTTCCGGTCAGCAGGGTCGTTCCTTCAGGCAAAGTGGACCAATCAAACGCCTCGGCCGCGGCTTCGTCGCTGGCAACGATAAACCGTGGCTGATGTTCGATGGCCGCCTTCAGCAAGTCATCGAGCCGACCATGTGCCGAGAGTGCGAATGGAAAGAACTCCCCCTTGCTAGCACGAATAACATCGAGCGTGCTGCATCCGATACTGCCTGTGGCTCCCAGGACGACGACATTGCGGCAGGTTTTCGAGAGGGACGAGCTGACCATGGACCGTTTCTAAGCAGGAAGGGCTTTACCGACTTGCGATTGTTCCAGAATTCGCCCAATCGCGAAAGATTACTGTGGAAAAGGGTTTGGTTAGGGTGTCTGGGAGGGATGCGTAGACATTCGCCAGGGTCGTCGAAGCTTTTCGGCCTTCTTGCTATAACATCAGAGCAGCCCTGTTAGCGTGCTCTTTCGTTCTCTTCGATTCCTGCAAATCAGCGACACGTCACGGCATGATTGTCACCATCGATGGCCCGGCCGGGGCTGGAAAAAGCAGTATCTCTCGCCGCCTGGCAGACCAACTGGGGTTCGCCTTTCTCGATACCGGGGCGATGTACCGAGCCATTGCCCTCAAGGGGCTTCAAGCAGGTATCAACTGGGATGATGCCGAGCAGTTGGTGACGTATGCCCGTCAGGCAACGATTGATCTTTCTGGGGCGAAAGTATTTCTGAACGGCGAGGATGTCTCGCACGAAATTCGATCGCAACGGGTCACGCAGCATACCCGGTACGCCGCAAACAATGTCGGTGTCCGCGAAGAACTGGTTCGGCTTCAGCGAGAGTTCGCGGCTGGAAAGGACGTTGTCACCGAAGGACGCGATCAGGGAACGGTGGTCTTTCCGAATGCCGAGTGCAAGATCTTTCTGACCGCGACGCCAGAAGAACGAGCCCGTCGTCGCGTCACTGATCTGGCGGCACGGGGCGAAACCGTGTCGTTTGAGGAAATCTTGCAGCAGCAGACTCGTCGCGATGAAGAAGATAGCCAGCGTGACGTGGGACCGCTCAAGAAAGCGGATGACGCCCAGGAACTGCTGACCGACAAGATGACCGAGGACGAAGTACTGCACGCACTGATTCAGATCGTGAAGGGGTGCCAAGGTGCGTGAGAAGAAGAAGGTACGAACCCGAAGTTGGCTGCAGCGGCTGGTTTATCGATGGTTACGCGTAACGGCCCGTTTAGTGGCGATTTCGCTCTACCGCGTGCGTGTCTTCGGTCGCGAGAACTGGCCCAGCGATGGTGGCGCCTTGGTATGTGCGAATCACCAGGGATTTTTCGACCCCGTCTTGGTTGGGCTATGTTGCGAGCGGCAACTGAGCTTTCTAGCCAAGCAGTCGCTCTTCCGGTTTCCGCTGAAGACATTTATCAAAAAACTCAATGCGATTCCGGTGAATCGAGCCGGGACCGGTTTGGATGGTCTGAAAGAAACGCTTAAACGCCTTCGGGAAGACGATTTCGTCCTGATCTTCCCGGAAGGTACCCGCAGCCAGGATGGCCAAATCGGCAGGTTACGGCCAGGCTTCATTGCGGTGGCCCGGCACGGACGGGTGCCGATCGTGCCGATTGTGTTCGATGGCTCGTTTCAGGCCTGGCCCAAGTGGCAACTGCTCCCCACGGCAGGCGTGGTGCATGTGAAGATCGGGACGCCGATCACACCGGCAGAAATTGCGTCGTTATCGGATGACGAGTTGCTGGAGCGACTTCAGACCGAAATGCACACGATGTTTGCGGAAGTGCAAGCATCGCGGAGCTTCGCGTTGAATCGCATCCCGGCGGATGAACAGAAGGCGCAGCTTGCCTAAACCGAACCTTCTTTCCGCAAAATTGCCGAAACAGGAGGTCTCACCCCACGTTCTGTGGTTGATGGTGATTTGGCGATTTGATAGTTTTACGGGTTCTCAATGAATCTAGCGTTATGAAGGGGATAGTGTAGTCTCCTGCGTCGATTCGCTGGTCCTGGCATTTTTGCACTCGAAACCATCGCCCTGGTCTGCGGACTGGCCGCCGTAATATATCTCTGTTTGCGGCCGACACGAAAATTACCCGGCGACTTCGAGCCCCCTCTTGGTTCAAACTTTAAAGCATGGTCAACCGTAATCTCATTCGCAATCTCGAAAGTGACGACACACTCTTAGCAGAAATCGACAGCTTGGCGTCCGGCACTGAGGACACCTGGCTCGACACGATCGAGTTGGAAGAATCGATCGAAATTAACAAGATTGTCGAGGGTCGAATTCTTCGTATGGACGAAGAATTTGTGCTGATCGACATCGGCGGCAAGAGCGAAGGCAGCGTTCCCCGCGACGAATGGGATGAGGACGAAGATCCGCCGGAAGTTGGCGCCACGGTTCGCGTGCTGGTTGAAGACGTCGAAGACGAATTCGGTCGCACTGACGATCCGCACGGTATGGTCGCCCTTTCAAAGCGTAAGGCTCGTAAGATCGACGACTGGGAACGGACGATGGAATCCATCGCCGAAGGTCAGGTCGTCAAGGGGGAAGTCACCCGCAAGATCAAGGGTGGTTTGCTCGTCGACATCGGCGTCAACGTGTTCCTGCCGGCCAGCCAGGTCGATATTCGCCGTCCACACGACATCGCCGACTACATCGGCAAGATGGTCGAGTGTGAAGTGCTCAAGATCGATGCCGAACGTCGCAACATCGTTGTCAGCCGTCGTTCGCTCATCGAACGTAAGCGTAAGAGCGATCGCGAATCGTTGCTCAAGGAACTGGAAGTCGGTCAAACCCGCAAGGGCGTGGTCAAGAACATCGCCGACTTCGGTGCGTTCGTCGACCTGGGCGGCATCGACGGTCTGTTGCACATCACCGACATGAGCTGGGGCCGTATCGGTCACCCAACCGAAATGGTGAACATCGACGACGAAATCGAAGTTCAGATCCTGAACATCGACCACGAACGCGAAAAGATCGCCTTGGGTCTGAAGCAACTGACCCCAAGCCCATGGGACGGTGTCGAAACCAAGTACCCAGTCGGCTCGAAGGTCAAGGGTTCGGTCGTCAACGTCATGTCCTACGGTGCCTTCGTCAAGCTGGAAGAAGGTATCGAAGGTCTGGTTCACATCTCGGAAATGTCGTGGACCAAGCGTATCAGCCACCCAAGCGAAATCGTCAACATCAACGACGAAATCGAAGTGGTCATCCTGGGCATCAACAAGGAGAAGCAAGAGATCTCCTTGGGTATGAAGCAGACCCAGTCGAATCCTTGGGAAAACATCAAGGACCGCTATCCAGTCGAATCGGTCGTCAAGGGCCGTGTTCGCAACCTCACCAACTACGGTGCGTTTGTCGAGCTGGAAGAAGGCATCGACGGCCTGCTGCACGTTTCGGACATGTCGTGGACCCGCAAGATCGGTCATCCAAGCGAAATGCTCGAGAAGGGCCAGGAAGTCCAGTGCAAGGTGCTCAGCATCGACGAAGAACGTCGTCGTATCGCTCTGGGCCTGAAGCAGCTCGAATCGGATCCATGGGCGACCACCATTCCTGAAAAGTACCAGCCGAACCAGTTGGTTAAGGGTAAGGTCACCAAGATCACCAACTTCGGCGTGTTTGTCGGTCTGGAAGACGGCCTCGAAGGTCTGCTCCACATCAGCGAACTGTCGGACGACAAGGTCGAAAACCCAGAGAACGTCGTCAAGGTTGGCGAAGAGATCGAAGTCAAGATCCTGCGAGTCGACACCGACGATCGCAAGATCGGTCTGTCGCGTAAGCGTGTTCAGTGGGCGGAAGACGAAGCTCCAGAAGCTTCGGAAGAAAGCCGTGGCGGCAGCAGCCAGCCATCCGAACTCAAGGGTGGTCTGGGCAGCAGCGGCCCGCTGTTCAACATGCCAAGCGAAGGCGAAGAGAGCTAGTCTTCGCTGGTACGCATCACGAAATGAAGAAGGCCCTGATCACACGATCAGGGCCTTTTTTTGTTGGTATAGGTGACGAGTGGCATTCTAGTAGCGTCGGATCTCTTTGACATAGTGGCGGGCCGTGTCGGCGACGTCCTCGCTTCGATCTTCCGCAAGGTTGCGAATCTCGGGCAGGTAAGGCTTCGCCAGCTTTCCCCAATCGTGGAAGCTGATAATCGCGAGGCGACGGACGTTGGCCCGTCGATCGTTCAGCTTCTCGGCCAATGAAGGCAAGATCCGTTCGCTTTGCTTTTTGCCAAGCCGCTTGTCTCCCAGGCAGCAGACCGCATGCTGGCGAATCCATGCCTGGGCAGAATCAAGACCGCGCAGTGCTTCATCGATATCGCTGACCTGAATCGGGCGCCCACCGGCCCTCTCTTTCTCCATTTGCTTTTGGCACCACTTGTCGGATAAGACCTGCTCCGCCAGTCGATAGTCGAGCGGGATCTTTCGAGCAAAAGCCAGGTCGTCGTTGTAAAGCGAAAGAATGCCTTCCACGGCAATCTTTCTGGTCTTCACCTTGCGGGTCAGGCAAAACAAAAAGTCATGGTCTCCGAGCATGGCCAACGCGGTCGTGTCGTGGAAGCAGGTTTCTTTCCCCGTGGAGGCCCGTCGGCGAAGCAATGCGATCGCCTGGGGATCGTCTAGCCCCATCTCGCCAATCAGGTCGGCCGCTGCCCAGTCCTGATCTTTGTCGTTCTGCAAAACATCCAGCAGAAGCGGCAAGGCGTCGTGCCCGAGTTGAATGATCTGTTGGCGATGCTCCCACAGGTCTTTCCGGTAGAGAGCCAATTTCTGGTCGACTGGGCTGCCGGAAAGTTGCTCTTCGTTGTCAATCATTTCCTGAATGTTAGGAAAGAGCCTGCGAAACCGCGCCGGTGAGACGCATTTCCGCAGAGTCTCGACTTCGTTTTCTTCCGTGAAAACGAAAGCACCGAAGTCCTGGGTAACCTGCGGATGCTTTTTAAACGCTTTGCTAATTGACTTGGCGACGCGAATGAAAGAGTCGACATATCGCTGGTACGCCTTTGCCCAGTCATCGTCGTCGAGTTGGGCGGCTTCCTTCTGGAGAGCACGATGCGCCTTGCGCAATTCCGGCGAAGCATATTTGATGTTCGTCCATTTCCAATCGGCAGAACTCCAGCGGCTGTCGGTTTCCTCCCCCAGCAATTCGACGGTATTGGCCGCGAGCCAGGGCAGGGCGATCATGCCGCCACGCTCGCCATAGAATTCATGAAACACGACGGCGTAGAACGTTCCCTTTGTACCGCCGATCCTCTTATCGAGGGCAGCCAGGACGCCCTCGTAGCAAAGTTGTTCCCACGCTTTCCAGTCCACGATCGCCATCACCTGTCCTCGATTGGTGCCCAGATCTCTTGCTGCTGACGGTCGGTTTTAGCGGGACGAGACATCAATTGCCAGCATGGCCATGCTTCATCCGATTGCCAGATGCGTCTCTAAATCAGCAAGTAAGAAGTGGATGGCAACACGGGCCATGGTCAGCGGCATACCTGCAACGGGAGAGGAGACCTTGGATCGGTGAAAGAGGGAAACCGGGCTGCATAATCCCTACAGCCATTACAGCCGCCGACAGATTCTCTAAATATCCCAGACGTGCGGCTACTTCGATTGCATTCAGCACAACCGGAACATTCTGTGTATTGGTGCCGGTTTCGCCATGTGGCAAAGAAAGTGATAGCACATGGACGATAGCAGTGGTGTGACAGCGTGAAAATATTTCCCCCGCCACAAGTTCGAAAGCATAGAAGCGATATGGCCACCAAGACTAAACGGAGTGAAACGGAATTCGACGATTTCGAATCCGTGCAGAGTCCGCTCGAAACTTATTTGCGCGAAATCAACGAGACGGCGCTTCTTTCTGCGAAGGAAGAACGCGAGCTCGCAACCGCAATTGGCGAAGGGGACGTAGCCGCTCGAGATCGTATGGTTCGCGCCAACTTGCGTTTGGTCGTGAACATCGCTCGCGGTTACACCGGCAAAGGTCTGGGCCTGCAGGATCTCATTGAAGAAGGCAACCTGGGACTCTTGCGTGCGGTCGAGGGTTTTGACCCGGCAATGGGAACTCGGTTCAGCACCTATGCCAGTTACTGGATCAAGCAGTCGATCAAACGAGCCCTGATCAACTGTGCCAAGACGATCCGCATCCCGGCCTACATGGTCGAACTTCTGTCGAAGTGGCGACGGGCCACCAATCGTCTGACCGAAGAGCTTGGCCGTACGCCAACGCCGGAAGAGATTGCCCGCGTCCTGGGTCTGCAGAAGAAGAAGCTGCCGATCATTAAGAAGGCGATACGCATCTATAACAGCACCCCGCAAACCGATCAGGCCGACAATGGCTGGTCGCTTGGCGAAATGGTGACCGACGAACGTCTGAAGAATCCTGAAGAGGAACTGGTCGAACATGACGACCTGAAGCACGTTCGCGAAATGCTGAAGACGATGGATGGCCGCGAGTCGACCGTCTTGAAGATGCGATTTGGTCTGCACGGCGAAGAGCCGCACACGCTGAAAGAAATCGGCGAGAAGCTCGGCCTGACCCGCGAACGTGTCCGTCAGATCGAAACCGAAGCACTGAATCGTTTGGCCGAAGGATTGCAAGATCCTCGCGAACGAATGCTGGAAGGCCCGATTCGTCGACGTACCCGCAAATAAGCTTCTGCTAGATTCGCTGAATCACAAGGTCTTCCGATGTGGCGTCGGAAGGCCTTTTTTGTTTCTTGTCGCGGGGTGTCTCCCCGCCGTTGGTGTCTCGGCCCCATTCTTTCCGCAGCCTGAAAAACCACGTATATTCAGCACCTGGAGCTATCCATGTTTCAGGTGCTTTTTAATGGCTGGAGTGAGCAGCATGTCGGAAATTGACCTCAAGGCGTACATTCGCGATATCCCGGATTTCCCCAAGCCAGGAATTCTGTTCCGCGACATCACGCCCCTTCTCGCCAACCCGCATGCCTTCAACGAGGCCATCGAGCAGATGGCTGCCCACTACGAAGGAAAGCAGATAGATGCGATCGTCGCGGCGGAAGCTCGCGGTTTCATCTTTGCGGCTCCGCTGGCTTTGAAATTGAACTGCGGTTTCGTCCCGGTTCGTAAGCCTGGCAAGCTGCCGTTCGATACGCACTCTTTCCACTACGAGCTGGAATACGGCAGCGATACGCTCGAGATCCATATCGATGGCGTGCGTCCAGGTCAGAACGTGCTGATGGTCGATGACCTGCTCGCGACCGGGGGCACGATGAAGGCCTGTTGCAACCTGGTCGAAAAGATTGGAGCGACCGTCGCTGGTTGCTGTTTCCTGATCGAGCTGAAGGCCCTGGAAGGCGCTGAACGGATTGCTCCGTTTGAATCGTTCAGCTTGATCGAATACTAATCGAACGCGAATCGTACCTATTTCGCTAGTCGAATCCCGGTGAACTGCCACCGGGCTTCCGGCGGAAAGAAGTTGCGATAGGTGTTGCGAATGTGACTTTGCGACGTGGCACACGATCCACCTCGCAGCACGTACTGGTTGCACATGAACTTGCCGTTGTACTCGCCAATGGCACCTTCCGCCGGTTGATAACCAGGATACGCAACGTACGGACTGGCGGTCCATTCCCAGGCGTCTCCCATCATCTGACGCAGTCCGACATCGCTGTCGGCGGCGATCGGATGGAACTTCTGCATCTCGACGAAGTTCCCCTCTCCCGAAACACTTTGACTCGCCGTTTCCCACTCGAACTCTGTCGGCAGACGAACCCCTTTCCAGCGAGCGAACGCGTCGGCCTCGAAGTAACTGATGTGCGTCACTGGCGCATGGGGATCAAGTGGCACAAGTCCGTGTAGCGTGAATTCGTGCCAGGCATCCTCTCGGTGCACCCAATACAACGGCGAATTCCACCGATCGTTCTGAACCTGGTTCCAGCCCATCGAGAGCCATAGCTCGGGTCGCTCGTAGCCGTTGTCCTCGACGAATTCTCGATACTCGCCGTTGGTAACCAGTCGGCCTGCGATCTCGAACGATTGGATCAACGCTTCGTGACGCGGAAGTTCGTTGTCGTAAGCAAAGCGATCGGTCGCGTGGCCCACTTCGACAATTCGGCCGTCAAAGCCATGCCACGACTGCGGACGATTAGTGGAGTCTTGTTTTTGGCATGGATCGCACGGCTGATACACCGGATAAAGCGGATTCTGTGCGAACGCATGCTTCAGGTCGGTCAGCATCAACTCTTGATGTTGTTGCTCGTGATGCAAACCAAGTTCGACCAGCGACGCGATCTGAGCGGCATCACTGCGTTGAGCCTCGAGCAGGAGCTTTTCAATGCGATCGTCCACCTGGCGGCGATAGTCGATGATCTCGGCAACGGTCGGCCGTGTCAGCAATCCACGCTGAGGCCGCGGAAACTGCTCGCCGATTCCGTTGTAGTACGAGTTGAAAAGGTACTCGTACATCGGATGGACCGGATCGAAGTTCCTGGCGAATCGCTTCAGGATGAAGGTCTCGAAGAACCAGGTCGTGTGCGCCAGATGCCAACGAATGGGGCTGGCATCGGGCATCGACTGAACTACGTAATCTTCAATTTCCAGGGGCTCGCACAAGACATGCGTGAAGCCACGGACCGCTTCGTACTGAGGCAACAAGAACGCGGCGGTCGGTTGTCGATCAAGGGGAGTGGTGGACATGAGCCATTTCCGAAAAGAGCTGCAGGGAAGGGAACCGCTTACAGGACGACCAGGTGTAAGACGGCGAAGTAGCGGTTCGCGTCGGTCCATGAACGGCGTAGCGTCCAGCCCACCTCGCTCGCCATTTTGGCGAAGCCGTCGATGCTGTACTTGTGCGAGTTCTCGGTATGGATCAATTCACCAGCCTTCAGGCGTACCGATTCATCGCCCAGGTGAATCGCTTGATCGATGCGACTTCGCAGGTGCATTTCGACGCGTGACTTCGCTGGGTTGTAAAAAGCATGGTGGTCGAAGGCATTCAGGTCGATCTTAGCGTCTAGCTCGTTCCGCATCCGGCGAAGGAGGTTCAAATTGAATTCTGCGGTGACTCCGTCCGAGTCGTTATACGCCTTCTCGAGAACTTCCGGATCTTTCTTTAAATCGATACCAATCAACAGCCCACCTTGTTGGCCACAGAGCTGCGCAATATTGCTCAGCAGCTTCTGGGCTTCGGCAGGCTGAAAGTTGCCGATGGTCGAGCCAGGGAAATAGACCGCCTGATGGCTCGCAGGCCGATCGGACGAAGGCAACGAAAAGGGGCGGGTAAAGTCGGCACACACCGGTAACACTTCCAGGTCGGTATACTCCGAGCGAATCCGATCGGCTGAACTGTGCAGATGTTCGCGCGAGATGTCGACCGGAACATAGGCCGCCGGATCAAGTAAATGGTCCAGCAAGAATCGCGTCTTCAGACTGCTGCCGCTGCCGAATTCGATGAGCATCACATCGCGACCGAGACATTCTCCCATCTCGTCTGCGTGATGTTGCATGATCGACGTTTCAGTCCGGGTTACGTAGTAGTCGTCGGTCTCGCAAATCGCATCGAACAAACGCGAGCCTCGTTGGTCGTAGAAGTACTTGCAGGGAAGTTGCTTGGGCTGGTTTCTAAGCCCGGATAATGCATCTTCCAAAAATGTATCGCGGGCAGAGCTTCGGTTAAGGGTCGTCGAGTGGTGACGGCCCGAATCGGAACGAGGCAGAATCATGGTTCTATCCAGGACGGGGAGATGTTGTTGCAGCGATGTCACCCAGTAACGCAATCATCGCGCCGGAAACCCGCAAGTCATTGTTGCGGGGCATTTTCAGAAGTCGGTGGCGTGGCTTACCAAACGAGCGGCCGAAGTGCGTTCCGATTGGCAGTTCGACTGCCAACTCAAAGTGCCGCTAAGAGAGCGTTCGGATAAATTTCCAGTTATTCCATCGGAATATAAAGAACGCCATTCGGCCGGGGAGAATCTCGCCCACCCAAGCGAAGCGCAATCCCATCGCTGGGGAAATGGCAAGTGAGCCGGGAGTAAAAGCTGGCAAATTTGTAGAACCCGGGACGGACTGTGCAATTTCTGCACACTCGATCGGTCAATTTGGCATCACTCCGAATCGTTACCTGCCACGTCAAACGTGTGAGCTTTTTTTGTCCAATCTATGCAAGAACTTCGCAATCTCGGCGGGTTCCCTTACCGCCGGTCTATGGGCTGGCTTCCCCTCGTTGCAAGGCCCAAATGTCTTGCATTCAATCTCCCAAATGTGTTAGCCAAATCCAAATCATTATTTGGCACGGCTCGTGCATTTACGGCGTAGTGTTGCGCCACAGGCGCTAGCAACACCAACACCACAGGCTCGCTTCATGGCTGTCGATCTTTGTTTCAACAACCACCACCGTCCGTCTCTGCGGTCGCGTCGAACCTATCGGCGTTGGCTGCTGGGAGCGATGCTTTTCGGCGCCGCGATCTGCGGTTCGCCACAATATTTAGGTGCGGCAGAACTCGACGAATCGAAAAAGCGTTCGTCGGTCGATGCAGCCATGGCTGCTGATCCCATCTTTGCCGCGATGGACGCGAAAGCGAAAGAGCACTCGCAGCGCGAGTACGAATCTTCGCACGAGCTTCCCGAGGACCTTAAAGAGCTCAACTACGATACCTATCGTTTGATCGCCTTCGAGCACGTACGCTCGATCTGGAAGAAGGAATCCCTGCCGTTCTGGCTTGAGTTCTTTCATCGCGGTTATATCTTCCGCGACGAAGTCCAGGTTTCGCTGCTACCCGACGGCGCCACTTCCGGTGACCAGGCCAGCCGATTGGATTTCGACAAAACGATGTTCCAATACCGGGGCGAACTGGCCGGACTCGATCCTCCGAAAGACCTTGGCTATGCCGGGGTGAAGGTGATCGGCAAGTTTCCCGACTCAAAGAACTACCTCGAAATCGCCTCGTTCCTCGGAGCGAGTTACTTCCGTGCGATCTCGCCAGGACAGTTCTACGGATCGAGTGTTCGCGGCCTGGCAGTCGACATTGGACTCGCCAAGGCGGAAGAATTTCCAATATTTCGTGAATTCTGGATCGAGACTCCGAAGCCAGATTCGCGTGATTTAAAGGTGTGGGCGTTGCTGGACAGCCCGAGCGTTGCCGGGGCCTACGCCCTGGTGATTCATCCAAACGACACGATGACCATCGACGTGAAGGCTCGACTTTACTTCCGCCGTGTGCCAGAGAAGGTTGGGATTGCTCCATTGACCAGTATGTTCATGTGGGGACCCGGTAAGCCTGGCCCCGAGAACGACCCACGACCGCGCGTCCACGACGCCGATAGTTTGCTGATCCAACATGGCGAAAACGATTGGATTCGACGTTCGTTGAACCGCTTGGATTTTCCGTCCCTTAGTAATTATGATGCGAAAGAGCTTCACGGCTTTGGATTGATGCAGGCCGAACGCTTGCCCAGCCGATACAAGGATGACGAGGCCAAGTATCATTTGCGACCCAGCGTGTGGATCACGCCGAAGACGCCTTGGCAGGATGGTGCCGTCCAGTTGTTAGAGCTGCCTTCCGAGCATGAAGGGATCGATAACATCGGCGCTTACTGGATGCCTAAACAACCAGTGAAGGTCGGTGAGCCGATCGATCTGGAGTATGAAATTGCCTTTCTCAGCCAGTCACCCAAGCAGCATTCGCTTGCCAAAGTGACTGATTTCCGAGTCGATCGCTCGGACAAATCCTCCCTCCGTCTCACCGTCGTCTTTCAAGGCGACGCCATTTCCAAATTCTCTACGGAACGCCAGTTGCATTCGCATATCGATGTGCAACGTGGCAAAGCGGAAAACATCGTCGTCCGGCGAACCGCTTTAAACACCGTGGAAGTGACGTGCAACCTGGTCCCGGACACACCGTACGCTATGGAGATGGAGGTTCACCTCGTTGACGAGGAGGAGCTCTTCTCAGAATCGTGGAGATATCTATGTCCCATTTAAGTTCAACCACCGATGTCGGAGCTGTCTTCGGACATTCCTTCGATACCGATCTGGGGTCGGTATTTCCCCACGTACCTGCATTGGTCGAGATACCGGAATCGGATGTTCGGTCTGCCAAGATGGTGGTTGCTGAATACCTGCGCGATCTCGGTTTGACCGATCCAGAATTCATCGCCGCCGAAAGCAAGCGAATCGTCAGCGACGCCCTCGAGCAGATCGCGACCGATCCGAAAGCCAACGGCAAGCGGCTCCGCAAACTGGCGGTACGTTTGACCGTCAAAAAGCTGGCCAAGTGGGTGCATGCCATTGAAGTCGAAAACGACGCCAGCGATTCGCCTATTCCGACCGGCGTCATCGGCGCGCACTTGCCTGAACTACTAAATCAACATCCGGAAGGCCTCCTGGGCGACACCTTGCCAGAACCACTGGTCGCCAATGCCAAGACCAAGCGAAAGCAGGTCGTGCCACACTCCAAGCCGAAAGAAATGACCAAGCAGGAGCTGCCACTTCTGCCTCGTTGGGGAAAGCAGTTGGCGGAAAAGCTCGGCTGGCAACAAGCCAAACGAGATCAACGCGACCAGGCACCCGCTTCTCAGCAGACCGATTGCTCGGTGTTGAACTGCTTCAACGTGACGCGTGGTTTGCTCGCCTTCCTGACGGTGCTGACGACAGGTGCCGCAGCGGCAGCCTACTGGGAAACCGTCAGCGCGACCGGGTTCTTCCAGTATCCCCTGGTGGCGCTGTTCGTGTTGCTGTTCTTCTGGATCGCGTTCAGCTTCTGGACCGCCTCGATGGGGTTGGCTTCGATCCTGTTCTCGAAGAAACAGAAGAACACGCTTAGCCCTGGCGACGAAGGCTATCTCGCCGGACTGCCACGCAGCGCCATCCTGATGCCAATCTATAACGAAGACACTTCCAGCGTGATGGCCAACCTGAAAGCGGTTGCCCTTTCGCTGAAATCGATTGCAGCCGCCGAGAAGTTTGACCTGTTTGTTTTGTCCGACACGACCAACCCAGACATCTGGCTGGAAGAAGAACGTGCCTGGGCCAAGCTGGTGATCGACCTCGGCGATAGTTGCAATGTTTACTACCGTCACCGCCCCAAGAATGTCAGCCGCAAGGCAGGTAACATCGCCGACTTCTGTCAGCGTTGGGGTGACCACTATCCTTACATGATCGTCCTCGACGCCGACAGCGTGATGGACGGGGCGACGCTGGTCGAAATGGTTCGCCGCATGGAAAACGATCCGAAGATCGGTATCCTGCAGGTGCCACCAACCCCAGTCAATCGTCAGTCGTTCTTTGCCCGGACTCAGCAGTTCGCTGCCCAGGTCTACGGTCGCGTCTTCCTCGAAGGGTTCGCCCTTTGGTCGGAATGCGACGGCAACTACTGGGGACACAACGCCATCATCCGCATTAAGCCATTCATGGAACACTGCGATTTGCCAGTGCTGCCAGGTAATGGTCCACTGGGTGGTGAAATCCTCAGCCACGACTTTGTCGAAGCCGCTTTGATGCGTCGCGCTGGCTGGAAGATTTGCCTCGCTCACGATCTGCAAGGCAGCTACGAAGAATGTCCAACCACTATGCTCGACTACGCCCAGCGTGACCAACGTTGGTGCCAGGGTAATATGCAGCACATGGGCTTGCTGTTGGCGGACGGTTTTCACCCAGCCAGCCGCCTGCACCTGAGCATGGGGGTGATGAGCTATCTTTCGTCGCCACTGTGGCTGGTGTTCCTGTCGCTATCGCTGATCGCAGCCATTATCAGCGGTGGTTCCGAAGGCAATGCCATCCTGGGTGGGCTGGCCGGTGGCTTGTTCGCCGCAACGATGGGCATGCTGCTGTTGCCGAAAGCATTCGGTCTGATCGCTCTTTATCTGCGACCAGCTCCGCACGATACCCCCGAAGTTCGCGAGAAGGCCTGGATGAGCGTCCTGCTCGAAACCGCCATCGCGATCCTGATCGCTCCGATCATGATGCTGCTGCACAGCCAGTTTGTGTTGGCAACGCTTCGCGGCAAGAAGGTGAAGTGGAACGCTCAGCAGCGTGACGACACCGGCGTGAGCCTGGGCGATGCGATCATGATGCATTGGGGGCATACCCTTATTGGCTTGGTCGTCACGACAGGATTGTTCATGACCGCTCCGGCGTTTCTGTTCTGGCTGTCTCCGGTTTTGGTTGGCCTGCTCTTCTCGGTGCCGATCTCGATGGTTCTGGGGAGCCTCGAAATTGGTCGCAACTTGAAGAAGAATGGTCTGCTGATGATCGGTGAAGAAGTCCACAGCCCAGAAGTGCTGACCGCTCAGAAGACTGCCTTGGCTCAAGCCTTCCGTGAAAAGCAAGGTGCGTCGAGGACCGATCCATTCCAGTTGGTTTTGGAAGATCCGGCTTACCTGGTGCTGCACTTGGGGATCCTTCGCACGGCCGATCGCGAGATTCCTGTCTTCCGCGATCAGTTGATGGAAATTCAAGCGATCGTGAAGAAGGACGGGCTGCAGGCCTTACCTCCACAGGTTCGCTTCCAGGTTCAGAACAATCGGTACGCTATGGAGCAACTGCACATTCAGTTGCGTTCGCAGCGTCAGCCGAAGTCGGCTCTGGCTTATCGCTAAGCCGACCGAGAGAAGTCAACCATCTCAGGTGTTATGCCCACGTTCTGCGTGGGCATACATCTTTTCTTGGTGGAAGATTTCGGCTTAAGAACTCTCTTGATCATTGGCCGCTTGCCGCCTAGAAATGCGGGCAGCCTTTGTCGCTCGTTTGTCACTCGGTCCCTATGACAGTGTGCCATGTCTGCCGAACCATCTCCCTTCGATCGCAAGTTGGCCCATCGTCAGTTTTCGGCCGAAGCGTTCAACACGGCCTGGGAACTCATCGAAAAGACCGACCGTGGCTTGGAAGAAGACATCGATTTGCTATGCCATGCGGCGGCATCGATGTGGCATTGGCGTCACCGCGAAGACTTGACCGATCAATCACGCTCGGTCGGCTATTGGCAGCTTTCGCGAGTCTTCGCCCTGCTGAGCGACGGGGCGATGGCCAAGCAGTGTGGGCAACTCTGCCTGAAGTACGCCCGGGGGACGCCCCCCTTCTATCAGGCCTACGCCTATGAAGCTCTGGCGCGAGCCGCGGCGATCTGTGGCGAAATGACCGCAGCAAATCGCCATCTCGATACGGCCGAACAACTTGCGAAACAGGTTGGTGAGGCATCGTCCCGGGAAATGCTACTTGCTGACTTGCAATCTATTCGGGGTTGAGTGCGCGAATCGGGAATTTCCGGTTTGTCGCGGTTGTTTTTGGGAATTCCGTAGATAGACTAAGCATCCAATGCCTCTGGTGGGGTGCGATGCTCCCCATTCCAGACCGGCAGCCAGCCAAGTCTCTAATACGCCCCAACCGTGTACCCATATCCGTCGTGGGACGCCTCCGCGAGATATTTCGCCGTGATCTCAACTGCCATATCGTGGCTTTTGCGTCCGTCCGCTGCCAAAGCGGCCGTGCGTTCGTCGGTCCGGACGAACCGACGTCTGCCGATCGAGACGTTGGAAGTCCGTACGCTGATGACGTCTGTTTTGGCGCCAGATAGCCCTATGGAGCCAGTGGTTCCGATTCCATACGTGCTGTTCAGCAATTCACTCGAGCCACGCTATACCGCCGACTCAGTCGTGTTTCTGGGGGACAAGGCGTATCACAACGGCCGCGATGCCAATGGAATCTCGCAGTTGTTCGAATTCGATCAGGCCGACGCCGATGGTCAGCCTGCGGAACGAGCCGTAACTAACTTTCGCTGGTCGGTCTATCCAACCAGCATCATTCAAGTGACGCTGCTGGACGGGCAGATCTATTTCCAGACCAAGAACTCGCAGGAAGTGCAGCTTTGGAAGTTCGATCCTGCCGCGAACCAAGGGGCTGGCGAAGCCACGTTGCTGCATCGCTTTGAAGGCTTCCAACCTGGCGAAACGATCCCGGAAGCGGAAGGGATGCTGACTGAGAACGGGAAACTTTATTTCGAGCTGCAAAAGGATGGCCAGGCTCACGTCTGGACCTACGAACCTGCTTCCGCAGAACCGCTGCAGCCGATCGACGCGATCCCGCAGCATCTAATGGAACAGCCGCCCGTCGAACAGCCCTGGGATGCGGGCATCCTGATACCGAGTGGATTGCCTCCGATCATTCGGCTGCGGCTCGGTTTCCCAGTAGAAAATCGGTGGACGCACGAGCGGACGGTCGTCGACATTCAACTCACGCGTGATCCCTCGCTGCCTCTCGGAGCGAAGAGCTCTGGCTTGCCGCTGGAGCCTGGGCAAATAAGCAGCAGCAACCGCTTCAACGAATGGGAGGAAGTCCCAGGCGAGCTTTGGGTAACCGTTGGTGCTGATATGAAGTCTGGCCCAGTCGATTTGAACTGGGTAATGAAGTCGAAGGCATATTGGCTAGACGATCCTGAGATGGTCGCCGCGATTGGCGACGCCTCGCTGGAGACCGTCACCGATGAAAACGGTGTCCGTGTCACCACCGGCACGCTGCATGGCATTGATCTCTCAGGCTACGCCATCGGCGATCGGGTCCTGGTCGCGCGTTTTGTCCAGAAGCCCAACGCGGACGATCCAGTTGGGATTGCGATTCAATCCGAGGGCTACTATCCCACGCCAGAGACCAACGTGATGTGGCTCGACGAAGCCCAGGTCAGCGGGAATGAAGAGTCCGCGATGGTTTCGCCCACGATCGCTGGAGAGTTTCATCCGGTCGCCTTCGATACCAACGACGACGGCCGCATCGATCGCGCGGACCTCGACGCGCTGCTAGAGCAAATGGCGAAAGGTCCTCTTGCGATCACCGGTGACGAAGGCTTCGCTTTCGACTTCAATCACGATTTGAAAGTGGGGCTCGTCGACTTTTCGATGATGACGAAAGAAATCGGGAAGTCGAAACCTGTCACGGCACCACCGACGTCGGCTTCCGACATTCCTGCGACGCCCGAAGAAGATCCATACGTCTATATCACGGGGTTCAATGCGGAAAACGAGTGGGAAGTCTTCCACGTGCCGAAGTCCGTGAGCCAGGCTCTCATCGACGAGCTGGACGGAATGAACTTTGTGGTGTACGAACAACTCCCGATTTCGTTGCCTAGGTTCGGTTTCGAGCCCGTGTGGATCTTTCCGATCGAACTGACGGAGTTCAATTTCTGTGGCAATCGTGATATTGAAGAGCTGTCTGATTTGAACGACGACGTCGATGACGGGGTAGACGAGGCAAGCTGAGAAGTAAGCCTCGCGCGGTAGTACACATCCCCTGCGGAAATAGTTCTTCCGTCATGGGCGGGGTGTCGTGATTAGAGTGCCTCCTTTTGGTAGAGACCTTTCCACTATCAGGGCGGCCAGAAAAACTTTTCAGATTGGCCCTGAACGTTGTCGTTTTTCTCTGGGCGATTCATCATGGATGGCTTATCTTCGGTTCACGAGATCTAAAGAACAGATATCACCAATGTTATTAACATTCGGATGATATTGAATTTGATCTGGCGTTATGTCCCACTATGCCAGATTGGAGGTCTTCCCAGGCAACTCAAGATCTTGCCCCCCACCATGCCAGCCATCGGGCTGAGCCCTCAAGTTTGGATAAGGCGGAACTCTGTCCAGAGTCTTTACCGTTGGGAACACACTTGAAGAGGGGAGAATCATGCCGAAGCGAACAGCCTTCACGCTGGTGGAATTGCTTGTTGTTATTGCAATTATTGGCGTTTTAATCGCACTTCTTTTGCCTGCGGTGCAGATGGCACGCGAGGCCGCGCGACGTGGGCAATGTGTCAACAACATCAAGCAGATGTTGCTCGGAATGCACAACTATATGGACGTCAATGGCGGACACATACCGCGTGGCGTGCACTTCTCACACACGACCCGTGCCGATGGATGTGGAGGGGATGAGGGGAATCCTTACGCCCATACTTTGCATACCTATTTGTTGCCCTATATCGAACAAAAGAATATCTACGACCAGGTCGACTTTCGTTACGGGATGAAGGCATCGCAGAACGCCCATGTCAAAGCGATGCGTGTCGCAACCTATGAGTGCCCGAGCTCGCCACTGGGGCCGTACATCAGCACGTGTGGTCCGAACAACTATCCGGTGGCAATGTCGAGCCATGGCTACGGCCAGTGTGGTCGCTATGGTCCGCCCAACGGCGGCGTGTTCTCGATCTTCTGGGGCCTGAAGTATCCATTCTCAGCCGGAACGCCGATTCCGCTCGACAACGCTCCGGTCGTGGCACCCAAGATGAAGATGGCGGCCGTGACCGATGGGCTCTCCAACACGATGGTCATCGGCGAGTTCGCCCCAGGCCGCGACTATGTGCTGGAGAATGGAGTCGATAAGAACCAATTTGCCCGAAGCTGGTTTGACGGGCAGTATCAGTCGAACATCGGCTACACCATTCATCGCAATGGAACCCCTAACAGTCCTGAGCCAACGTGGGGTTCCGGTACCTATGCCCGCAACATCTCGACGGTGGGGAGTTATCATCCCGGCGGTGTGAATGGCGGGATGATGGATGGGAGCGTCCGATTTATCCCCGACACCATCGATGGCAACTTGTGGTTTGCGATGGGAACGCCGCAAAGCGGCGAAGTCGTTACGTTGACGTTTTAGCACCGACGAAGGAGATGCGATGAGATTTCTAATGATGTTGTCACTGATCGTCGCGCTGGTTGGATGTTCTCAGGCAATCACGCCTGAGAACGTCGTGGAAGTCAGCGGCAGCATTTTGATGGAAGGAAAACCTTGCCGCGACGCGGAGGTGACCTTTCAAGCCGAACACCTGCCGACGGTCGGGCGCGCGGTGACCAACGGCAACGGAAAGTTCGTCGTCGACGAACTGTTGCCTGGGGAATACACGGTTAGCATATTCCGGATGTCGCAAGATGGTATGTCGATCGATCCGATGTTCGAAAAATACGCTGGCACCGACAGCCAACTGGTCGCCATCGTCACGCCAGAGAAAACGACGTTCGACTTCGACTTAACCAAGTAACCTGCTGCCAATAAAAAAGGCCTCCGATTCACGCGGAGGCCTTGGCACGATTAGGGATCGGTTTGTGGGTGTGGTTAAGAATCGCTTGAAAGCTTCCAACAAGTGAGGCTCGCGCCGCTCCGCAGGTAAAGCCGGTCGCCGACCAGCGCCGGATGCGAGAAGGCATCGATCTTTTCGGCACTGAAAGCAAAACGGCCAACGATTGGGCAGTCGTCATCGGTCGCATCAATCAGCAGCAGTTCGCCGTTGCCAACCACCAGTAAGTGACTGTCGTCCGCGATGATGGCGGCATAGTCGCCGAGCGTTTTGTCACGCTGCCGCGAGAGTTCTTTCAGGTCTTGCGATAAGTCCAAGCAGTACAGAAACCGATTCACACAGAAGACACGCTTCCCCACCACTACGGGCGAACTCATGTCGGGCGTCAGCTTCCGGTTGGTCATGACCGGCTCCGGATCGATCATGCCGTCGGCCTGAAATTGATACAGCCGAGTCCCGTTGTTCTCCGTCGCGATCAACAGTTTGTCGTCCACCACGACGGGCGTAGGAACGTTGAAGTCTCCTTCGATCTCTGGTGTGATCGTCCATAGACGAACGCCGGTCGTCGCATCCCATCCGCCGAGCGTGGTGGCGTCGTGTCCGACGATCTGTCGACGATTGCCTAAGGTTGCCACGATTAGCGAGCCATACGATGGCGCGGCACCGGCAGTCTTCCAGGCGACCTCACCGCTGGCGATATCCAAAGCAACGAGCGCGGCTTCTTTTCCGCCGGTTTGCACAATGACTTTGTCATCGACGATCAAAGGAGATCCGCAGTAACCCCACGGCAAATCGGCATCAGCCCCGAAGCGGGATTTCAGATTCATGTTCCACTGAATCTTACCGCTGGCAAGCTCCACGCAGTGCAGATCACCCATCGCACCAAGTAGGATCACACGATCATCAACGATGGTAGGCGTGCTGCGTGGTGACTGGCCGTAGTCGAGATTGTCGACCGCCAGGTACTGCAGTTGCCAAAGAGTTTTGCCGGTGGCGGCATCGAGGCAACTGAACATGTCCTGAAAGTCATCGAAGTCACGATGACCGACGACCACAAACTGGTCGTTCGCGGCAATGCCTCCCAGTCCAGCACTGGGAAGCACGGTGGTCCAAAGCGATTGCGGTTCTGCCGGAAACGAAGCGGGCAATCGCGGGTAATGGCCATCACGACCCGGGCCGCGCCAACCATTCCAAGCTGGGGAAGAGACCTCAGCTACTTTTTTTTTGCAGCATCTTCTTCCTCGACCGGCACGAAGCCGACGAGCGTTTCCAGCTGCGAACAAAGTTCAGGTTCCGTGGCGACCATCATCAGGGCGTCGTGAACCTGCTTCTGTTGTTTTGGCGAAAGATTGTCCGTGGCGAAGGCGGTCACGAATGGAACGGTCTTCGTCTTGCCAATCACACGCAAGTCACCCTTCTTGATCGTGCCACAGCCTTCCAAAAGAGGCGCGGCATAGCTCGAGATGACAGCGGCCCCTTTCGTCGGGCCTTCCAGCTCGAGGATCTTACAGGCACCATCGCTACAGGCCTGAGAGATCTCTAAGGTCTCTGGCAATGTGATGCCTGCCTTGGTCAGCAGTTCGATGGCGGCTTCATGTTTCTCGGCGGCATCGATCGCACCGAAGTAGATCTGGTATCCCTTCAGGTCGGCAGGCTTCTGGGCCGGGTCGTCCTTGGGAACCACGATCATGCCATACTGCGTGGTCGAACCAGTCTTGTCGGTCAGTCGCGCGAGGGCAGTTGCCGACAGGCCTTTCTGCTTCGTGTCGTATCGCACGACCGAATCCTTGCCGATCACGACGTCGATGGTTCCGCCTGCCAGGTCTTCCGGCTTCAGCGTTTCCAGCGACTCGGTGAAGAGCAGATGCACCGATTGGCCCATTTGCTTTTCAAGGAACGCTTCCAGGGCTTCATACTTCCGCTGGGCGTAACCTTCCACGCAAGGGCAGGAAAGGGGAGCGGCCAGCGGATCCATGACCACCATCGTCAGCGGCTTTTCTTCCGCATAGAGGATCGTCGCAGAGATAACGGCCAGCAGCATCGCTCCGAAGAGCGATGCCTGGCGGGTAAATAGACGCATTGAGTTTCTCCTGAGAGAAGTCATTCGTAGATCGAAAGGAGAATCGCACCGAGGCGATTAGGTTTCTTTGGTCGCTTCCACCTTGGTGGTTTCGGCCGAAGGTGCCTTACGCTGCATCAACACAATATGGTTTCGCGTGATGTCGAGCATGTAGACCGAATCGTTGTCAGGCGAAATGGCGATCGAGACGTTCTTGCAACCAGGAACGAGCTTGACGTCGCCGATGTATTCCTTGAACGTGCCATCGGCAGCGAATCGCTTGATACGACCGGTGTTCGATTCGGCAGTGTAGACGTCGCCAGCTTTGTCGAAGCAAACGTTCATCGGATTACAGCAGCTGGTGAAGCCGTCGGCGCCGGTGCGATCTCGCTTACCCCAGCTCGTCAACATTTCGCCGGAAGGCTCGAAGCAGGCCACGCGATGGCGAGCGTTTTCAGCAACGTAGATTCCGGAGGCACAGGCCTGAACGTCCATGTGTCCGCAGCAACCACGAAGTTCTTTTACCACTAGCTTCGGTTCGGCGAAGTCGACGTTGGTTTGCCATACGTCGAAGGTATAACCCACGGAGGAAGGTGTTGCCAGGTAGACGTTCTTACCATCGGTGCTGATCGAAGCAACCCGCAGTTTACTCACCTTAAGTGACTGCAAGACTTTTTCGATTTCGGCCGAGTTGTCAGGCTTATTTTTGTCTTCACCCGCTTTGGCCTGAGCTTCTTCCTGGGCCTTTTGTTGCTCTTCGAAGTTCTTGATGTTTTCGGGCAAGATCTGCAGCAAGCGGATTTCCTGTTCGTTCAGTTCTTCCGTCTTCTGTTTTTCTTCGAGCTGGGTAATCATCCCTTTGTAGGCCGAGATAATCGATTCCAGCGATACGGGCGGGCGATTGACCTGTTCTTCGGCTTGTTTGCGAAGTTCGTCTTCATGCTCGGCGAGGGCCGCTGCATGGGGAGCGTCTGCTTCTTTGAGCAGCTTGCCCTCAGGCGAGAATCGCAGCATTTTGCCATGACCGGCAACCAGGATGGTCCCGTCGGCGGCCGAGTTGATTGCTTCGGGTTTGATGGAAACTTCCCACGAAGAGAGTTTTTCACCGTTGGCGTCCAGCACCATGACCTGGCCTGGGCCAATTCCACAAGCCGCAAGAATCTGTCCCTTGGCATTCAGGCAGAAGGCATTCACCGGGGTTTCCTTCGGAATCTCGATGAGCCGAGTCTGCTCGTGCGTTGCCTGCTGGTCAATGTCGATCGGTTCCTCTGGCTCTTGAGCCCATACCGGAAACGCGATCAAAGCCGTCAAGAAAAGTCCCCATGCACCCCAGATTTGCCGCATGTCTGTGCTCCTTGTGCGATAAGTGTGGCTCCGTATCGGAAGGTTTGATTATCGCGCGAATCTATATAAATGACAATCAAAATACGAAGCTAATTGTCCTGCATTAGATGAATTCGCATGTATTTTTTCGCGTAAACGGCACATAAACATGTCACCAAGAAATCGGAAAAAATGAGATCATCATCAAGTCAAGAATCATGGATGGGTGCAGAGCGAATCCTGGTGGGTTAGGATAGATTTCCTTCCTCAATTCCCGCCTAAATCTCCAGAGAGACTCGTCATGTCGATGCGATTTTTAGCCAGTACATTGCTGCTGATCCTTTTGAGCTCAACGGGTACCGCCACAGAGCCAAATGCCGAGCGTTTGCCAAATGTCATCGTGGTGATGGCAGACGACATGGGCCTGGGCGACCTCTCGGCGACCAATCCTCAGTGCCAGATCAAGACGCCGCGGCTCGATCGACTCGCAAGCGAGGGATTGACCTTTTTCGACGCGCATACGCCCAGCTCTGTTTGTACGCCAACCCGTTATGGTCTGCTGACAGGCCGTTACAACTGGCGATCGAAGCTGGCTAACGGCGTGCTGGGAGGAACCAGTCCGCATTTGATTCCTGCCGATCGGCCAACGCTGGGGCATCTCATGCGGCAGGCAGGTTATCACACAGCCATGATTGGCAAATGGCACCTCGGTTGGGACTGGCACAAAACGAAAGACGGAATCGATTTCAGCAAGCCAGTGAAGAATGGGCCAGATATCAATGGCTTCGATTACTACTACGGGCATTGTGGCTCGCTCGACATGCCTCCGTACGTTTGGGTAGAAACGGGCAAGCCAACGGCCATTCCGACGCGCGAAGAAGGTGTGACGCGGGAAGAAGATGCTTATGGCTGGTATCGCAAAGGACCGATCGCACCTGACTTCGAGATCGAACAGGTCTTGCCGCATCTGTTCGACAAGTCGATCGCTTACGTGCAAGAGCGGACCTTGGAAGCAAATCGTGACAAACCTTTCTTTCTTTATTTGCCACTGCCAGCGCCACACACGCCGATCGTGCCGCTACCGCCGTTTCGTGACGCGAGCGGTTTGAATCCCTATGGTGACTTCGTCATGCAAGTCGATCATCACATGGGACAGCTTTTGGATACGCTGAAGGAGCAAGGGATCGAAGAGAACACGATTGTCTTCTTCACCAGTGATAACGGTTGCTCGCCCCAGGCAAACTTCCCCGTGCTGAAAGAAAAAGGGCACGACCCCAGCGCCGGTTATCGTGGTCACAAGGCCGATCTATACGAAGGTGGTCACCGCGTGCCGTTGCTCGTCCGATGGCCTGGGCACATTGAACCAGGCACCAAAACCCAATCGCTGGCGTGCCTCACCGATATCTATCCGACGCTGGAGGCAATCACGCAGCAAGAACGCCAAACGACCGGAGGTGAAGATGGCTATAGCCTGGTGCCGCTATTCCAAGGCAAAGATTCAAACGGACGAGAGACGCTGGTGAGCCATTCGATCTCAGGCCATTTCGCCATTCGCCAGGGAAACTGGAAACTGCTGCTCGCCTCCGGCAGTGGTGGTTGGAGTGCACCGAAAGAGAACATTGCCCGGAAACAAGGTTTGCCAGATCTGCAGCTCTATAACCTGGCAGCCGATCCGGCCGAACAAGAAAACCTGGTCGCGGAACACCCTGAGAAAGTGAAACAGCTTCTCGACCTGCTTCAGCAGCAGGTCGAGAATGGCCGATGCACTCCTGGCGGGAAAGTTCCGAACGATCGCCAGGTGAAAGTAATGCCGCAGGATTAAACCTTGAACTGTCCCAGCAAACCTTGCAGTTCGTGCGTGAGCTGAGCAACGCTGGAAGCGGTCGTACGATTCTGTTCGGCGTTGCGATAAGTGTCTTGAGCGATCTGATCGACATGGATGATGCCATTGGTGATCCGTTCGCTTTGTTCTCGCGATCCTTCGATCGTCGAAACGACCGTCTTGGTCATCTCGGACGCGTTGGTAACGTTGTCCGAGATGCTGCGGGTCACGATATTCTGCTCTTCGACCGCTGAAGCAATTGTCGTGGCGAGCTGCGTGACATCGCTGATCATCGCGTTCATTTCGCCGATGGCGCTCATCGCTTCGGACGACGAGTTTTGAATGTGTAGCACTTTCTCGCGAATACTATCGATCGCTCCGGCCGTTTGCCGAGCGAGTTCTTTCACTTCAGTGGCCACGACAGCGAAACCCTTGCCCGCTTCCCCGGCCCGAGCCGCTTCGATCGTGGCGTTCAACGCGAGTAAATTGGTTTGCTCGGCGATGTCTTCGACTTGCTGAATCACAGAACCAATATCTTCCGCAGCGCTGCCCAGCGTATCTATCTTGGCATTGCTGGCGGTTGCCAGGTTCGATGTCTTGGTCATGCTTGACGCAGCACGTTCCGAGTTGCGCGCGATCTCGTCGATCGTTTTCGTCATCTCTTGCAATGACGAGGCGATCGTCTGGATATTGCTCGACATGACCGTTGTTGCCGACGAAACACTTCCCAGGCCCACTTCCATTTCGTTGGAAGATGTGCGCACCTGGGTAGATTCGCTGGTCGTTTGCCGAGCACCATCAATCAACGACGAGGCAGCGCTATCCAGTGAAGTCGCTGACGTCTGAATCGAGGTTGCATTTTGTGCGATGTGGCGGATCAAGTGCTGAAGCTTCTCGACAAATTGATTGAAGCCCTTGGCGAGCTGAGCGATTTCGTCGGTGCCCGAAACATGCAGTCGTCGGGTGAGGTCCCCTTCGCCTGCGGCAATGTCACGAAGCATGTCCACGGTTCGGCGGAGCGGAGTCGCGATCGAACGGGTACAGATCACGCCAAAGGCGACGCCAATGATCAAGGCGACAATTGTGACCATCGAAAGTGAGATCACCGCGAATTGACGATTGGAGTCAACACTGGCCATCGTCGAATCGACGGCACGCTGAGCATCGTCCCCGAGTTCTTCCACATGAGCGACTAAGGTTGAAGCGATCTGCTGATAATCCTTGGCTGCTTGGCGATATTGCGAAAGACTGGCAATAAAGTCGTCGGAAAGGCGAGATTGTTCGCGGAAGAGCTGTCGGTAGACTTCGGAGTAGGTTTGGGAGTTGTACTGGGGGAACTCTTCCGACTGGAAAGGAACGTCGAAGCTGCCTGAGGCCAGCATGCCTTGCATCGCTTCTTCATGAAATTTACGAGCGGCATCCAAATCGACCTTGGACTCTGCGATATTACGACCAGCGATAATTTGTTCGAGGTAGAACAGCTGCGTCAGGAAGCCGATCGATGCTTCCATCCCTCCGTCAGCAGCTTCCCACTTTTGAGCAATCCCATCATTCCAGGTAAACGGTTTGTCCGGGTTTTGTTCCAGCTCTTCGACCGCGGAATCTCCGAGAGTTTCTACCAATTCGCCAACTTTCACGAAATGATTCGAATGATCCCGCAGCAAGGTTCGTTTGGCATCCATGTCAGTGTACAGGGAAAGCAAGTTGTCGAGCGAGGAGTTGTACTCAACGAATTGCTTCTGAAGTCGCTCGGAATGCTCGCTATCAATCAGGCCGGACTCCATGATCTCGACAAATGCTTGCTGTGATGTTTCGCGAGAGGTGGTGATCAACGCGAGATTCTCTTCACGATCGAAGCCTTGGCGAATGTTTTCGACCGCCAACATTTGTGAGCGAACACCCAAGATCCCTTGCGTTGCGCCAGAGTTTGCTTGCCAGCCATTGCTGATCAGGTAGTCGAGTGAATGGTCGTAGCAGTGAACGACATAGGCGCCGGTGGCTGCACATGAGAGCACTAGCAGGCCCATCACCAGGAAGCCAATGCCAAGCTTGGCGCCGACTCTTGAATTCACCCATCCCCACCAGGTCGATCGCTGAATTTGCATCTGTTCAGTACTCATTTGCCCCACCGAATTACAATAACGAACATGATGTATGTTGTGATTCGATCTAGATGATCGAGGAAGCATAGGCTGTTATTTAGCACTGTTTGACGTCGCGAAACCGATTCGCCGCTCTAATCGAAATGACCTGTTCTTGGGACGAAATTCGCCCCCATCTAAGCGTTGAATTGCGGACTGCCGCAGCCCACTAGTACCTGCTTGGCAACCGATGAAACGTGCGACGGAACCACCTCTTAACCCCAGAAGGTTGGCAATCACGGATGATTCGATTCGGGCAGGTAATCAGTCTCTTAATCGCTATTTTCTTAGTAGTCATTGATCGCGCAGAAGCAGCACGATTCCAAGGTTATCCAGAACCTGGGATCGCACCGAATGATGCGCCAATGGAGACTCAACATCATCCTTTGGTGGTGCCGGAGTTGCGCGGACCCAGCGGTGGCCCCGATGAGTTGTTAGCCTCTGAGGCGCAGATCGAGAAAGAAGAACTCGAGCCTTGGGGAGGAACGCTGTTTGGTGAGTGGTTTCATGTGCTGGGACCAAAACAATCAGTCACCGGTGAGTACATCTACACCGGCGAGGTCTTCAACAATGCCCATGGTGGCATTAAGACGAGTGGCGCGACGGCCTACCGTGGCAACATCGATATTGTCTTCAGCATCGACATGAACGAAGCGGTCGGGATTGAAGGAGGTACCTTCTTCATCTACGGCGAGAACAATCACGGCCGCAGCATCACGACCGATTACGTGGGCGACTATCAGACGCTGAGTAACCTCGACGCCGATCCTTTCACGCAGATCAGTGAATACTGGTGGATGCAGGAATTCGGCGAGGGAGACGTCTGGTTCAAGATTGGTAAGCAAGACGCCAACGCCGACTTTTGTGCCCTCGATCTGGCGGGCGATTTCGTTGGATCTTCGTTCGGTGTGATTCCTAACGTTCCGATGCCAACTTTTCCGACCCCTGGGATGGGCATCGCCGGATTTGCTCGTTGGTCTGATTCCTTGCTGCTGAAAGGTGGCATCTACGACGGAAATCCGCGCGGAGGAACCTGGGGCCTTAACGAACTCGGGAAATATGGCCACTTCGCGATTTTTGAGGCGGCCTGGGAACCTCGTTTCGGAGCAGAAGGGCAGTTAACCGGAGTTTATCGCTTTGGTGCCTGGCGACATTCAGGCGAAGTCGAGCATGTCGATGGCAGCGGCGAAACTCGCCAGGGAAATCATGGCTTCTATATGGCGTTCGACCAGTTGGTCTTCCGAGAAGGGAACGACCCAGAAACGGATCAGGGTTTGGGTTTGTTCTTCCAACTGGGCTGGGCCCCTGAGCAGTACAACGAAATCAACCGATATTACGGCTGCGGTCTGAACTACAAGGGATTCTTCGAGGGACGCGACGAAGATTACATCGGCCTGGGGTGGGCCTATACCCAATGGGGGCCCACCATTCATGAGATTTCAGGACATACCTACGAATCGGTCGTCGAGCTCTATTATCTTTGCCAGCTAACGGACTCGATTGTTTTGCAGCCTGACTTCCAATTCATTGCCAACCCAGGCGGAGTGGATGCCCGAGACTGTCTGGCAATTGGACTGCGATTTGAAATCGCTCTCTAGAAAACCAATCTATCGGCGATAAATCTTGCCGCGACGATTGCGGTAGTGGTACCGAGCTGCCACTTCCGTTGGCTGATCTTGAATTTCAGCCGACCGATCAGGCGTGATCGTTGGGGGAACCAAAAGGAGCGAAGCGACGGTCAGCAGACCGGCCGATACAAGAATAAATGCGTTTCGCATCCGAGAACCTCAGAAAAAGCGAATCATCGATGGGGGAGTGAATGATCAAAGATCTATCTCCACCCTAATCAAAGCTGCAGAAGGGTCAACTTCCGCGAATGGGGCAGGGTGTTGTCGTATCGGATATGCCGGTTATTCAGAATCCGAATTACCGCCAGAAGACCAGGCGAGATATGGACAGGCCAACCAATGGTCTGGTCGACGAGCGAGCCCGAGATGTTCCGTCTGTATTGCGACACTGATTTGCTACGCAGCGCGCATGAAAAAACCTCTTAGAGCGGTGAAGCTCTAAGAGGCATTTCAATATAAATAAGGTAGTGACTTGCTTGAGTGATCGGTGGTCGTCCCACTTTTGGGTTCGTTGGGTTCGTGAAAACCACTTGAACCAAAAGTTTTCCTTAGAAAGGAGGTGATCCAGCCGCAGGTTCCCCTACGGCTA